>JAHLWT010000036.1 GCA_019057775.1 Promethearchaeota archaeon
CTAAGCAACAATTTCAAGCTGGAATGTGTGCTGCCGCATGGGGCGGACATATTCGTGTTGGATTAGAGGACAATACTCGTGTCATTTCAGGTGAATTAGCTAAAGGTAGTTTCGAGCAAGTAGCTTGGGCTAAAAAGGTTGCCGAGGCTGCGGGACGAGAAATAGCACAAGGTGAAGAAGCAAGAAAAATATTTCATCTAAAGCAAGAACATGTGTCATTATAAGGATTAGGTTGAGTTTAAACTCAAGTTTAATTCTAAACCATTATTTATTTTTTTTTAATCAATATTATAATCTTCTTTTTAATCTAAATATCTAAAAATATATAAAAAGAAAAATATTCTCATCAAATCTTTCAAAAAATAAAATAAAAAAAAAATTAAAATAGAAATTAATTTAAAATATTAAGTTACTTGCCAGTATAAGATATCTTTCAATGTTCCTTCTCTGTTACCTTTTGGTCTAAGTACTGCCTTAACCTTAACGCCAGAAAAATCTTTATCAAGCTCATTGGTTTTAATTATTCCTAACATTGCACCATCTGTATTGTCTATGTCTATTAAAGCAATGACCTTAGGTTCTTCCATTTTTACTCCATGGGCGTTTATTGTTGCTTTTGTGAAAAGCTTTACCTTACCAGATGCAGGAACTTCCATCCAATCCTCTTCAGGAATTTCTTCAAAACAGTCCTCACAATATAACCTAGGTGGGAATAATATTTTGTTGCAGGGTTTACATTTTGTTGCTAAAAAGGTATCCTTTTCCATCAAATGTTTAAAGAATTTATCCCCGGCAATACCACTTGGATAAAAGTAATCTGCTTGCATATCTCCTCGCCAATGCATGGGGGAAGTTGGATCTGTTTGTTTTTCTAGAAATCCCATTATTCACTACCTCCTTTTAAAGGTTTGAAATATTTAATATCCGTAATAGAACCTTCTCTTTCGTTTTCAGGCTTCCATACTGCCTTAACCTTCATACCTATTTTAATTTCGTCTTTTGTCATTTCTCCGAAATAATGCATAAATCCCATGGGTTTAGGATATGCTCCATCAATTGAAACAACCCCAACTAAAATGGGCTCTTCAATCCTTCGGGCATCTGCATCAATATATGATATAGAAAAGGTTTCTATTTCACCTGTATCTTTCAGTTCAACCCATTCTTCTGTTGGACCAAAACAATATTCACAGAACATTCGGGGAGGAACAAGTACTCTTTTACATGTTTTACAATGTATACCATAAAGTTTTCCGTCTTTCAATCCTTGTAAAAATTTGCTCATAGCATGTCCTACAGACCAGCTATATTGGACTTCAGGTTCCCACCACGAGTATGTAATTTTCTTCTCTCTTATATCAGATTCTCTCACATGGGTACCTGGAGCATATGGAGGCCATTCCTTATAATCTTTCTTTTTTACCATTTCTTTATCCCCTCCTTAATACCATTACGGTTGCCATTTGCATTATATCTCCCCACGCTTGTCCTACACCCACTCTTGGGTCACCTGGAATTTGTCTTTTTCCTGCTTTTCCTGCTAATTGCCAATATAACTCACAAATTTTCTGGCCCATTGTTGCCGCAATAGGATTTCCAACTCCCAATAACCCTCCAGATGGACAAATTGGTAAATCACCGTCTCGTTCTGTTACTCCCTCCCTTGTAAGAATTGGCGCCTCACCTTTGTCACAAAGTAAAAGACCTTCCATATGATGGAGTTCTTTATAATCAAACGGATCGTAAGGTTCAGCAAAATCAATATCTTTTCGTGGGTTTAAGATGCCGGCCTTTTTATAAGCCATCTTAGCCGCTAGTGCCACATATCGAGGAAAGGATAAGTCCCTATTTGTCCACATCGTACTATCAATGTTCCAGCCCACACCGCTAACATAAATCGGATCGTCTGTGAATTTATGTACTATGTCTTTATTACAGAAAATTAATGCTGCTGCACCATCGCTTGGTGGACTGATGTCTAATCTTTGCACTGGCCAAGCCATTATTTCAGAATTTAAAACATCATCAACTGTAATATTTGGATCAGCTAACTGAGCACAAGGATGCCCTACGGCGTTTCTTTTATTCTTTACAGCAACTCTGGCAATGTCTTCCTTTTTAATATTATAAGTTGTCATGTATTTGTTCATTTCCATTGCAAAAAGCCAAACTAAGTTAGGATTAAGGGGTCTATCTAAAATTGGATCCCAAATATGCCTAAAGGCAGTTTGTGGATGGGGATAACAATTACCCATTTTCTCTTCACAGACTACTAAACAGATATCCGCTACTCCAGAAGCTACATGCCACCATCCAGCGATGGGGGCAAATACTCCAGTTCCACCACCGTTAAAAACTCTGACATACGGTTTACCTGCTCCAGCTGCACCGTCTATTAAATTTTCTCCTTTCATGTGAATTCCATCAAATGCATCAGGTGCGGTTCCCATAACAACCATATCAATATCATCCTTTTGGAGGCCAGCATCTTCCATTGCCATCTTCGTAGCCAAAAAAGAAAGTTCTTTTCCAGTTTCTTTTAAATGTCTACGAAATAAGGTCATGCCGGCTCCTAATACTGCTACTTCTTTCATTTTTTTTTACCTCCTTATCCCCTCTTAAATATTGCTACTGCTCCGCTTCCAGAAGGAATTCCACGCCAAGCTTGAGCAAGTCCTACTTCTGCATCGGAAACCTGCCTTTTTCCTGCATGACCGCGAAGTTGCATAATAATCTCTAATGCTCTCTGTATTCCTGTCGCTTCAACACAGTTTCCTACGCCTAATGAACCTCCAGAAGTGTTTGTCGGGAGGGAGCCTTTAACTTCTAATACTCCTTCTTCAACTAGTTTACCCGCTTCTCCAGGTTTAGCAAAACCTAAAGCTTCTAGATGTTGAAGTTCTTTAAAGGAAAATCTATCGTCAATCTCCAAAATATCGATCTCTTTCTTAGGTTCTGTTATACTCGCCATTTTATAAGCCATTTTTGCTGCTTTCTTCGCGTATTCCGCGTCCATTCCTCTAGTTGCAAGCCATGGCGTTTCTGAACTCCAACCGAACCCAGAAAGATAAATTGGCTCGATTCCTAATTCTCTTGCCTTTGTTTCCGTAGCAAGAACAAAACAGATTGCACCATCAACATTCGGACTGATATCTAGCCTTTTCATTGGTTTAAAAAGGTATTCAGATTTCATTACATCTTCAACTGAGATTTTGGCTTCGTAATCGGCATATGGGTTAAAGAATGCGTTTTTCTTGTTTTTTACAACAACAGCAGCGCATTGTTCTTCAGTAGTACCTGTTTTCTTTAAATAATGCTGCATTTCTAATCCCGCTAAGAAATAGGGATGAATTCGCTCCTTCTCATCTGAATGTCCTACTAACGGTTTTGGTTTATCTACAGTATACTCTGGGCTTCCTCCATAATTTGGTCTTTCAACAGGCCCAGTTACAGGCCTATCAAATCGAGGATCGAACGCGTGAAGCATAATGTCTCCATAAGTCAACAAATCCGAGATTTTACTATGCGCTTCGACTGCTACAACATCGAAATATTCCGTCATTATTTGCATGTATGCTGTTCCCAATCCGTAAAGACCATCACCACAAACAGTACAACAAGAGCGTAATACTGCACCAATCTGGTCAGGGACGAATTCATCAAAAATACTAAAACCTTCCCAATAGTCCTCAGCACAAGTTATAAAGCTATCAATGTCTTTTCTTGCATCAATTCCCGCATCCATGTATGCTTTTTTACAAGCTTCATACATGATTTCTTTCCATTGTATATCAGGCGTTATGGAATTGAAATCAGTATATCCAATACCAATAACGCACACTTTTCGACTCATTTTTATTCTCTCTTATTTTTTAATTCAAATATGATTTGTTTTTAGATTTTAATTTTCTATTCGATTTTATGTTTTATTATTACGTTTTATTATGATTAAAAGATTTCTAATTGTTTTTT
>JAHLWT010000037.1 GCA_019057775.1 Promethearchaeota archaeon
TTTGACGAAGTTTCTGTCTTTTGATACCCACATCTCGTATGTCTCAATTGTTCTACTTTGAATAAAGTCAATTATCTGAGCTTGATAAATATTGGTTTTTTTCTTATATAGAATCCTTATCATGATGCGTTATTTTATAATTTTTATAATTAAATATTGGCAGAACTATTATTTATATTTTTTGGTTAGAAATTGGAATTATCAGCTATAAAGAATAAGTATAGTGATATGAATTTTAAATAATAATAACTATTTTTCATGGTAACTATTTGAATGGCGCTAAAATGGAACGCGGATAATACTAAATTACATTTAATATAAATCACGACATAAATTAAAATGACATAGAAATAGTATAGAAAAGATATTTAATACAAGAAACTTAAAAAAGAATAGATAATTGAAGACTTAAAATTTCCTCAACTTTAATTTTTATTCTCAAAAAAAATA
Source organism: Promethearchaeota archaeon (assembly GCA_019057775.1). The sequence continues at coordinate 451 of JAHLWT010000037.1, forward strand.
TATATATTACTATAGAACCTATAGTAAATTGTATGTAAAATCTTAAAACATATTGAATCTAAATAAGTTATGAATCAATTTAAAATTAATTCCAATATAATTAGAATCCACATGATAAGAGCGAAAATTAAATGATTACTTGGATTTTATTTGGTATATTTAGTATTTGGTGTTTAATTAGCAGATTTAGTGAAGATGGAAAAGTAGATGGTCAACCACTTGGTATGCCACGTGGGACAGTTCGTGCATTTATAACGATTATGATTGTCTCATTTCCTTTTGGTTATTTAATAACGGGGGAACAGATTCCGGGTTTAATAACAAGCTCAATTTTTATCGTTGTAGCCTTTTATTTTACTACAAGGAAGAGTGGTGCAGAAAAATTAAAAGAGATTGTTGATGAAATTAAGAAACTTGATTTGGTTCTAGATGAAAAAAAAGAAAAGAAACCCCTCTATTTGCCCAAATACACAGTAAGAGTCTTTTTAGTGAGTATGTTAATCCTTATTCAAATGCTCATCTTCTTAAAACCAGGAACCATATTTTCGATAACAAACACATTGGCAGACGTCCTTCTAATGATTGGACTTTTTATCATCGGTGCTTTTTTCAGATCAATTATAAAGGTTAGAGAAAAGAGAAGTCTAAAAGAAAAAATACAGAATATGGATGCATCTCTTACAGAGGCGGAAATCATTGAAAAATTAATGTCAGAGGAAACAAGCTGGTTGAAAAAAGAAGGTAAAAATATCCTCTCCTCAGTAGTATTAATCTTAGTAATAATAGCATTGATAGTTTATAGTTTTGAGTGGGATTTTACAATTTTTTCAGTACCGGCATATACATTAACAGTTCAAGGTACTTTATTATTGCTTATTAACTTCTACTACGGTTTCAGAGATTAGCAATATAAAAGTTTCCTCCCCTTTTTTTTATTTTATATAATTAACAATCTATTGTTAAAATTTTTAATTTAGGATGTATGGATCTTCTTAATTATTAGTGATCGAGTAGATGCAGATTTAGAAGACTTAAAGGTAATTGCCATAACAAAAATAAAAGCTGCTTATAATCGCTCTATTGATTTAGAAGCAGCTCATTCAGTTCTTTGGGATAATTTTACTTCAAAAAGAAAAATTAAAACAATAATAATGCTAATTCTAAGCCTATTTGTTTCGAGCTCATTAATATTTACTATTTCATTTGAAAATTTAACAGATTTTAAAATTTTCTTGCTTATTTTTGATATTTTTTCACTAATCATTTTAATTCTGATTGCATTGGAGAGTTTTTTGGCAATAACAGGTAAAAGTGAGGATCATGGACATATTGTGAATGGAGCACTGCAATTACGGGAGCAAAGTATGAATTTCTTTCGGTATAAATTAGATAATCTTGATAAACAGGGCTATATCGAAGAATTAAAATCTCTTGAAATTAGTGATTCAAACCTAAAAGAGAAAAGCGCAAAATACACTAGAAGACTTTCAAATAATGTTAATAATGATATTATTGAAAAAATTAAAGATCTTGAAACACAGGGCACCAAAAAATACTTTATGATTCAAGAAGAAATTGATTCTGCTACTGAGAAATTACAGAAATTTACGGCTTTAAGAACCTGTGAAGCATGGATTAAATTTTCATAGATATGAATATATATGTATGAAAAGTTAATTACTGCCAAGAATCTCTTTCCTAATAAAGGGTTTTATGTCTTTCCCTTTTTCCCAATACCAATCAAATAGTTCTTTTGTCCAATTTATAAAAGACTCGTGATTATCAATTAAACATTGACTATAATCAATTTCTCCATTCCGACTTAGAAATAGGATTGAACCCTTCTCAGACGCTACAAGAGAGAGCCCAATTTTATCTAATAATCTAATATTTTTTATCATCTCTTTAAAAAACACTTTAGGGGTTTCAAATAAATTAGACCACCCTTCAGGTATATTGTACGATTTTAACAGGTTTTTATCCACTAAAGCTTTGATTTTAACTGACTGATTTTTCATCTTTTTCTCTGCTTCTTTCAAAAGAGATTTCTGATATTGATCTGTAATTACATATAGAAATTTATCAGAATCTTTAACTAAGTTTTCAAAAATTTCCATATTTTCCATAGTTTTGTTACTTAATTCAACTGTTTTTAATTTGCCTAACTGAAAGATAAGATTTACAGGGATTAAGGTGATATCATGACTATTTAAATACTCTCCATTATTTAAAGAAACTTCGAAGATGTCCATCATTTGTAGAAATATTTTTCCAATATTAGTTACAAAATATCTATTGTCAACTCCTTTACTTATTAAATTTTTTTGGTAAAGTCTTTTTAAATGGCGTGAGATTTCAGATCCAGGGATACCTAATTCCTTTCCAAGTTGACTATGCCTTTTAGCTTGATGATATAAACTTTTAAGTATATTATATCTTCCTATATTCGAAAATTCAAATATTAATTTGTTTACTTCCATAATCCATCAATATTTTTAGAAATAAGATATATTTTAATCATTAATTTAAATTATATAATTTGAATATATATAAAATCATTCGTATCTATTTAAATAAATTAGAAAAAGTTTAAATTTATTCAAACTAATTTAGATGCCTTATAGGGTTGTTTTTTAAACATTGACGAAATATTTATTATAAAACTTGAAGGTGATTTGAAATATACGAGGAAATTGAACTTCGGGCCTTGAAATTGTTAGCAAAAAATTTCGAATACAATCAGGCTCTCCATATGGAAGCTGATCAAATGACTGTTTTACTTGGAGTGAAAAAAAAAGAAATACAGCAAGTATTGCGGATATTAGGAGATGCTAATTTAGCTAATCTCTATATAGAGAAAGATAAAATTAAACTTGCAAAAATTTCATGGCAAGGCTTGAACGAAATCGGTGATATAAACCTTAAATATGGAATGGGAAAGGACGCATATAAAAATTACACCGCGGAGGGGTATCGATAATGTTTGATTATATGCCTTGGTGGGACAAGGACACTAAGCAATTTGCTGATGAAGTTGAAAATTTCTGTGATACGGAGCTCCAACCGCTAGCTATAAAACTCCTTGAAGACAATAAAGATCCTATGACAATTCAATGGGAAGCCTCTAAGATCTGTATTGACAAAGGTTTCCATCCTTTGATGGTTCTAGCGGAAGAAAAGTATGGAGGTCGGGATAAAGGCTATGCGGGGTATACCATTCTTAATGAAGAAATTGGACGATCCATGATAAATATTAACCCCCTCCTTACTTCTGTTTTCGGGGCTGGACCAGTTCATCTTTTTGGTACGGAGGCACAGAAAGAGAAGTTTATGATTCCCCTTGTAAGGGGTGAAAAATGGGCATCTATTACGGTTACCGAACCAGATGTCGGCAATGACGCCGCTGGTATTCAACTACATGCTGAAAAGGACGGTGATGAGTGGGTTCTAAATGGATGGAAACGTTTCATTACTCTTGGCCCTTTATCAGATTATCATATGCTCTATGCTAATACAGATCCAGATATGAGAAGGATACATCGTCATCTAACAGCCTTTTTTCTACCATCTAATCTTCCTGGGATTACTTATGAAAAAATAAATCAACTTATTGGAGATGTCGAAATGGCTAATGCAGTGATAAGATATAGAAATGTTCGGGTTCCAGAAGAATTTATGATATTAGATCCTGGAGATGGATGGACAGTGATGGTAAGCGCTTTAAATATTGAGCGTCTAGGGATCGCTGGAGTCGTTGGCTCTTCAAGGAATTTATTAGAGACCTCTAGAGCTTATGGTCGTAGAAGAATGCAATTTGGGGCTCCTATCTCACGATATAATGGTGTCCAGTTAAGGATGGCCAACATAAGCATGAAAATGAATCTGACTCGCGTATATCTCTATTATTTGGCTCATTTATTGGATACTGGAGAAGCAGATATGTTTACTTTTGCTCTGAAATCTTCTACAGCGAAAATATTTGGAACTCAATCTTTAACAGAGATGGCATTAGACGCATTATTTATATGTGGTGGTGATGGTTATCTCCAAGAAACTGGTATTGGAGGTATATTAAAGAATGGTGCTTTGATGCAAATAGCAGGAGGTTCAAACGATATCTTGAAATTATTTATTGGTCGTAATGAGTTCATGCAGGATGTTGATGAGCGAATGCTGACACCTTCAGTTAGAGGTCCCACAAAAGAAGATGCCGATAAATTATAATTTAGGAGGTAAAAGATATGGTAAAGTATAAAGCAATTACTTTTGAAATTGAAGATAAAGTTGGATGGATTACTATAAACCGACCTGAAAGAAGGAATGCTCTTGCTCGAGAAGTGTGGCAAGAAATAATGCAAGTATTAGTTGATACTGAAAATGATCTTGGTGTCCGAGTCATTGTTTTAACGGGAAATGATACTCAGATCAAAGGGCGTTCAGCATTTTCTGCAGGTTTGGATATTAAACAGATGGCAACAGCAGGATTTGGAAGCTTAGCTGAATTTCTTGGTATCTTATTAGATCCAAACGAGATAATGTTAAGATATCCTAAGCCTATGATTGCAGCTATCAATGGGGTCGCATATGCCGGGGGATTAGAACTCACATTATTCTGTGATGTTGCTATTGCGGCTGGTGATGCAGTAATGGGCTTCTGGGAAAATCGAAGAGGTTTAGCTAGTGGTCTTGCGATGATTTTACTACCTGAAATGATTGGTTTACGATACACAAAGGAATTATTACTGACTGGTAAGATCATTGATGCGCAAGAAGCTTACCGTATAGGATTAGTGAATAAAGTCGTACCTCATGATCAGTTACACGATGCTGTCATGGAAATGGCTAATGAAATGAAAAAAGTCGCTCCGTTAAGTCATAAATGGACAAAAAAGTGGTTCTTTGAAGGTGGTCATTTAGAACAACGAAAATGTATCGGAGCTCTTTGGGCACCATTCCAAGAACTTTTCCAGAGTGAAGATGTAATTGAAGGTTTCACTGCCTTTATGGAAGGTAATAGAGAACCCAAATGGAAGGGTAAATAATGAATTTTTTTTATAGAAAATACAATTGGAGGAATTTAACATGACAAATGAAGAATTACTTGAAGGAATTAAAAAGATGGTTATTAAGTTAGAAGATCCAGCATATCAAGACCGGTTCAAAGATTTTGATAAAACCTTACAATTCAATTTCACTGATACGGATAATTATTATCTTGTGTTCAAAGACGCTAAGTGTGAAATAAAAGAGGGAGATATTGAGGATCCTGACATGACTATTACAACAAATAGTGAAGTTATAATTGATATCATGAACAGAGAAATGAGCCCAACTAAAGCCTTTATGGGTGGGAAAATTAAAGCAAAAGGACCCATGAATGATATGTTGAAATTACAAATGTTAATGAAATGAATAGATAAATAAACTATTTTTTTTTATTTTATTATAATTAGTAAATAGAAGTAATTAGAAAATGGAATTCAAATATCTTTTATTTGAAATAAAGAATAATGTTGCAATTATCACATTCAATAGGGAATATAAATTGAATGCGATAAATGGTATGATGTTTGATGAAATATATGAAGCATTAGATGAAGTTGCTAGCAATACTGAAATTAGAGCAGCGATAATTACAGGAAAAGGCAGAGCCTTTTCTACTGGAGGTGATTTTAATCAAGCTAGTGAAGGCATGGCTGGCGATGTTGATGAGGTCGAGGATGGTGGAAAAATGCAATCGGGAGAGATGGAGATAGATGTTTCTCAAAAAAGATTAGTATTGAAGATGCAAAAAACACCAAAGCCTCTTATTGCAGCTATTAACGGCCTGGCATTAGGTGGTGGAATGAATATAGCTTTAAACTGCGATTTAATTTATGCTTCAGAAACAGCAGAATTAGGAACCTATTTCATGAAGCGAGCAATTATTCCTGAAATGTCATCAACGTATATTTTACCACGGATAATTGGTATCCATAAAGCAAAAGAATTAATTTTCTTCGGTGATAGATTTAGCTCACAAAAAGCCTTAGAGCTGGGTTTAATTAATGGTGTATTTCCTAATGATGAGTTCATGGACAATGTATTAAAAATCGCAGAAAAATTAGCGAAAGGCCCAACATTTTCGATTGGTTTAGCAAAACTTGCCATCAATGAAACACTTGAACAAAAAACTATTGAAGCTCTTGACAGAGAAGCTGAAAGTTTATTTAAAGCGTTTGATTCTGAAGATTTTACAGAAGGATTACTTGCTTTTTTCGAGAAAAGAGAGCCAAAATTTTTAGGGAGATAAGCAGATATTGATAAAAATATGACAAACAGTAATATTAAGAAACTCAAGTTAGTGTCTCTCATTGGAGGTATTTATGAAATTATTTTTGGTTTTATATTGATATTTTTCATAATGCCATTATTAAATTTATTAGGCCTAAATATAACTAGATTAGACTACCCTATTTTTGCTCACACAGCCGGTTTGTTAGCAATTATTATTGGTTTAATATTATCATTCTCGGCTTACAATGTAGAGAAGTATCTGCTTAATATAATATTAATAATTATATTACGGTTAATCATCCAGATTGTAATTTTTATAAATATAGTTCTAATTCCTACAATTGGATTAGGATTATTGATTTTTGGCTTAATTGATTTGGTTTTTGCTCTTCTTACAATATATTTAATTAAGACTTCCAACTTACCATTTAATATTTTTAAAATTATCAAATAGGATGTGTTTTTATGGGATATGCAAATAAAGTGTTAGAGAAATTAATACTAAATTTTGGTGATCTTGATATTGTAAAGCACGGAAACAATATTTATACATTTAATAAATTAAATAATCGTGCAAATCAAATAGCTAGAGTTTTTTTAGATTTAGGAGTGAAGAAAGGTGATAAATACGGTATTTTACTTTATAACTCGCCTGAATATCTGGAAATAATGTTTGGACTCCAAAAAATCGAAGTTATTCCTGTGCCTATAAATGTGAGATATGGCTCAACAGAATTGAAGTATATATATGAAAATGCTGATATTAGCGGCGTTTTTATAGATAAAGATTTTATTGAAATCACACGTAGACTTATTGATGAGCATAAATTTGAGAATCTCAGACATATATTCGTTGTAGGTACACCGATAGAAGAAGTTTTTAATGGAATGATTAATTATGAAAAAATTATTCAAGGTAAAGAATCAATTAATCCTAATATCCAAGTTAATGATGAGGAGATAGGGTTATTACTTTACACAGGCGGTACAACTGGACTACCGAAAGGCGCGATGTTAACTCATGCTAATTTATATAATGCAACATATCTGACTCCTACACATGGTATGAAATTAATAAGGAATAAAAAGATACCAGCAAAAGCGTTAATCCCACCATCAGGCATGAAAATGAAGTTTTTAATCCCTACACCGATTTATCATGTGAGTGGTTTAATGCCCGTTCTAACAAATCTTGGAATGAGGCATTTAATGATTTTCCCTGTTAGTAAGAGTTTTGATCCAAAAGAAATATGCCAAATCATTCAAGATGAAAAAATAACTACTGTCTTCATGGTTCCAACTATGTATCGACTCTGGTTAAGCTTTTCTGATTTGGATAAATTTGATCTTAGTTCCCTTACAATGATTACTTCTGGTGGAGCAAAAATGTCTAAAGAAATGAAAATTGAAATTTTAGAGAAGTTTCCAGACAAAGTTCTTGTGGATGGATACGGAAGTACTGAAACAATAGGTACCTCTACAATTGCATTTATAACTCATGATGATATTCCTAAAATTAAAAAAGGTTATATTGGGCAGATAGTCACCGGCATTAAAATGAGAGTGATTAATGAGGAAGGTGAAAATGTTCCTGTTGGTGAAGTTGGTGAAATGATTTATAAAGGGAAGAGTATAATGAAAGGATATTATAAAGATGATGTAAAAACCAAGGAAGTCTTCAATGAAGAAGGATGGCTTTATTCAGGTGATCTTTGTAAAATGGATAATGAAGGAAATGTATATTTCGTTGGAAGAACGAGTGAACTAATAATATCAGGAGGAGAAAAGATATTTCCCGGAGAAGTAGAAGATGTTCTAAGAACACATACAAAAATCAACAACGTTGCAATCACAGGTAAACAGGATGATATATGGGGTCAAATTATAACTGCTTTCATCAAACTTGAACTTGGTGAAAAAATGACCTTGTCTGAAGTATCTGACTTTTGTGCCTCTAAAATTGCTTCATATAAAAAACCCCGCATAATAAATTTTGTTGAGTCATTACCTATAACTAAAGCTGGAAAACTTGATCGAACCGAAATCAAAAAGCTTGCTGAATCTATTAATATGAAATAAATATAATGAAAAGAATTGGAGTATTATCTTCTTAATATAATAATTAATTATATTTGTCAGCGTTATGATCGAGACCTGCCGCAAATGTGGAATGATACGTGCAACCAAAGATTTAGTCTTATTAGAAGATGGAGATTACATATGTTTCTCCTGTTGGAACAAAATTTATAGAGAAATGAGAGAAAATCCTCAGACTTAATAATCAAATGGGTAAGGTTAAAGATTATTTAATCATATGATATAAGAAAGGTATATTTTACAAGATTGAACTTTTTAATTTTAATATCTTCTTTAGAATCCCGTTTTGGAAAAAGAGGCACCTTGACAACAATCTTGAAATGTTCTAAATAAAAATTATTATAAAATACGTTTTCAAATTTATCCCAATCAATGAATTTCTGAATATTGACTTCATTATTATTTACTGTTCTAACTAAAGACATGAGTGATATTTGATTTTTACGCTAATTAATTGATATTTGAATCTTAGGACCTATTTTTAAATATAACCCTTTCGGAGTGTCGCGATCTTTCTGAAATAAAGAATAAATGATTATTTCTGAGGGATCGCTATGATCTGGTACCATCACAATTATAATAAATTATATATTTAAATGTTTCTTCAACCAAATTTAGGTTAGGCATAATCTCACTTTAGTGTCGTTGAACTATATCATTATGATGATCTTGTTGTTTCTGATTTTACATTAATCAAAAAAGCTATTTAGTTGTATAAACACCCGTTTGATTAAACAACTTTTTATTAAAAAACTTGTTACTTTCGAAAAAATTTAATAAGTTAAATTTATTAGAAATTAAAAGAAATCTGAAAATTATCTATGAAAACAGGGTTTTTTGGAAAGGTCTTATGGGTAAATCTCACTGAAGAGATATTTCAAGAGAAATTAATTGACAAAAAAATTTATCAAAATTATCTTGGAGGATATGGTTTAGCAGTAAAACTTATTTATGAGACTATGCTCCCCGGACTTGATCCATTAAGTCCTGAATCTGTGTTTGGTTTCTTTCCTGGGCTATTAACCGGAACTGCTGCTCCATTTTCTGGGAGATATATGGTTGCGAGCAAATCTCCTTTAACAGGAACATGGGGTGATTCGAATAGTGGCGGAACTTTTGGTCCAGAGATAAAAAAATGTGGGTATGATGCTATTCTTTTTACGGGAGCTGCTAATTCTCCTAAATATGTATTAATTACGGATGGTAAAAAGGAAATTTTAGATGCTTCTGATATTTGGGGATTGGACATAATCGAGGCTGAAACAAAACTGAAACAAAAGCATGGAAAGTTTATAAAAACTGCGGGGATTGGACAAGCAGGTGAAAATTTGTCCCGAATCTCAGGAATCGCAAACGATAAAGGGCGTATTGCAGCACGTTCGGGTATTGGCGCAGTTATGGGTTCTAAAAAGTTAAAAATGCTTGTTTTAAAGGGAAATAACAAAATTCCAATTCAGAATAAAGACAAATTTTTAGGTTTAATAAAAGATTATAATGAAAATAGTTCAAATGGAGAACCAAATAGATTAATAGCCTCTATTTTAAAAAATGTTCCAAACATGGCAAAAACAATTCGGAGATTTAGAATTGGGTTTAAAGGTCCTCCAAAAATGATAAAAAAGATATATAAATCCTTTGGAACTTGTGTTGCAAATACCATTTCAGCAGAAACGAATGATTCACCCATAAAAAATTGGGATGGAATTGGTATGTATGATTTTCCGTTCAATAAATCTAAAAGTCTCTCAGCTACAGAAATTCAACACTATAAAATAAGGGATTATGGATGCTTCAGTTGTCCTGTTCAATGTGGGGCTATTTTAAAAGTTCCAGAGTTAAATTTAGAAGAAACATATCTTCCTGAGTATGAAACCTGTTGTTCTTTTGGAGCTCTTCTTCTTAATAATGATTTATTATCTATTTTTGAAATTAACGAATTATGCAATAGAGCAGCAATTGATACTATCTCTACAGGGGCCACTATAGCTTTTGCAATTGAATGTTTTGAAAAAGGGTTTATAAGTTTGAAAGATACTGGCGGACTAGAACTAACATGGGGGAATTCAAAAGCAATAATTGAATTAGTAAAGATGATAATAAAACGGGAGGGATTTGGAGATGTATTAGCTGATGGAAGTAAAATTGCCGCAGAAAAAATAGGAAATGGATGTTCTGAATATAATATTACTTCTTTAGGTTCAGAAATCGCCATGCATAATCCTAGAATATTTCCATCCTTAGCATTTACATATTGTTATGATCCAACTCCGGGAAGGCATACAGCAGCAAGCATAGACTTTATTGATATTGGTCCTATAAATAAATTTCAGAAAGGCTTCAAGTTACCTTCTGGTTGGAAGAGAGATGATAAAAAAAAACAAAAAGGACAGATGATGATCTCTTCTTTTCATCAAGTTTTAAATAGTGTAGGGCTTTGCATGTTCGCAACCTTATTTGGTTCTTACCCTTTTACCGACCTTATTAACGCTTTAACTGGTTGGAACATTACGGTAGATGATATTATAAAAATAGGCTTAAGAATACAGACTCTACGACAATCATTCACGCTACGTGAGGGTATTGATATAGCTAATAATAAGTTATCAAGTAGGGTTACTGGGCATCCTCCAGATAAGAGGGGCCCAACAAAGGGAATAACTATTGAATATGAAGATTTTTATAAGGGATATTGTAAAGAAATGGGCTGGAATCCTGAAAATGGATACCCATTAGAAGAAACTCTCAAAGATCTCGATTTAGAATTTGTCATAAAAGACTTATATTAAATATTTAATTTCTGTACTATGTACCTAAAAAATATTCAATATTAGAATCTTTTCAAATCTTATAAACGTAAAAACAGTCATGTCTGACCAAGAGGATCTTAAAACCTTTATTAAAACTGATATTACTAAAGCTTCAAAAAAGGTAAAGGGAAAACATTCTCCTATCTCTGAAGTTGTTGATGATGTGTTAAGAATTTTAAAAGTTCAGGCCATTTATGATTTAAATCAGCATCACAAAAACTTTTATCTTATTAATGTGAAGAATTACATTAAGAAGCCTAAAATTAGATATTATTTATCTGTAACTCTTGCAAATAACAGTTCAGATTTGTTAGCCCAATTAGCAGGTGAGTACTTAATTAAAAATGAATTAAAACTAATCCAATATTCAATTTTTCCGAAAACATTAAGAGTTCAATTGATTTTACTAAAGGAGCTTAAACTCGTTGAGAATTACACTCGCGCTATCAAGGCTTTAAATAAAATTAGGAATGAATTTCGTAATAAGATCGTAAGATTAAAGAATCTTGTAGAAAATGAATAATTTTTAAGGATACACTCAATAATATTATTAATTATAATAATTATCCACCACATACAAATTGGTTTATTGATATGCCATTTAGAGATAATACTGTTAAAATAGTAGCAACTTTAGGTCCCATTTCAAGCTCTAAAACAATGCTTAAAAAATTAATTGAGGCCGGTGTAGATATTTTTCGCTTGAATTTTTCTCACGGAGAACATTCGGAAAAAAGAGAATTAGTTAAAAAAATAAGAGAAGTAGGTGAATTCATTGGCATTTTAGCCGATATTCAAGGACCGAAAATAAGGGTAGGTGAATTTAAAGACGACCAACCTTACAATTTAAATATAGGGCAGGAAGTGAAAGTCTACGAGAAAAAAATTATGGGTGATCAAGAACAGTTTTCCATTCCATTAAAGGGCTTTCTTAAATCGATGAGAATAGGAGATATTTTTTTTATAAATGATGGCATCATTAAAATTCAGGTAAAAAAGAAAGAAACAGACCATGTTATAGGAGACATACTCGCGGGAGGGATGATAAGTAATAGGAAAGGAGTTAATATTCCATCTGGTGAATTATCTCAAAAAGTGCCAACAGAAAAGGATATAATAGATCTTGAATTTATTGCTGAATTAGACCCTGAATATGTAGCTATATCTTTTGTTTCTGGTAGTGATGATGTCCTTCATGTTAGAAAGATACTAGAAAATTATGGGAATTCTACAATTAAACTAATTTCTAAAATTGAACGTCCAATTGCTTTAGATTATTTTGATCAGATATTAGAAGTCTCAGATGGTATAATGGTTGCTCGAGGTGATTTGGGTGTAGAAATAGATCCCGATAAAGTACCATTATGGCAAAAGGAAATGATTTACAAAAGCAATCGTGAAGGAAAACCAATAATAGTTGCGACCCAAATGCTAGAGTCAATGGTGGTTAACCCTATACCAACAAGAGCCGAGGCCAGTGATGTATATAATGCTGTTATGGATGGAACCGATGCTGTTATGCTTTCAGCAGAAACTGCTGTCGGAAAGTACCCTACAAATGCAGTAAAATATATGAATCAAATTGCAAAAACTGCGACTGAAAATATGTTAAAAAGAACTCCTGATGAATTTGATTCTGATAGATTAACACATACACAAACTCTTGGACATGCTATTCATGCGTTGGCAACAGAAATGGAAGAGCTTAATTTTAGGGGTAAAATAGTAGTGATCACAAGAACGGGATATGGAGCGAGAATGATAGCTAAATATCGTCCACCATTACCAATCATCGCTATAACTCCATCAAAAAAGACCGCGCGAGAATTACATTTAGTATGGGCAGTACAACCTTTCCACATAGAAAATCTTGATTTTTTCAAAATGAATGCTGAAGAAATAATAGAACAATCTGTGAAACATGCTGTAGAAAATAATTTATTAGATGAGAATGAACATGTAATTATATTATTAGTTTCCAGGAAGTTTCAGCGAAGAGGGAATTTAGTTGGATTGTATTATGTAGGAGAAATACTTGAACCAAACTCATCATGAATTGAATTCTGAAATAGACTAACTTCAATTATAAAGAACTTATATTATTCTTCCATAATTAGGTTTCATATTCTTTGTTAAACTTGAACCTTCCTTTTTTTCGCTATCTATTTCATTTTCACGATAAATTACAATATCTTTTACTTCCGCTTTTGGAATTGGAGGATGATGTCTTTCTTTGAAAATTAAGAATTTTTCGGATCTATTTAAAAACGTGGCTAACCTAAGTTTATCAATCCTTCCTACCAGGCTCATTAAAATCCCTGATTTTGGGTCAGAAAAGAATACTTCACATAATACTTCGAACTTCTTGTTCATGAAATGAAATCTTATTCTAGCTATATAAAGAAAAATATTATCTATCTTTTAGAATGAATTTCAGATTTTGAGAGAATATAAGGCTGATACTTTGTCTTAAAAGAATAGCAATGACAACAGTACAATTCAATATATTCACTATTCCAGATTTTTGTAAAATGCTCTATGAATTTTGAACTGCTGTTTTTGATATAATTTTCATAGTCCAATTCTTTACCGCATCTAAAGCATTTTCTATTTCTCATAATTTCAAACTGTCATAGAGTGGAAAAATAAAAATAAAATTTAGAAATTTTCATAATGAACTATTTCTCTAAGCGATTTTCTCTCAGTAACTTCACTTTTTGGTTTAACTGGATACCCTAAAGGAGTTATTCCCATTACCTTGTATTTTTTAGGAATATTTAATGCTTTTTTTATTTTTTCCTCGGAAAACCATCCAATCCAACATGTTCCTAAACCTTCTGCAGCTGCTGCTAAAACTAAATGTTCAAAACAAATTCCAAAGTCTACACCATAATATTTTTCACCATTCAAATTAGTTCCAGAGCCTTTCTCAGAAATTAATCCAACAATGAACATTGGTGCTTTAACAAACTTGGTATTTTGTCCAATTGATTCCCACAAAGCTTTAACATTATCGGGTTCTTGGACGACTATGTAATGTACGCCCTGTTGATTTGCCCATGTAGGTGCTAAACGAGCAGCATCAAGAATCCTTTCAATCTTGTCTTTTTCAGGCATATCCTTTTTATATACACGATAACTTCTTCTAATTTTCACTACATCGTAGAATTCCATATTTTACTTGCCACTTTTTTTTTAAAGAAATTAAATATGGTAAGCAGTTCATAAATTTTTAATTTTTACATTGCTGAATGCAATAATGGATAATATAATCTAATCATTGATTATCCTTTTATGAGCATATGGGCGTTCACCATAGATATAATCATAAAAAAAATCATCAAGTTCTTCACTAGCATCTATGCATACATAACCATGATATTTCCTCATGAAATTATTTGATTTACTCAGAATTCATAACCTTTTTTTTTATTGCTAAATGTAGTAATTCAATGTTAGAGTCATATATTGATGGTGGAATTGAAGGAAATCCAGATAGTGTAGGAATGAGTAGTTCTGGGTTGGATGATGTTATTAATCTGTTGAAAAAGCAAGTTAAAGAAAAATTGCATTCTGGAACTCAACTACATATAGCTCGTGAGGGTCAAACTGTATTAAATATTGCCATCGGAGAAGCACGCCTCGGAGTACCAATGAAAAGAAATACAATTATGCATCTTTATTCAGCGGGTAAACCATGGACAGCTTTGGCTATTGCTCAACTATATGAGCAAGGGAAGTTAGATATATATCAACCAATACAAAGTATAATTCCTGAGTTTACTAATGGAAAAGAATCATGTACAATCGAGCATGTTTTAATTCATGAAGGAGGCTTTCCCATGTGGAAATATCCTCAAGATGATACCATCAATTGGGAAGAATGGATAAGAGACATATGTAATGAAAAAGCAGAGTATGTGCCGGGAACTCAATGTGGCTATCATCATGCTTCAGGGTGGGTATTATTAGGGGAAATAGTAAGGATCATTGATGGGCGTAGAATTGAGAAATATATTGAGGATGAGATATTTACACCACTTGGATTGAATGATAGTAGTTTAGGTATGACAAAACACAAAGCAGAGCAATTGGGTGATCGTTTAGCTCTTAAAGATACCGCTCCAGATTATATACCATGGGCTCATTTCTATAATCTTTTTGGAAACATTCCTGATCATGTAATTCTCCCAGGAGGATCATCCTACAATACGGCAACTGATCTAGGTAAATTCTATAAGGCACTTTGGAATGGAGGAGAATCAAGAGAAGGCACTCGTATTATCAAGAAAAAAACACTAGATCTATTTACAGCAACCCATCGAATGGGTATAACTGATCAAATCCTCAGTTTTCCTAATTTAGGGGAGTATGATTTAAGACCTTCTTATGGTTACGGCTTTTTTAAAGGAAAAGCACAAGGTCTGATGTGCTCTCCAGACACTTTTGGGCATGCTGGTATGAGAAGCTCTGTAAATTTGTGTGATCCCAAGATAGGCCTTATCATAAATTTTAACAGTAACACATTATTAAATGTGGAACCAGTTTTTAAGCGAGCTAATGATATAAGGAGTTCAATCTATAACACATGTAGATACAAATTTTAAATATTAAGTTAAAATTATGTTTTCACATTCTGTTCTCATTTAAGAAACTCTTAACCCAGAGAGAATATAAGATCCAATCATTTTCCCCCATTGGTTTAATATAGAAATTATTTCCAGAAAAATCGTAAAAAAAGTATTGGTTTGGGTTTGAACTTATTTTTCCAATTATATAACGTAAAACCAATGAATATATAATGAGTAAAAATCCAATTCCTAATAAGGGAATTCCCCTTTCACCTAAAACTTGGTGAAATATAAGAAAAAAAATACCAAGAATTACGGTGGTAAGACCTAATACATAAACACCGTTAGACAAAAGATTATATAACCTCCATTTATGAAATTTTTTCCTACACTCTTGACAGGTAGGAACTTCTAGCCTAAACGTTAAATTGTCTCTTTTCTTTAGTTTTCTAATAAAATTAGGTTTCTCAGTTTGTTTATATATATATAATTCAGGGTAGGGATCTCCTGAATAGCACACAACACATCGTACTTTACTCAGTATCTCTTGGTTCTTTTTCTCATCAATGCCCATTATTTTTCAATAGAAAATTTATTGGATACATTTAAAATAATAGGAATTCTAATATTTAAACTATTAAATTCAAAAAAAAAAGATTCAAAAAAAAATCTCAATTTCATTCCTTCTTAATTTTAAAAATTGAAAACGTTCCACTTGCTTTTGCTACGAGAGTTTCACCATTACGTAATTCAGATTCAAGAATTCCAAATCTTTTACCCTTGTGTATAACATTAGTATCACAAATTACTTTTCCATCCTTAACATATTTAAAATAAGAGATTTTTATTTCTACTGTAGCACAGAGCTCATCATCTCCTAATAAAGAATAAAGTGCTCCCCCCATACCAGTATCTGCCATAGAATATAAAACTCCTCCATGTAAAACTTTATGTGGATTCATTAATGCTTCTTTAACATCCAAAACACATTGAGAAAATCCTTTACTTAATTTAGTAAAGTTAAAACCAAGTAACTCTCCAAATGGGTGAAACCCTTTAGATTCAAAAGGAAATTTTAGTGGCATAGTCTAATAACACTCTCTACAAATTTAATGTTTATCATTGAAAAAAAAATGTAGGATTAATTATGATAATTCAAAAGAAGGTCGGTTCACTTTCAAAAGCTCTCTCTGGAGGGTTTATTTTTGCGGCTTCTTCAGATGAGAGGCATTATTAACTTTTAAAAAAGTTTGCAAGATGGACTTTATTGATATTTTAGAGGAAAATAAAATTGAAAATAGAATTGTTTATGAAGTCTCTAAATATTAAATCTATAAATAGAGTAACATCACTAAAACTTGGTTTATAATATTAACCAACTTAATTTTATATAAAGGTATGAAAAGATGGAAATTTTACGCACTCCAGATGAAAACTTTAAGGATATACCAAATTTTCCCTTTAAGCCACATTATTTTGAAGTTGACGGAATAAGAATCCATTACGTCGATGAAGGACCTAAAGATACAGAAGTAGTCTTATTAATGCATGGTGAACCCTCGTGGTCGTTTTTATATAGACATATGATCCCTATTATTGTAAACGCAGGGTATAGGACGATAGCGCCAGATTTAGTTGGATTTGGAAAGTCTGATAAACCTACTCAGCAAGGTGATCATACATATCGCAAGCATGTAAAATGGATGAAGCAATTGGTAAAAGAACTTGATCTTCAAAGAATCACATTATTCTGTCAGGATTGGGGTTCTCTGATTGGTCTTAGGATTGCAATTGAAGAGCAAGATCGTTTTAGGAGAATCTTTTTATCCAATGGTGGATTGCCAACAGGAGAGCAAAGAATGTCTAAGGCATTTCTCAATTGGCAAGAATTCTCTAAGAACACACCTAAATTCATGGTAGGAAGGATAGTACAAGGAGCTACAACTACTAAATTATCAAGAAACATATTAAAAGCGTATGATGCGCCGTTTCCGGATGATAAATTTAAAGCAGGACCCAGAATTTTACCATCTCTCGTCCCAACAACTAAAGACGATCCAGAACATGAAGCAAACAAAAATGCATGGGAGCAATTTCTAAAATGGGAAAAACCTTTTTTCACTGCATTTGGTGATAGTGATCCCATTACAAAAGGTGGAGAGAAACCCTGGGAAGACCATGTTCCTGGAGCTCAAGGACAAAATCATGTTCTTATTAAAGGTGGAGGACATTTTATTCAAGAAGATAAAGGTCCTGAACTCGCAGAACTAATAATAAAGTTTATCAAACAAAATCCATAAACCTATTGTCTTGGATTTAAATCAATAAAACCTCAACGTAGCAAATAAAAATAGACAATTTTATTTTTTAATACTGGCTATTAAGAGAAGGATAGATTCCCCTCTTGCTTTTAACAGCTTTTTTTCTGCTATCCCATCCATCTCTTTAGAAGGTAGCACATATTCTTTTAATACCCTTTTATAAAGTAAATATTCGTCCTTCCCACTGATAAAAGGATCCACTCTTTCTGAGATGATGTACTCGTCAATATTTTTTTTTTTTCCATTATTATTACCTTCCGTGATGTCAAAGCGATTTTGTTTATACTCTAGAAAGCAGTGGGTCATAGGGACATAGGGGATATCATATTTTTTCAGAATTTCATTGACTCCAGTAGTAATTTCCTCAGTGAATTTATAAACGCAAACGTGCTTATAAAGTGGTATATTAAGCTCTCTGGCCAACCCCGCAATAATCGCGTGCTTTGAAGTACATGTACCTTTTTTTTCTTTAAAGAGAATCATTTCATCATCATAGTTTGAATTATAACCATAGTCTAGATTATGAACATAATAACAAGCATCCTTAAAAGAGGTGATATTTAACTCTAAGAATTTTTTTGATATTTTTCCTGAAGGTGTAATTTCTTTATCAGGTAACTTCTCATATGAATCCATAATGATTTTACTATGTGATTTTATGTTTTAATAAATTATCTTTATAATCAATAAAGTTCCTCAGATTTAACGGTCAAAAGCAAAAAATGATAATATAAGTCGATTGAGGCTTAAAACAGAATAAAAGCTATTAATAATAGATGTTAAATTGTTATAAAATCAATTCATTCAGATATTTTATATAATTGGCATAGTGTATTTAAATTCACAATAAGGTAATATTAGGGTGATAATCTTCAATTGAAACCACCACTCTCTCTTATCTTTATAAACATAGAATGGAAGACTATTTATTCTATTTCAAATTTATAATCTGAATAAATAGTCCACTTTGAGTATTTTATGAAAGTCTTTAATGAAGTTAAAATGTACGAGAAGATTTTGGAGAATAAGCTAACTGAAATTGCAACACTCTCATATAATTTTAATAATATCCCTCCAATCATCGGTATTATAGTAGCAAACAAATTTGGAAACACATTATTAGTCCTTGAATATGGAAATGAGCTTAAACATAATTACGGGCCAATTAAATCATATTTGTCAGAAGACGATAAGAATTTCTTAGATATCGATTTGATCTCGATGTATTTTAGCTCGTTAAAAGTTTTTGCAGGAGAAACTAATATTCAAAATTTATCAAATCTGGAAATTCATGGATCTAATATAAAAGTCCAGATCTATTTTTTATTTGATAAATATATGATAATCCTATTTCTTAATTCAAAAGTGGATTTTAACCTAAAAGAAAAGACACAAATTATACGGTTTTTTGAAGAGAAGTTAGAGAGGTATGAATTCGAATTCACCCATTTTAATGCTTTAAATTCGAGAAAAACCATTAGAATGATCAAAGATAAAGGAACCTTATGGTTTAAACACTTTAATAAACATTATATACAGACATTTGAAGATGCATTTCTGAAAAAACATGAAATGATTGATATAGTAATGGACAAAATTAGCCCGATAATTCAAAAAGAATTAGGAGAAAATTTATTAGGACTTCCTGAGGATATTATAAGTAACGTGTCCAAGGAAATAAGAAATAAAATCCAAGATAAAATTTGTGAATTTAATCTCGATTTTTATTGAAATGTTCTAATGAAAATTGAAAAAAAGAGCTACTTTGCTATTTTCCAATTTTTTGGAGGCTTTACTTTATTATATTCAATTGTATTTCTAGCTGCCATTTATGATCAAAATGGGTGGGGTTATTTAGAATTAAAGATATGGGGTTGGATGTACCGAAGAGGAATATGGGACTT
The DNA here is from genome assembly GCA_019057775.1 of Promethearchaeota archaeon. The sequence continues at coordinate 20,427 of JAHLWT010000037.1, forward strand.
TTGTATTAGTTGGGGGTTCATTCGGGATCCTTTAGTAATGGTACCAAGCATAATATATACAACCGGGCTCATCAGTTCTGGACTTTTTATGATAATTAGTGGATTTTATTATATACAAAAATTATTTCGGAAGGAATTACCACCCAGAGAATTAAAACTCATCTGGATTGGTATTGGAATAACGCTTATTCTTTTGCCAATAATGTGGATGCTTTGTATTGAGTTTTATTTTTCATCAAGTGATTATATTTATTTAGAAGCTGGAGTTAGTTTCTTAAGAAACCTTAAACCCAGTGGGCCAGTTATTTGTTCATACATTATTGGTTTTTTAAATCTTGTAATAGCATTATTAACATCCTATAATAGGTGATTGATTTAAAATTCGATTATCTTCGAAATTTGCTATGATATCTATAAAATCGTTTGTTAATTTTAAAAGGCTTCTCTGGTCTTCTAAAGAAACATTGAAAACAGCAAATAGAAAGTAAGGTATCTTTCCAGAGATCTTCTGCTCGTGTCTTAGTCATTGAAGGATTGTCATTACAAAAATCTACAAAAGAAATTGATTTCCCGCAATCAAAACACATCTTTTCAGCTTTCATGTATTAACATCCATTATATGATATAAAAGTAAAAGTGGGAGTCAAATTTCATTAGTCCATTCATATTTATTAATTATTTCTTTTTGAATTCTTTTCATAATGATATTCCCAAAATAATATAATGATCTGGTTAGAATATTTAATAAGATAAAAAGGATACATAATTACTTATTATAATTACGGAATTAGACTTTTTTTATTTACTAGATTTATTTAAACAGTGAATCGATTGTGAACTTAGCGTCAAATGCCAATAGAAAACAAGAAATCATTGCTTATTTTTTATTAATATTAACTATGGTTATTTGGGGTGGTACATGGCCATTAGGAAGATGGTTAGTGTCTGAAGAAGTTGGTGGAGAAACTATCCCCCCGTTAATGATAGTAGTAGTTCGATATTTTCTGGCAGTGATTTGCTTCTTTCTTATTCTTAAATTCAAAGAAGGATCTTTAAATTTGAAATTTGTGAAGTCAAATTGGAAAATGCTGGCATTAATGGGGTTGTTATCTGTAACAATATATCAAGCAGGTTATCTCTTTGGTGAATTCTTCACTGCTGCGAGTGATGCTAGTATAATGGTCGCAACTAACGCGGTGTGGGTTGTAATTCTGTCTAGTCTTTTCTTAAAAACGGAATTCTTTAACTGGAAAAAAGCTTTTGGAATGCTATTAGCGTTTATAGCTGTATTCATCGTAGTAGGGTTTTCTCCGAATGTGGATGTCCCAAACCGAATTCTTGGCGACTTTTTAATATTAGCTGCGGCACTTTCTTATGCTGTATATACGGTAATATCACGCTTTTTTTTAAATAAAACCCAAAATAATCCTAAAGCTTACCAACCGAGTTCTCTATGGATAATGACTTGGGTTTCATTGTTTGGGTTTTTAATTACAGCTCCTATAGCATTATTTATTAGTCCAGAATTTCTTAATCCTGTAGAATATTTCAATATCCCGTCTCGTGTTTGGTGGGGAATTGCTTATTTAACATTTATTTCTACAATAGGTGCCTATACATTTTATCTAGAAGGTGTTAAACGTTTGAATGCTAGCAGAGCTGCGATATTCCAGACTTTAGTACCTTTATTTGGGGTAATTTTTTCTGTTATATTTTTACAGGAAGAATTCGATATTATTGTCTATCCATTTGCCTTAATATTAGTAATAGTTGGAATAGGTCTGGTTAATCGTAATTCATCAATTAATACCAAAAATCTGAAAAATAAAAAACTTAAATTCACTGAAGAAACGTGAAAATTCTAACCCTAAAAAAACTAAAATTTTCATCAATTTTATTATTTTTCTACTATTTTAATGTTAAAAAGGAAATGATGCATCATGAGTGAAGAAATATCAAAGAGTGAGTTATCAAAGTTAACTTTTATGAATAGTACTCTTGCTCTTGAAAAAAGAATAGAAGATTTACTGGAACGCTTGACTTTAAAAGAAAAGTTTAAACTCTGTGCAGGAAGGCGAATGTGGTACACAAAGCCAATAAAAAGATTAGGGATAAAATCATTTGCTATGCATGATGGTCCTCATGGTGTTCGGGTAGATGAGCGAGGCAAAACGCAGTCTACTTATTTCCCTTCAGCTATTTGTAGAGCTGCTACCTGGAATCCTGAGCTATCTGAAAAATTTGGAATTGCCATTGCACAAGAAGTAAGGGATGTTGGAGCACAGATGTTACTCGCTCCAGGAATAAACATTCAGAGAACGCCTATGTGTGGGCGAACATTTGAATATCAAACAGAAGATCCATATTTGAATAAAAAATTAGCCGTTTCAGTTGTAAAAGGTATTCAAAGTCAAAGAATTGCTGCATGTGTAAAACATTTTATTTGTAATAATCAGGAAACTAACCGATTTACCGTAAGTTCTGAAGTTAATGAAAGAACTTTACAAGAAATATACTTTCCTGCCTTTAAGGCAACTGTTCAAGAAGCAGATGCTTGGTCGATTATGAGTAGTTATAATAAAATAAATGGAATCTATGGTTCTGAACACCACCATCTCCTAAGAGAAGTGTTGATGGATGAATGGGGTTTCAGGGGATTCGTCGTTTCGGATTGGAGTGCTACGGACCGTACTACAAGTACTGAAAGTTGTGTAAATGCAGGTTTAACTCTCGAGATGCCCATTTTAAATATGTATTTCCCCTCTAAAATGAAGAGAGCTTTTGATGAGGGTAAATTCACAGAAGAAATACTCAATGATAATGTTAAACGTTTGTTGAGGATCATGTTCCTGACTGGTCTTTTTGATGAGGAGTCTACCTTGCCTCAAGGGAGCCGAAATACCCGTGAACATCAAATTTTAGCTCGTGAAATTGCTGAAGAAGGAATAGTACTCTTAAAGAATGAGGGAGAGCTTCTGCCATTAAACATGGATAAATTAAAAAAAATAGCTGCAATCGGACCGAACTCGAATATAGAAACATTTTTAGGTGGTGGGAGTTCTACTAATTTTCCCCCTTATGAGATTACACCCCTTGAAGGATTAAAACAGAAGTGTAAAGGGAAAATTGAGATTATTGATTCCCCTGCGATGGCAGATGTTACTATATTTTTTGCGGGACTCAGACATATAAAGGGAATGGATGCTGAAGGTGATGATAGGAATACATTTACTTTACCTCCAGAACAAGTTGATCTGATTAAAAAAATTATTAAAGAAAATTCAAATACAATAGTAGTCATGATCGCTGGAAGTCCAGTATCAATGATCGAATGGATAAATGAGGTTCCTGCCGTACTACAGGCATGGTATGGGGGAATGGAAACAGGAAATGCGCTTTCTGCCATTCTTTTCGGCGAATTAAGTCCCTCTGGTAAACTTCCCCTAACTTTTCCAAAATATCTATCTGATTCCCCGGCACACGTATCTGAGCGAACATATCCTGGTGATGAAAAAGTGTTTTACGATGAGGGTATTTTTGTTGGATATCGCCACTTTGATAAAAAAAACATTCAGCCCCTTTTTCCCTTCGGTCATGGATTATCCTATACTAATTTCACTTGCGAAAATCTCATACTTTCTAATGAAAAACTTACCGAAGATGAAATTCTTACCATATCTGTCGATATCATGAATTCAGGGGAATATCCAGGATCGGAAGTTGTTCAGTTATACATACAAGATGTTGAATCAAGTGTAGAAAGACCTCTTAAAGAACTCAAAGGATTTAAAAAAGTTTATCTTAAACCTGAGGAGAGAGTGACAACTATATTTGAAATAGATAAAAGTGACCTTTCTTTTTATAGTGAAAGTCTTGGTAAATGGATAGTTGAGAAAGGAAACTTTAACATTTTAATTGGTGGTTCTTCCCGAGATATTCGGCTTCAAACAACGTTTGAATATTTAGGTTGAATTTGAATAACTACACAAATTATTCCTTACTTTTTATATTATTCGAACTTCGTGCTAAGTATTGCAATAAAAACTATATAACGAAGCAAAATAAAGTAACTACAACTCAAAAGGAGAAGTAGAAAAATCATGCAAGATGTAGAAAAGGTTTATCAGGATGCATATTACAGAACTAAATGCCTTAAAAGGTTATTCATTCACGATATTTCAAATTTATTCCAGATAATCAGTAATTCTATTGAGCTCTGTGAATCGCTGCTAAAAAACGGAGTAGAAAGAGAGAATATTATGGAGTATTTCCAAATGATTATGCAGCAATTAACCCAAGGGAAAAAGTTAATTAGAAATGTTGGAAGTCTTTCAGAATTGGAAGAATTCGAAGTACCTTTAGAACCTGTGGAAGTGTTTTCTAAGTTAAGAAGTGCGATCGATTTTACTCGTATTAGCTTTCCTAAAAGGGAGATTGATATTAAAGTTATTTCTGATTACAGAAACGTCTACGCCTTGGTAAATGAGCTATTGAGTGAAGTATTTGAAAACATAATCATGAACTCTATTAAGTATAATAAAAATAAAGTTGTCCAGATAGAAGTAATAATTTCTAAAGTTGATATGCACTACAAGAACCATGTAAAGATCGAGTTTAAAGATAATGGTATAGGTATAGATGATGCTAGAAAAGGAACAATCTTTCAAGAAGTTGATTTAAAACGCAGACACTCTAAGGGTATGGGAATCGGGCTTTCATTAGTTTCTAAATTAATAGGGTTGTACGGTGGAGAGATTTGGGTTGAAAACCGTATAAAGGGAGATTCAACAAGGGGTAGCAATTTCATAATCTTAATTCCACTAGCAAAAAAAACAAGGGTGATGTTTAATGACAAATAGCAATGAAAACATAAAACCAGGTAAATTGAAGAAGGATGTAAAATGGTATACTTATGTAGATTCGCATCTTGACTCCAAATTACTAGATTTCATGGAAGAATATGAGATTAAAAACAAGGCAAAAATTATAAGAAATTTTGTGAATTACAGTATAGATTATTTAAATGCTATATTTCAAAAGAAATCACAAAATGATCATCAAAACTACGATGAAATCGAACTTGATAATTTAATTAGAAAGGCTATAGACGCATACGAAATTGGGAATAGCTTTCAAGAAGAATTAAGGCAAAAAATCTCGCCTCTTAAACTATCACTCTTAATGCTAAATAATTATATCGAAGAAAAAGAAAAATTTTCTGAGGGCATTCTGAATACATTAAACGCTTTAGAAGAGTTAGAAATTTCTGTGAAGCGCCATTTCGAAGAGCCAAATATCATAAGATATGTAAAAAAAATTGATATCTTATATATTGAAGATAATGAATTAGAGCGAAAAACTGTTGATCATTTTTATAAAGCAAAGGGTGTAGATATTAAATCAGTGGAGACTTCTGATGAAGCTTTGTACATCCTTAAGACCCTAACTCCTAGAGTAATATTACTTGATATTAATTTAAAGACTAGCAATATAGATGGAGATAATTTATGCCAAATGCTAAAATCGAACACTCAGTACAACTCAATTCCAATAATTCTAATATCGGCTGTTTTTTCGGAAAACAAAAAAAAGGAAATTTTAACAAACACAGGAGCAGATGATATTATTTTTAAACCCATTGACAAATTAAAAGACTTAGATGTTCTATTCAAATATCTAAAGCAGTAAATCCTCTTTTTTTTGGCTTTTTTTTTTTAAAATTCAAAATATTGAAAAATGAATTTATTAAAAACCGCGGTTTCATAATAATGGGGCAATTTTCATATTGTTCAAAAACTATTTTTTTAGTTATTTTTTAAAAATTACTTGATACATTTTCTTATTTCACAATGAGTTCACGCAACTTACACGTATTTTTTAAAATCGTAAGCTTTAAATATGTAAATTAATATAAGTATATTAAGTAATGTCAAGAAGTCGATGACAACAATGCATTACTTACAAAAAATAAATAAAAAATTCAAGAAGTTTAAAACTCATAAACAAAAATTATGGTATATAACTTTAGAAAAGGGATGGGAGATATAAGATCAATGTCACATGAAGAGTATTATGACCGTTTTTTTAACGGACGCGGTTCTGGCCGGCGTTCATTATTAGTTCCTCAGATATCAGTCTCACGTGAGGAACTTGAGCACCTAAAGGCAAAAGTCGAGAAGTATGAAGCGCTGGCGGATGTGCATAAAAAGGTCAAAACGCAAAATGACCGGTTATTAAAGGAACTGGATGATCTGAAGGACGACGGACGTAAATTCAAGGAGTTGATGGAAGAAAAGGAGAAATATTTACAATCACTTTTACGAGTGTGCGCGGATTTTGATAACTACAAGAAGATTACCGAGCGTGAAAATAATAGATATAAGACATACGTTATGGAGAAAATGTTAAAGAAGCTGGTGGCTCATTATGATGATTTGGAGCGTGCTTTAAATCTGGTAAACATCTTAGAGAATATGGACGGAATTCGGAACGGGCTTGAGATAATTGTAAAAAATTTCCAGAAGCTTTTAGAGGAGGAAGGAGTCCGAGCGATGAATGCGGAAGGCGAGATATTTGATCCATATAGGCATGAAGCATTGATGGTAAACGATGGTAGAGATGATCTTCCAGAAAATACGATATTAGAAGAACTAGATAAAGGTTATTATATTAATGACAAGATCCTACGGCCTGCGAAGGTCAGAATCTCAAAAAAATCAAAAAACAAAAGAGAAATTAAGTAAAAAAAATCAAAATTAAAATTCAAAATAAAAAATCAGAATAAAATAATAAAATAAACAGAAAGGAGTGAGTAAATATGGGAAAAATAATAGGAATTGACTTAGGAACATCAAACTCGGCGGCAGCCGTTCTTATAGGCGGGAAGCCGACGATAATTCCAAGTGCTGAGGGGCTAACCTTAGGTGGTAAAGCTTTTCCCTCGGTGGTTGCTTTTACTAAAGAAGACCAACGGTTAGTTGGTGAGCCAGCGAGGCGTCAGGCGATATCAAATCCAGATCGAACGATCACAGCGATAAAGCGTAAGATGGGGACGTCTTATAAGGTAAAGATTGACGGTAAAGAGTATTCACCCCAGGAGATCTCGGCGATGATTCTACGGAAAATCAAGGAAGACGCAAGCGCTTATTTAGGTGAGGAAGTCACAGATGTGATAATTACGGTACCGGCATATTTTAATGATAACCAGAGACAAGCTACGAAGGATGCGGGACGGATTGCGGGATTAAATGTGAAGCGTTTAATTAACGAACCAACAGCTGCAGCCGTAGCTTATGGATTGGACAAGAAGAATGCCCGATTAAAAATCGCGGTATTGGACCTTGGTGGAGGTACGTTTGATGTCACAATAATGGAGATGGACAATCAGGTGTTTGAAGTAATTTCAACAGCTGGGGATACACAACTAGGGGGTACAGATATGGATAAAATCTTAGTTGATTACTTTGTTTCAGAATTTCAGAAAAGTGAGGGAGTAGATTTGCGTGGTGATTCGATGGCAATGCAGAGAGTCCGGGAGGCGGCTGAAAAAGCAAAGATCGAACTTTCGACATCAATTACGACGGATATCAACCTACCATATATAACAGCGACAAGTAACGGGCCAAAACATTTAAACACGACACTTACAAGAGCAAAGTTAGAACAATTAATTGACCCTGTACTCAAAAGACTTGATGGGCCAATTTTGAAGGCCTTACAAGATGCTGGCATGGCGCGCGGCGAGATTAGTAAGATTATCTTAGTCGGTGGACCAACACGAATGCCTGTGATACTACAGAAATTTGAGAAATTATTAGGTAAGGTACCTGAGCGTAGCATTGATCCGATGGAGTGTGTTGCGATGGGAGCTTCAATTCAAGGTGGTGTGTTAACTGGAGAAATCGAGGACCTACTCTTACTTGATGTGACACCCCTATCATTAGGGGTTGAGACTTTGGGTGGAGTATTCACTAAATTAATCGAAAGAAATACCACGATTCCAACGAAGAAAGCCGAAGTTTTTTCGACAGCCGCGGATAATCAGCCATCAGTAGAAATTCATATCCTACAAGGAGAGCGTCCACGAGCAGCTGACAATATAACATTAGGTAGATTTCATTTAAACGGTATACCCCCAACACCACGAGGCATACCTCAAATCGAAGTAACCTTTGACATAGATCAGAATGGTATTATCAATGTTTCGGCGAAAGACAAAGGAACAGGTAAAAGTCAATCAATTACAATTACGGCATCAACGAAAATGTCTGATGACGAGATAGAGCAAAAAATCCGGGAATCCGAGCGAAACGCTGAAGATGATAAAAAATTCAAGGAGTTAACTGAAGCGAAGAACCATGCTGAATCATTGATTTATCAAACAGAGAAATTAATGAAAGAAAATGAGTCTGTTATCGGGGATTTAAAATCAAATATTCTTGAAAAAATATCTGACTTGAGGAGTGCAATGGAGTCGGAAGATGTCAGTAGGATAAAGAGTGCCTCTGAAACGTTGCAAAATTCTTTACATGAAGTATCATCTCGAATGTATGGACAGTCAGGACAAGGTCAAGGTCAAGGTGCATATCAAGGGACTCCACCTGGGGGAATGGGAGATATTCCACCTGGAGCGTCATATGGAAATCAAGGAAAAACTCAAGATGAGATCGAGGAAGAGCAATTCCGAAGGGCAACAGGTCAAGATGATAATGTAGTAGACGCGGAATATGAATAAGTTTGATGTTTTTTTTTTATTTTTTTTTATAATTTTTAAGAACTTCACGATAATGAATAGAAAATATAATTTTTTTCATGATTATAAAAAAGGGGTTGTAAAGTATGGCAAAAGATTATTATAAATTGTTAGGAATAAGTAAGGGAGCTTCGAAGGAAGAAATCAAAAGAGCATTTCGTAAGATGGCTCGGAAATACCACCCTGATGTGAATCCCGATGAGCCAAAATCGGGTGAAAAATTCAAGGAGATAAACGAGGCATATTCATTTTTAAGTGATGATAAGAAGCGAGAGATGTACGATAAGTTTGGGGTTGTGGAAGGAGATGCTTCAACGTATCAGTATAGGGGTGGTAGTCCTGGAGGCGGGAGATCATATCGAAGTCCAGACGGTACAACTTATTATTATTCAACCTCAGGGTCACCTGGGGGGTTTGATTTTAGTGATATTTTCGGAAATCGCAATAATTCAAGAAGTAGCAGCGGTGGATATGATTATTTTAACGATTTGGGAGATATTTTCGATGTATTTAATAAAAGAGGTGGAGGGAGTACGCGGGCGAGGTCTCCGAATCGTAGGAACATTCCCAGAGAAGGGGAAGATTTAAGGTATGACATGGAAATAGATTTTATGGATGCATTTTATGGGGGAAAGCAGAAAGTTCAGTATAAGGATCCGGTGGGTGGTCAGATGAAAACATTAAATGTGACTATTCCTAGAGGTGTTAGGAGCGATCATAAATTACGTCTAAAGGGAAAGGGGATGACTGGAGAAAATGGAGGTTCTGCTGGAGATTTATATATAGCAATCAATGTAAAAACCCATCCAAGATTTGAAAGACAGGGTGATAATATTATCATTGAGCAAGAAGTTCCGTTCACGACAGCGGCACTTGGTGGGAAAGTTCAGGTAAATGGTATTGATAAATCTTTAACTGTGACAATCCCTCCGGGAACCAATGATTCATCATTTTTACGTTTAAAGAATCAGGGATTTTATAAAATTAATTCAGATCAGAGGGGAAATTTGTTAATTAAAGTAAAGATTAAGATTCCTGAGAAATTGAATCAGAACCAAAAGCAGTTATTAGAACAATTACAAGAAGTAGGGTTGTAATAAAAAAAGAGGGGTTATTAACTATTAAAAAAGAAATAAAGGAGTATGATTAAAAAAATGATTGTAAATACGGCTAAGGTTACAAATATGTGTCCCGAATGTGGGGGAGCGATAATTTCTATTGAGGAAAAAGGGGAGACTGTATGCGAACAATGCGGTCTTATAATAAATGAAAGATTAGTAGATTTCTCTCGTAGTGGGAAGAGGGCATATACTTATCAGGAAAAGAATAGTAGGGAGCAAACAGGAGCTCCAATTTCAATTTTATTACCGGATATGGGTTTAAGTACCGTTATTGATAAAAAAAAAATTATCAATCCCGATTTAAAAAGAGCTGCCAAGTGGAATACTCGAATAACCTGGCAGAAACGTAATTTTCTTATCGCAACTACAGAGCTTAAGAGAATTAGCAGTAATTTAAACTTACCTAATCATGTAAAAGAGGCTGCAATGCGTTTCTATATTGAGGCATTTAAAAGAAAATTGTTGCGAGGGAGATCAATCAATGCAATGGTTGCAGCTTGTCTTTATTTAGCAATACGTAGAAAAGAGATACCCAGAACACTTCAGGAAATATTAGATGAGGCTTCTGTAAATGCCAAAGAAGTAAGAAGAAGTTATAGCATTTTAATACGAGAGTTGAATATTAAAACGACTTCAACTGATCCACTTTCTTTAATCCCGAGGTATATCAATGAATTAGGATTAGATGCTGAAGTCGAGCGAATCTCAATTAATATACTAAAAGCATATATTGATAAATTTTCTGTTAGTGGCAAAGATCCTAAGGGTTTGTGTGCAGGGGCGATTTATCTGGCTAATAAAATGAAAGATAAAGGCCTTACACAGCAGTATATAGCAGAAGTAGTAGGAATTACAGAAGTTACACTTCGTTCACGATTCAAAGATCTTAAAACGAAATTTAAGATCAAAGTATAATCTTTTAATCTTTTTTTTTTAAGTCACAATGCAATCATTTGAATCTAATTAGATATGACTTCACAATACTTAGGAATATAAAAAAAAGCGAGATTGAAGTAAATAATCATTTCATTTAGATTTTTTTATAATTTAGTAGAAAATCAACAATTTTCAAGATTAGTTTAAAATATATTTGAACTTCTTTATAATATAAATATTGAAATTATTAACTTAAATAATGCTTAAAATTCATTTCAACGACTATAAAATCGGAAGATGAGTAATATGGTTTCTTTTAAAGAATTAGGGTTATCGAATACAAATCGAATGCTTGAAGTGGCTCTTGAAAGAAAGTTTGCTATTCCAGGGTATAACTTTAGTAATTTAGAGCAACTACAAGCGATTATAATTGGTTGTGGAGAAACAAATTCACCCGTTATTCTTCAGAATAGTCCAACAGCAGGAAAATATGCAAATCGTGCTATGTTACGATATTTAGGACAGGGAGCAGTAGCGATGGCTAGAGATTTAGGTTATGAAATACCAATTGCTCTTCATTTAGATCATGGGAATTCTTATGAACTAGCTAAATCATGTATTAACAATGGTTTTTCAAGTGTCATGTTTGATGGAAGTCATTTAGAATATGAAGAAAATATCACAATTACCCAAAAACTCGTAGATTATGCTCATGAGAGAGAAGTTAGTGTAGAAGCTGAATTAGGGGTTATCGCCGGAAGTTTTTGCTGCCATCGAGCCTCCTGGTCCAGCACCCACTATTATTAGGTCATAATTATTCATTTGAATTTCCTTCTTAATCTTCTTTTAGACTAATATTTGTTTTATAATGATCATCAGATATTTAAAAATTTAGTTTTTTAATAACAATATCTTAATAGATCGAAATATTTTATGAAACAAGAGCTTTCAATTAAAGTATACCAATTATGACTGAAGAAGTGATATATCAGAAACTAGTAAAAATATTTGGTTCAAAGTTTATTTCAAATGATCCTGATGTTTTAAAAGAATTTACTGCTGACTTAAGTTTTGTTGATGGAAAACCCCCAAAATATATTGTGTGGCCCTTGAAAACGAAACAAATTGAGAAGATCTTAAAATTAGCTAATGTTTTAGGATTCTCACTTATTCCTGTTAGTTCAAGTTCGTCCGTTCGTTATCATGGAGATATTCTTCCACAAAGAGATAATTCTGTTATTGTAGATCTTTCACGAATGAATAAAATTCTCTCTATAGATAGAAAAAATAGAGTTATAATGGTCGAGCCTGGAGTTGTTTTTGGAGAATTACTTCCCATCCTTCGAAAAAAAGGTTTAAAGTTAGTACATCCCCTACTTCCTCGTTATGGCAAATCTGTACTAACTTCAGCTCTTGAGAGGGTGCCAACAACAATACCTCGCTATCAATGGGATAGTTCTGATCCCCTATTATGTACTGAAGTTTTTTTTGGAACAGGTGATCTTTTTAGAACTGGTACAGCTGCAGGGCCCGGTACCTTAAAGCAACAAAGAAAGGCCGGTCAAGCACAAATCAACCCAATGGGTCCTACACAATTTAGTCCTTTTAGAATACTCCAAGGTGCTCAAGGAAGTTTAGGAATAGTTACGTGGAGCACATTGAAATTAGAGATCCTTCCATCCATTCAACAAGTTTTCCACTTACAGTCAGATAATTTAGAAGAATTGTTAAAATTTCAATATAAGTTACTAAAATATCGACTATGTGATGAATTATTAATCTTAAACAACTTAAATCTCGCTTGTTTAGTAAAAACTCATATTAATGAGATTAATAGTCTACTAGCCTCTTTAAAAGAATGGAATCTTATCTATGTTATTTCAGGTAAAGGAGTACAGCCTGATGATAGATTAAACTATTTAAAAGGAGATATTGAGGATATTAAACAAGAACTGAAATTGGATAATATTGAAGAAAAGAGTCCAATAAATCAAGCCGAAATTCTGAATTTTCTAAATAAATCAACTACCAATCCATGGAAATTGAGATTTAAGGGTGGTTTTCAAGATATCTTCTTTTTATCTAGTTTCGAAAGAATTCCAGAATTCATTTCTTTATCTAAAAACCTTGTACCACATGATTTAGGAATTTATATTCAAGCTATTAATCAAGGAACATCATATCATTGTGAATTTGATATGTATTACGACCCTAATGATGTGAAAGAAATTGGAAATATCAAAAATAAATTTATAGACTTAAGTAACGAATTAATGGATATTGGTGCTTTTTTTAATCGTCCATACGGTCTCTGGGCAAAAGAGGTTTATAAAAGGCACGAAGAATCAACTAAAATTGCTTTAAAAAAAGTAAAAAAGATATTTGATCCTAACAATATTTTAAATCCGGGAGTTCTCTGCTTCGATGATTAATTCTTTAAATATAATAAATTAATGCCTTGAGTTTTTTTTTTATATATTCGTTTTCGCAAATATTAAATATTTAATTTTTTATTATATGAGAGTATCTATATATTCTTCAAATACATATGAGCAATTGTTTATGAAACCTTTAATATTACTTATAGAAGATGATCAAGTTCTTGTTCGCAATTTCAAAATGTATTTGGAAATGAATGATTATGAATTAGCAACTGCATTAAATGGAAGGGAAGGCTTAGATATGCTTTCTAAACTTGAAAATCCACCTGTTCTTATAATTAGTGATATTTTAATGCCAGAAATGAATGGGTATGAATTTTACATGAAAGTTTCAGAAAACACCGATTGGTCAAGGATACCCTTCTTTTTCTTATCTGGAAAAACTGAAATAGATGATGTAAAATTTGGTAAGATGTTAGGTGCTGATGATTATATCACAAAACCTTTTAGTCCTCAAGTATTATTAGAAAAAATTAAAGTAAAAGTTGAAGAATTTCAAGAACGTAAGAAAAACACTATAATTCTTGAAGAAAAATTAAAAGATATATTAAAATATGAGGAACCCTCTCTCAAAAAGTTAAGTAGAGCAGATTTCTTTTATTTATTCCATATGGTTTGGGATGCTGAGAAAGGACCAATAATTATAAATTCCTTTCCTAAAAATGAAATTCCCTCTTTAAATCTTGAAGAACTCACTTCTCAATTATACAATACGTTAATAAAAATCTATAAATTTGAAGAGATTTTAGAAAGGAATCAATTTATTATAAGAGTCGTAAAAGAATTAATAGAAGCATATGCGTTAATTGATAGGGTTGACAATGGAGAGGGAACAGAACACGAAGGTAGTGGAACATTTATGCTTTGTGCAATCACTCCAAATTTTCATTACTTACAATCAGAAAGGATAAGAGATATACTTGCTAAGATCGCTTTTCACATAAAAGCTAACAGAGAATGGAATATTAAGGAATATTGGGAATCATTGGCTAATATATAAGCTAAGTTTGAAGAAACTCTCACTTACTTAATTTCAACATAATCTTCTAATTAATTTTAATAGTAAGTAAGTACAGTTATAATGTTATTTGGAAATAATACATTTATGTATGTTTCTTTAAGAAAATAATTTTATTTCATTAAAAATTACATAAGTTCATTATTAGAATTAAGTAATAGATAAAAAATTAAGAAATTAAAAGAGACTCCTAAGGCCAATGAAAGAAGAAGAATATCAACAGATGATAAAACAATGTCTCCGCTGTTCAATATGTAAATGGATACCGCAACTCCAGATAAAAAGTCAGAAATATGCTACTATTTGTCCTTCTATAGATAAGTATAATTATCATGCCTATAGTGGAGGAGGTCGCATTATTCTAGCCTTGGCTTTAGAAATGGGAAGAATTAATCCCTCAGAAGAAGTAAGAGACGTGGTATATAAGTGTACAGAATGTGGAGGCTGTGCGATATCATGCAAATTTTTAAATACACTTGAACCGCTCGAAATAATCATGAAGCTAAGAGAGAAGCTTGTAGATGCTGGATATGGTCCTATGCCACAACAAAAGCGGTATATCGAGGCAATAGAGAAAGTAAACAATCCATATAATGAACCGCATGATAAAAGAATTGATTGGTTACCAGACGATATTAAACTTGATCCTCGCTCCAAGATACTTTATTTTGTGGGATGTACATCTTCTTATCGGAGAAAAGAAACGGCAAGAGCAACAGCTCGTATTCTAAGTAGTGCAGATGTCTCATTTAATATACTTGAAGAAAACGAATACTGCTGTGGAAGTCCAGTCCTAAGAACTGGAGATGTAAAAAAGTTTCAGCAATTCCTCAATAAAAATCTTGACATAATCGACTCAAAAGAGATCGATACAATAGTTTTTAGTTGTGCTGGGTGTTATGACACCTTTAAAGTTGATTATCCCCTCTATCGGGATTATAATTTTAGAGTACTTCACACTGTAGAATTTTTTGATGAACTGATCCAAAAAGGTAATTTAAAATTAACAAATGAAGTACCCTTAACAGTTACTTATCATGATCCATGCCATTTAGGAAGGAATGCTGAGCGATATGAGGAATGGGATGGTGATGTAGTTGAGTTGATGCCATTGATATCAATTGATGTCCCTCCTAAACCAAAACGAACAGGAGCTAAAGGAATTTATTCAGCCCCCAGAAACATATTAAATAGAATACCTGGATTAAAGTTGGTTGAAATGGAGAGAATTAAAGAATATTCATATTGTTGTGGGGCTGGAGCTGGAGTAAAATCTGCGTTTCCTAAATTTGCCATCCATACCGCAAAAACCAGAATAGAAGAAGCTGAGGTAACTGGAGCAAGCATTGTTACATCCGCATGTCCTCTTTGTTCTATAAATCTGCAAGATGCAATAAGAGAAAATAATTCCAACTTAAAATTTCTAGATATAAGTGAAATCATACTAATGTCAATAGGAGTTCTACCAGAACAATTAAAAAAAATAATGGCAGAGGTTACATAAATGGTTCTTGAAGGGAGCGTTTTAACGGAATTTGAGAATATTGTTGGTTCTGAGAATGTTAATGATGGTGAAGTCATAACAAATGTATATGCGTATAATTGGTGCATGGAGATTTTTAATTATATGGAGGGTAAAGATCCCATTCCTTTTTCTCCTACTCCTAAAGCTGTTATATTACCTTCTTCCACAGAGGAAGTTAAAAAGATTGTAAAATTATGTAATAAATTTAATATTCAATTCAAGGTTCAAAGTACAGGATTAGGTCCTTGGAATCAACCTTCCACGGATAATTCAATCATTTTGGATCTTCGTAGAATGAATAAAATAATTAAAATTGATGAAAAAAATCTCTATGCCGTTATTGAACCATATGTAAGTGGAGCACAATTACAAGTAGAGCTCATGAATTTTGGTTTAAATTGTCATATGCCTGGTGCTGGTCCACAAGTTTCGCCTCTTGCAAGTTCTACAAGTATGAATGGTCCGGGGTTCACATCACCTTCTACCGGGCATAGTGCTCGCAATGTGTTAGGAGTTGAATGGGTTTTACCGGATGGTGAAATCATGAGACTCGGATCTGCTGGTATGAAGAATAATTGTGATTGGTTTCATGGAGATGGGCCAGGTCCAAGTCTGAGGGGGATTATGAGAGGGTGGGCAGGAACCAAGTCGGGTCTTGGAGTTTTTACTAAAGTAGCGGTTAAACTTTTCCCCTATCCATGCAATACAGCTTATAAAATTAAAGGATATTCTCCCGATTACGATTTTGAAATTCCTGATTTCATAAAAGCATATGTCATGGACTGCAGGAATTTTAAAAAGCTTGAATCTTCGATGTTACGAATAGAGGAAGAGGAGATTTCTTTTATGTGTAGCTATTTGTCTGGTTTTGCTGTAATGGCTATTTTTTCATATTCAATTGAAAGTTTAATGGATAAAATGGCTATAGGACAGATGAAAGCACCATTAGTCGTCTTGATTGCTGCTCGGACAAGTCGAGAATTCGACTATAAACAAAAAGTAATGGAAACCTTACTAAGAGATTTAAAATTAAAGAACATAATTGGGAAATTATATACTCCAAAATCAATATTTTATGCCGAAGCCTTACGTTCAAATTTAGGATTACATGGATTTATTGCTACAGGGGGATTCCAGAGTACTAAAGGAGTATGTGATACTGCTGCAGTATGTTTACAAAGTACAAAATTAAATATTCCCTTAAAACAAAAATATATCGCACAAGGAGCAATTGCGAACGATTTTGGTGAAGGAACATGGATGACGTCATATGAATCAGGTCATTACTTTCATATGGAATCTCCTACTATGTTTGACCAAACAAATGAGAACAGTGTGGAAGGAATGGCAGAATATATGGAAAAAGCAAATCAATTGGATTTAGTAAAACACCTTGGAGCACCGTTTTTCGTAGAGGGAGACCAAATGCATGATTTATTTGGACCATTTATGTTAAATTATCATAATTGGCTGAGGAAGATAAAAGAATCATTTGATCCTAACAATATTTCAGATTCAGGATTTTATATTTCAGCAAACTACCAAAAAAAAGGAGTGGATCCCAAGTTATAATGTCCGAAAATGAAATGGATATGAATAAAGTGAGAGGCTTTGCAGGTATCATTGACAATGCCCTTACTCCCTTAAAAACTAAATTGAAGTTTCAGACTAAATTTGGAAAGAAATCATTAAAATTTCTACTAAACGCCAATAATGTCAATTATGCGGCTTTAATTACAATAGATCATGGTCAAATTAAAGTTGAAAGTATCAAGAACAAACCTCCGGAAAATTTACAAAAGAAAAAAGTTGGGTGGGATGGGTATTTAGAAATGGATACTCAAACATTTCTGAGGATGGCAATGAATAGAATCTCAATGTTAGGAGTAGCTAAAAAATGGCTAACGGGTAAAGTTAAGATGAAAGGGATTCTGAAATTACTCAATTTATTAAAAATGTTTAATTTATTAGCAGAATTAGATTAAAAGATTATTTCTAAAGAATCACTTGGAATTGGAGAAATAGAAGATATGACAAATAAAGTAAAAGAAGGATGGTTAGGACCAGGGAAAAAAGATGGAAAAATAATATCGATAAAACCTAAAGATGATGCTTTACATATAGATATAGAAAAGAAAGGAACTCGCGAATGGTGGTATTTTGATGCGCGGCTTGAAAATGGGTATACTGTAGTTGGTTTTTTTCGCGCGAAGCACGAGAGAACGGGAAAAACTGGAGTAGAAGTTACCATTTACACTCCAGAAGGTGAAAAAATACAAAATGTTTACGATTACAATTATTCTGATTTTAAAGGTTCTCAAGATGTAGCAGATCTGCAAATAGGCGAAAATTTTGTAAAGGTGGATTATTCTAACATAGATTTACCCTCTTATGAGATTTTTATTGATGAAGGAGAGTTCGGTTTTCATCTAAAATATACTGCCTTAGTTAAAGGATGGAAACCAGGAGATGGATCTGTCGACTTTGGCAAAGGACATTATTTTGGGTGGTGTATAGCTCTTCCTAAGGCGAGTGTTGAAGGAACTATTAAAGTTCATAATAAAACGATCGAAGTGAAAGGAATTGGATATCATGACCATAACTGGTTAAATTTTAATTTTGCAATGATAATAGATTATTGGTACTGGGGAAGGATATACTCTGAAAATTTTACTGTTATCTACGCTTATATTAAATGTAATAAGAGAATGGATAATTATCCAATAAAAGTACTAATGCTTGCTAAAAATGAGGAGGTTTTCCTTAGCACAGGTGAATTTGAGCTAAGTCAATCAGACTTTGAATATCATGAGAAAGCTGGAAATAAGTACCCGCATTTTTTAAAGATTGATGTTCCTGATAAGCATGAAATTACCCTTGAAGTCCAAGAAATTATTGATTCTGATAATCTTCTTTATGAACTAGGACCAATTACACGATTCTTAGCAAAGAATATCTTGAAATTAAGACCAGGATATTTCCGATTGAACTCCAAGTTTATCCTCAATATTTCTGATGAGGGTAAAACTGTTACAGAGAAAGGGAACACACTTCACGAAATGGTTATCACAAAATAAAAATGAAAATCAGAGTAAAAGAAACTCTGTTCTATTCTTTATTTCTTATCTAAAGCTTTTTTTTCAAATAACCGCTTTTTTAATTTAACCATTTGAGTATCCATATCATAATCTACTAACTCAACTTTAGCTAATTCTTGAATTGAGCGTAGTACAAAAGCACCACCTATTCCTGTAGTGTTCTTTATTTCATCTCGTGACATAGTTTCTTTATCACCGTGGAGAATTTTTAAAATTCTATAATGTGGTTGGCCCTGCCAAATTTCAGAGACTAGCACAGAATATATTGAAAGCAGTGCACGAACCCTCTCAAAATTAAATTCTGCATGTTCTGCTTCTTCTGCTGTTGTCATAAATTTCTGCAATTCAACCTTAACTTTTTTATATTCGTCTAACAATTTCATTTGTTCTCCCGTTAAATCACCAATTTTTTGATCTCGTTCTTGTTTTTCTTTCTCTAGTTTTTCTGTTGATTCTTCTAATTTCCTTTTATCTAGTTCTAATAGCTTTTTTTCAGATTCTAAGCTGGATTTTTCGCTTTCCAATTGTTTCTTCTCATTTTCGAGTTTTTCTTTTTCTTGACTAAGTTCATTTTTATCATTTTCAAGTTTAACTAATTCCGTGCGTGAGCTTTCCAATACGTTAATAAATTCGCGGAAATTAGTTTCTGCTGCTTGAATTGTTTCATCTATTGCACTTAAGGTTTTTTCTTCTTCTGACATTGGAATCATAATAAATTTGTTTTATTTCTATTATTATTAATTCTACGGGAATTTATAAAGTTAAACAAAATGATTACAAAATAAATATGAAATTGTGAATTGAATATCTATAATTTAAATTCTTCATTCTTTACTTTTACTCAAAGAGATTCGGATGATTATGGATAATAAGCAAAAATTGATTTTTGGCGTTTCAGTCCCAATCTTTATAATGGGATTGGTTTCATTTTTTACTGATGTTTCAAGTGAAATGATCCAGAGTATACTACCCTTATTTATAGTTGAATTAGCTGAAGAAAACCCTGCTCTTATTTTAGGACTTATCGCAGGTATAACAACAGCACTTTCAAATATATTGAAAGGTGTTTCGGGGTGGTGGAGTGATAAGATTAATAAGAGAAAGCCTTTCGTCGTAGCTGGCTATACTGTCTCGAATCTTTCAAAACCGTTTATAGCTTTCAGCCCTTCTTGGCAATCTGTATTAGGCTTAAAATCTATAGATAGGGTAGGTAAAGGTCTAAGGACATCCTCAAGGGATACGCTCATATCTTATTATGCAGTAGAGAAAGGGAAAGCATTTGGTATGCATAGAGCTATGGATACTTTAGGTGCAGTAGTGGGTTCACTTTTAGCATTTCTGTTTTTATTATGGGCATGGAGTTTTTCTGAGATTATTTTCTTTTCAATTTTTCCTGGGTTTTGTGCCATAGCTCTAATTTTAACAATTAAAGATGTTGATCCAAATAAAATTGATGATACAAAATCAAAATATTATGGAGAACCGAGGGTAGACAAAATTGATAAAAATTTCATAAAGTTAATTATTATCCTTGGTGTAATTGAATTCGCAAGCTTAGATATTGTGTTTCTCCAAATTAGATCTCAAGATTATATTCTATCCGAATTTATATTTTTAATACCAATATTCTATTTACTCACAAACATTATCTATATGATTTCTTCACCATTTCTCGGGTCTCTTTCGGATAAAATTGGGAGAAAGCCTATAATAGTTATTGGATTATCAGGATTATTAATAAGCTGCATAATACTGGCTTTTCCTATAAACATTTCAATTTCGTCTCTAATTCTCATAATCTTTGTATACATTATATTTGGGTTTTATTTGGCGTCCGTGGATCCTATATCAAGAGCTTACATTGCCGATTTAGCCGGAAAAAACAAAAGGGGAAGAGCGTATGGGTATTACTATCTTTCTGTTGGCTTGATCTCGATGGGGGAATCTCTCCTGTTTGGGTATATTTATGATAGATTTTCATTTACGTGGGCGTTCATTTATGATGCCGTTTTGCTAATCATCTTTATCATTATATTTGTATTAACCGATTTCTCTAAAATAACTGGGAAAAAATAGAATCTTTAGAAGTTTTATTTTATTGTTGTGTCCATAAGTAAGCCAAATATAATAGAACTTCAGCCGCTTTTTGCAAAGCTAAGGTAGGGATAAATTCTTTTCTCGAGTGAAATAGTTGTCCTCCTGTGAAAATGTTTGGTGTAATTATACCATTTGCACTCAACCGTGCCCCATCTGTACCGCCTCTTATGGGATTAATCTTTACTTCTAATCCTGTTTTTTCAATTGATTGCTTAGCTAAGTCAACAACTAATGGGTTTTTCTCAATGTATTTATGCATATTCTGATATTGATGCGTAAAATTTATATCAATTTTTAATCCAGAATAACGAATCTCATAAGCTTGTTTCAAACTCTTTAGGTAATCCATGCGTCTCTGATTATTCTTTACATCAAAGTCTCTTATTATCATTCTTGCTGAGGCTCCTTCTGCCGTTCCTTTTAATTTAGTCAAATGGAAATATCCTTCTCTCTCTTCAGTACTTTCTGGTGCTTCAGATTCGGGAAGTTCGCTAAAAAACCTACTTGCAATTTGTATTGCATTAATCATTCTATTTTTAGCATAGCCCGGATGAACACTTAAACCTTTAAATTGAATATCAGCTCGCCATGCATCAAAGCATTCGAATTCCAACTCACCTATTTCACCACCATCTACAGTATAACAAATCTCAGGTATTTTCTCCTTATCAACATTATCAATTCCTAATCCAGTTTCTTCATCTGGTGTGAAGCATATAAATATAGGGCCATGTTTAAATTGCGAAAATTTTTTCCAAGCACTACAGGCTGCCATGATTTCAGCGATTCCTGCTTTATCATCTGCTCCTAACAACGTATCTCCTTCAGAAGTTATAATATCAAAACCAATATATTCTTCTAAGTTCGACGAATCATCAATACTCAATGTGAGCTCTTTATCAGATTTGTATTTTATTTCTTTCCCATCATAATTTGTATGAATAACTGGCTTTACATCCTTTCCATTTACAGATGGTGATGTGTCTACATGAGCTAGTAAGCCAATAGGTTGTACTTTTTCATAACCGTTACTTGGAGCTAGATAGGCATAAACAAAGCCAAAGTCATCTTGAGTTATATCCTCAAGACCTAATTCATTTAATTCCTCAACCAACATTTTTCCTAAATCTAATTGGTTTTTTGTTGTAGGGACAGATTCCCCGGTTTCATCTGATGTAGTCCAAACTTTCACATATCTTAAAAAACGAGTTAACGCATTTTCAAGAAGAAATTCTTGTATGTCTTTAGTAATTTCCATATCATTGAAAATTAATCTTAAATTTTAAATATGAATGAAATTTATTGAAAAATTCTTTATAATCAATTTGATAAGTTCAAGATACACTATCGCCCCTTGAATTTTGGCTCTCTCTTCTTCACAAAAGATTTCATACCTTCTCCGAAGTCATACGTTCTAATGTTCTTTAAATATAATCTAAATTCATTCTGTAATGATGGAAATAATTCATTATTGAGTGAGTAATTCATCATAGCTTTATTGTATCCTAAACATTTTGTTGGAAGATCCGCAATTTTTCTTATATATTCTTTTGAATCCACTTTAAAATCTGAAATGGGAAATATTTTAGTTACAAGTCCAATGTCGAACGCTTCCTTCGCATCAAGATGTCGACCACTCAAAATTATCTCCGTTGCTCGCCCAAATCCTACGATTCTTGGAAGAAACCAACTTGCCCCACTTAAAACACATTGAGCTCTCGTAGAACGATGGTCTCCAATTTTTAAGTCATCAGCCGCTAATCTGAAATCACAAGCAAGAGCAATATCTAAACCGGCTCCTAAGCAATAACCGTGTAGTAAAGCTATAACTGGTTTTTGTATTGTTCGTATTAAATGAACTACTCTTTGATGAGGAATTCGTGATCCATCCTCTAATGGAACAAATTTAGGTCCTTCTGGCCCCATGCTTATCATATCATCACCAGAACAGAAGCTTTTTCCGTTGCCTTCAATAACAAGAGCACGCAACAATTTATTTTTCATCTCCGACTCTATAACTTCAATAATCTCCATAAGTAAGGGATATTGTAAAGCATTTAATTTATCTGGTCGGTTTAATGTAATTGTACCAATCCCATTCTCAAATGTATATATTATGTCTTTGAAATTCGATTTAAACAATTGAGCTTTCACTCGATTAAGTTTTAGTATAAATATATATAGAAGATAAGAAAAATATTATTAACTTTAATTTAAATTCTCTTTACCTTATGATAAACTCAAATAAAAAAGAAAAAAAAGGAATTTAATTACCAAATCTCAAATTTTTCATTCAGATCCGAAGTAAAAACGAGGAGATATGGAATTAGAAGATCCAATATACTTTGCCAAGTATTAATTAGAATCGTACCTATAATAAGAGCTGTCCAACCTGTAATATTTCGTAAGCCTAAAAACCTTAGATCAACATAAGCAATAAAATTAGCCCAAACTGTTAAGAAGATTAAAACATTTAATCCTATCATCACGACAACTCTAAGAACTGTACCAAAAGTTCCATATAATATATAATTTCTTGGTTCTTTTAATTTGAGGCTTTTCCTACTAGAGGTTTCTCGTTTATATAGTTTTAAGAGTATTATCGGTACTATTATTAAAGACACGGTAGCTGAAAATTTCATTAACGGACCAATCCAAACAGTCGGATCAAAAGGCATCAACCCTATTGCTCCTATAGCACAACAAAGTAATCCTGCTCGTGGACCAAATATTAGTAAACAGGAAATCCATATTATAGAAATTGGATCTATTATCGCTATTTCCCATACAGGAATTCTTGGAATAATAGGAGTGATATATACGGAGGCAACAATTGATAGCGCTCCAAATAAAGCTGCTCCTGCAATTTCTAAAGTACGTAATGTTTTTTTTGATCTTTTAAACTCTTTTTCTTCAGCATTTTCAGTAATAGACATTTGTTTTCATTAAAATTGCTATTTATTTGTTATTTATAATTGGGTTTGAGTATTTAAAATATTAATGGGTAAATCGAATTTTATAAAATAAACCCCTAATTTAAATATTGAATAATTCTATTGATATTAACTATACAATCTATATATTTAAAACAAGATTTTATTTAAAAATTTGATAAATTTGATTTTTGTAAAATATGATCATTAATTCTCGATGATTTCACCTACTCATTTTTGGAGATCTAATATTTTAATTAAATTCTTCCCTATCGCAAATAACCATTGATAGTTTCTGAACTCTCACTAATTCTCTCAATTCAAAATTTACAATCACTTTTCTAATATAAGTATTCAAATTTGTGCAAATTTTAAATTAAATATGCTAAAAGATCATATTTTTATAAAAAACTTAGTATTTAGATCATTATTCTAGTGAACAACACGTAATTTCTTTTTTTTAATAATAAAGATATATTTATTCTTTTATTATAAGGTTAGTGATTTTTATGGTAGAATATATAAAATTCAAAACAAACGCTGAAAAAGAGCTTGAAGAAGATTATCCTATAGTTAATCTTTCACAAGAACAACAAAGAAGTATTAAAATCTTATCAGAGATATTAGCAAAGCGCTTACCATTATCGTCAATGGCCATACAGGGAAATGCGATGTTTACTATGAGAGAATGGCAAGAGAAAAATCATGAGAAAGCAGCAACCATCTCTACTCTGCCAATGCAGGAAAAACTCAAAGTTGCGAGGGAAATAACTGATCATGGTAAAGAAAGGATGAAAAAACTATTAGCTAATCCAGAACAGCATAAAACCCTTATTGATAAAGCTTATGATGATGCATGGAAAATTTATGTAGAACAGCTTGCTAAATATAGAGCAAATTAAAATATGATTTTTTAAAATTTTATTTTAATAATTTTTTTTCTTTCGCATCTAAACCTAACCAATCACTAATGTTTTTAAGCTGTTTTCTTGAAGCAGAACTTAATATTTTTAAAAACGGAAGGAAATCTTGGATAAAATCAACCTGAGAAATTTCATATGTTTTTTGGATTTTTTCTGCAAACTCTCTTTCGGTATTAGTTAAAGAAAAAAAACCTCCAGAACTATACCTTGGAAATACTACTCTCTGAAAACCCTTAGATAATGGAGTATCTTTTCTAGATAAAGCAACACCTCCCGCAAATAGGTCAAAAAAATAAGGTAATAGACTCCAATACTGATTAGTTCGAATCCGTCCTAAAATCTCGTCTGCTAATGAAAGATTTTCAAATGCATCAACTAAATCTCTATTTGATTTAAGAAAAGTCAAGAGATTTTCATTAATCCATTTATATAAGAAATTATAATCAACATTAGATTTATCAGTTAAATTTCGGGCTTCCCTTAGAGTAGATACATGGAACAAATCCCTAACTAATGTAAAAATTTCTTCTGTGCGATCTCGATGTAATTTAAGAATTAATTCCTTTGTGTCTCCATCTACTGCACCTTGACAGATACCTTGAATATCATTTATAACTCCTCTTAAATCGCCATTATTCTTATCAATTATTAATTCTAAATCTTCATCCTCGAGATTGGTAATATTTTCATATTTCAGTATTTTTTTTGCAATCTTAATTACCTCTCTTTTAGGTAAGGGATGAACTTCGAATCTTTTAATCTTGTTATATAGAGTTTGTAAATTTGATTTATATTCGTTGGAACACATAATTATTGGAAATTGGGTATTTTGAATTAATTCAATAACGGTAGGAACAGCACCTCTATCTTGAACTCCATAAATTCCGTCAATTTCATCGATCAAAATTAGCTTCTCCTTTGTTTCAGTGACAAAATCCATGATTCCACGAGATTTTGTAGTTTCCTTTAATCTTTTTTCCAATTTGTCTCTTGTTCGAGTGTCTGAAGCATTGGTTTCAATCACTTCCATATTGAAATCGTTAGCAAGAGCATAAACTATTGATGTTTTCCCAATTCCTGGCTGACCTTCTAATAAAACAGCGGCTTTATCAGGAGATATTTTGATTTCTTTTTTTTGCTCTTTTTCGATTACGTTTCTATTAAAATTTCTGATTTCAGAATTTTTGTGATTAACTCTTTTTCTTTCAATGAAAAAATTTTTTATAAAATTAATTAACTCCTCATTTAGCTTTACTCTCTGACCACTTAATCGTGCCGTTGGTAACGCCATTTCTTTAATGCTTTTTGGACGATATTTTTCAACCCAAGGAATCTTAATGCTTTTTTTTGACAAATTTTCCTTCCTCATAAATATTCTGAAAATCGACAAATTTTTGATAATAATGCTGAGATCTGAATGTCATTATCTCTTCCTCCTATAGCCCTAAAGTCTGAATCTGCTATAATATTAATCAACTTGCTTCGAGTGAATCTACTTAATGGAAGTTTGTTAATTTCATCAAGTAATAACAGAAATACTTCTTGAGCATTATATTTATAGCTTGATATAATTTTGCGAGCAATTTCCCTAGCTTTAGGGAAATTTCCTTTGAGGGAAATTAATAGTAAACTTTCAAGCAGAGTATTTTGAAATTTTTGAGTATCCTCATATAATTTACCAAGCTCAATTTTTTTCCCCGAAATAGCACTTAACTGTAATAAATCTAATGCTTTCGAGATTTTTCCTTCGGAAACTTTAAAGAGAAAATCAATAACATCATCAGAAACTTCTAAAGATTCTTTTTTTGCAATATTTAATATCAGTTCTTTAAAATCTTCAACTTTAACTCGTGAAATTAAAATTAGCTGGGTTCTGCTGATAATAGGATCTATTATACTCGAAATTTTTGTAGTAATTAATATCATCCTGCAATTTGTACCGTACGTTTCCATTAATCGTCTAAATCCTTGTTGATTTCCTCCTAAAGCTTCAAAATTTTTCACAACAAGAATCTTAAAAGGAGCATTTCCAAGTGCTTTTAATTGAACAAAAGGTTTAACTTTCGCTTGAATAAAAGCCGGAGTTGTAATTCTTTTACCTGCAACACTTCCAATTTTCCTTGTCGATACGTAAGATTCTGCTCGTGCTTGTTTTCTTTCTTCTTCGCTTAAAGGTAAATCAGCATATACTAATTTAAAATTGGCATTATAATTCTTGCCGAGGAAACTTTTTGAGAACAATTTAGCTATGGTTGTCTTCCCGATACCTTTTGATCCTATAAATAATAAATGTGGGAAGTTCTGCTGTGAAATAATATGTTTTAAAGTTTCCACTACAACTGCTCTCCCACAAACTTGATCTAAATTCTTTGGATAATATTTTATACGCCAAATAGGTATTTCTTGTGTCAAATTCACTACTCCTTAACTAAAAGGTTGATAAGAACTTTAATATTTAACATTTTCTATAATCGAGCCTAATAGAGCTAATATCTGTATTTTTTTATCTGCTCCCTGACTTATACGAAAATCTATCTCTCCAAGAAAAACTCTTAATTTAGGTACATTTTCACTTTTAATATTTAAGGATGGTAAAATTTCAGATATTTGTCTTATGAAATTTCGGGAATCTAAGGTATCAATCGAACCCACTATTTCTCTTGATTTCATAAAATCTTTCCCTTTTAACGATTCTATTAGCTTATTCAAGGTTATCTGATCTAAAAATCCTGAAATTCTTAATATTTCATTGATATCTAAATTAGTTAATAGTTCAAGCGCCACTGACATTTGGAGAGCATTAATCGCCTTTCTCAAATCTCCGCCTGAAATAAAATATAATTGCTTGAAGAAATTTAAAGATTTCTCAGCAGGAATTTTAAGTTTTTCTCTTTCTGCTATGTATTTTAATCTACCAACAATTTTTTCCTCTGGTAGGCTTACAAATCTAAATACAGCACATCTAGATATTATTGGATCTATGATTCTATGAATGTAGTTACACATTAGGATAAATTTAACGTTAACTGATGCTTTCTCTATAATTCTTCTAAGTGCTTGTTGGACTTGAGTGGGGATGTTATCTGCTTCATCTAATATTACAAATTTTAAGGTACCATCTTTAATGATTTGTTGATTTACAAAATTCTTTAAGACATTTCTCACAAATTCCATTCTCACAGTATCGGAAGCATTTAATTCTAGAAGGTTAGTATCAAATTCCTCATCTTTAAGGTAAGTTTTTGCTATTATTAAAGCAGTAGTAGTCTTTCCCGTTCCAGCAGGACCAGCAAAAATCATATGAGGAATATTAGGATTTTTGGTAAATTTTCTTAAATTATTAATTGCGATGCTTTGGCTTACAATGTCACCGAAGCTTTTTGGTCTATATTTCTCGGTCCAGGGAATTTCTAACATTTCTCTTTTCCAACCCTTTTCCTTAAAAAGTCTAATCTGTAGGGTTATCTCTGGTTAGATCGAGTTCTAAAACTTCATATACTTTTTTAAAATTCAACTTTTCATAGAGTTTTGACGCTTCTAAAGCTCTTTCCTTAATATTAACCCTTATCTTCTCAACCTTTATTTTTTTTAAATGTTCAAGTGCTTGTTTTAACAAAAAACTTCCCACACCTTTTCTTCGATATGTCTCCTTCAAGAAAAATTGTTTTATATAACCCTCAGATAAACCAAAAGGATCAATACGGAGCTCCGCTACAATCATACCAAAAATATTATTATCATCTTCATCAATAGCTATTAAAATGCCATGACGTTGAAGAGGATCAAAAAGACGACGTCTTATTCCCCAATCAAAACGTTTAGGATCAAATTTCTGCCCTAATCCTTCAACAAGTTGTTTTGTTAATTCTCTTAACTCCTCAATGTGTTCGGGATTTGCAACCACAACTTTAATATTTTCCATGTAAATCATCGTTAATGACTAATATTTTTGTAATAAAATAATTATTGTTAGCTTAGAATTTAAATCTTCTTGGCTATTATTTATTAAAAAGCCCTTTCTATGAGAAGTTATTTTTGCTTAATTTTTATTTTCACAACCTTTAGAAATTATTTAATTTATAGAACAGAATCGTATATTTAAGAAAACAATTTCTTCAATTCAATAAATTAAATTCTAATTTATTAAAAAATAAAAATCATTTTTGATGCGTTAAAAATGCCGTGCCGAAGTTCCGTCCCATACTTTTACTGCTTCATTCACCCATCCACATTTAGGGCATTTATCCGAAAGTTCCCAGGCTTCTAACGCTGGATGTATACGGCAATAAAGTCCTCCACATTTTTCACACACTAAATATTTAGCTCCACAACCTGCACACATTTTTAGCTGACCATCTTCAACAAATGGGAATGCCCGCTTCATCCATTCATCGTGAGCAAGTGAAAAATTTTCCTTCCCGCAAACAACACAGTGGATTCCATCCTCTTCTGACATTTTAATTTCGCTCCAATTTTTAATTATTTATTTAATTTGAATATTCTTCTCGATTTTATATAAATCGTTTATTCTGATTGAGTTTTAACTATAAATAAATAATAAACCCCTTAATTTTAAATATTTTCTTATAATTAACATTCACTTTAATTATCCTTTGAGTTGAAAGTTGATTTTTCTGTTCTTTAAATTTCTAATTTGATAAAATAAAGAAAGAAACAGAAAAAACTCCTAATACAGAGCTTGATCTCCTATTTATACTTGAATAAATTGAAGAAGATGAATCTAAAACTCTAATTTTTTAGTTACTCCATTTTTACGTACTTCTGGGTTGACATTTTCCATGACTCCAATGAGCTGGAATGTTTTATCATCATTGAGAGCTTCCCCGAATTTGATTAATATTTCTTTACTACCAACAAACAAACCTTTTCTTTTTAGAGGTTTTCCATCAATTATAGGGTTTATTTCTAAAAATAATAACGCCGGTCTTGTCTTTGTCGCTGGAACTTTCACCACCATCACACCTTCTATTGGTGTCTCCATTTTCTCCCAATCTTTTCCGTTATCAAGGTGCTCCTTTAATTCTTTTTCAATATCTGCCATTATAAATCAATTTTAGTTATTTTTGTGATTTTTTTTTTTTTAAATGTTACGTGTTACATATAATACTATATATAAAAATTTTATGAATGGTTAATTTTACTTATTGCAAAAAAATCTTAGATTACAGCCAGAGATGTAAACTTTTCAATTTATAATACGCAAGCTATTTCTAATAACCATTCACACGTTTTGTCGGATTTCTTGGGGTTGATTTCCACTAAATCTTTAAATATATCACTCTCGTATATATCTTTATCAAAAACTTATAGGTGATAAAAATAAAATTAATATCAGTGAATTTACCAGAAGCTTATTTAAAAGTATTGGAAATCCTTGTTACTGAAGGAAAATTTCCTAACAGGAGTGAAGCGATTAGGGTGGGTATTAGAGACTTAATTAAAACAGAATATTTAATAGAAGAGTCTGTAAATCGAAAAACGCCTCCAAGTGAAATAGAATCTGAAATAGAAAGTGAAATTTTTTCCTCAATCCAAAATTAGTAAAAAAGAAGGAGTATCCAGTTTCAATCTTTTTTTAATAAATCCAATACTTTTTTTCTTCTTTCTGCCCTTCTAGCAGCGATTCGAGCTTTAAGTCTCTCACTTTCACTCTCGCTAATGTCATCCTTGATTCCAGGAGTTTCTTTTATCGGAATTTTCCCCAGTTTCCCTTTGAGGTCATCTATCTTAATGTCTATTTCATTCACAAATTTTTTACCTATTTTAAGCTCTTTAAGATTGTACTTTGCTTCATTTAATTCAGAGATAGCTTTCATGAAACGATTATTTTTTAAAGAAAATTGAGCCTTATCTAGCGCCTTATAGCTGGCTTCAAAATTATTGCCTTTTTCCCCTTCAGATAATTCTTCTAGTGTAATTATAGGCACTTCTGCTCCAGATTTAATATTATTTATTTGATCGTTAATTTTCATTGCATCATCCTGGTTACCTAATCTATTCAATCGATTAAATTCTTCCATAAGAAATAATAATCCCTCATTATATCTGAATTCATCAATCAATTTATATGCTTTTTCTAATTTTAGAGATATTTTCCTTTCAATTTTCTCTTTTGCAAGCAAACGTTTCTCTTCCTTCTTTCGTCTCTCAATCTTTTTATGTTCCTTTTTAGTTTCTTGTTTCAAAATTTCCAATTTCTCATCATCTTCAGTCTTCTTTATTTTTATCTCTTCTAATACCTCAAACTTCTTCCGTTGCCTTTTAAGTATGAATAATAACTCGTTATTAATACGAGAGACTTCTCTCTTCCAAGAAATGCTATTAAACAGCTCTCGAGCTTTTATATAATTTTCGTATGAGTCATCGAATTTATTGCGTTCTAATAAAGTTGTACCCTGCTCTAACAGCCTATAAGCTTCTTCTGATATTTCTCTTTCTTGATCTTTCTCTCTTTGTATTTTTTGCAATTCTCTTCTTTTTTCCTCCCGTTGAAGTTTTCTTATCTCTTCCGCTTTAGTGAATTGCTCTTCCAGATGTTCTTCTATTCTTAATTTCTCTTCTTTTTCTTCTTCAGTCCTTTTTATTTGTAGTTCAAATGCTTTTTGTTTGCTTTTTATCATCGCTATTGAGTTATTAATCATTTTTATTCCTTCTTGCCAGCCTATTTCAATAAAAATTACTTCACTTTCTTGGTATAGCTCTATTGCTTTCTTAAAGTTAAATTTGTTTAACTCCTGCTTAGCTTGATCCATTAATCTAAAAGCTTTATCTTTGTGAGTTTCAAACTGGACGACACGTTCTTTTCTCAAAAGTAAAGTTTCCTCTTTCTCTTTTAGTAATTTTTCTTGTTCAATTCGAGCTTCTTCTAGGAGTTTTTGTTGAGATAATAAATCCCGCTCACCTTGTTTCACTCTTTCTGCTTCTAGAGATCGGATCTTTTTATCTTGTTCTTGTTTTTCATTATAATACTTAATAGTTTCTAGAAGTTTTGTTGATTCTTCTTTCCATCCAATTTCTTCAAATTTTTTTCTTGCTTCTTTGTATATTTCGATCACTTTTTCATACGGGGCATCATAGTCAAATTTCCCTACTTGAATTTTTAATTCATATTCTTGTGCCATACGTTCAGCATTTTGGATAAAGTCAAAAATCTTCGCAGCAGTTTCATCTACCTCTTTCTTTCTTCGTTCAAATTCTAAAATCTTCTTCTGTCTCTCTAACAAACTTTTATCAAGTTCAGTTTTAACAATGATCTCTTTAGGTTCTTCCAACTTTTTTTGTTCTATTTCTCTTAATTTCTCATCTTTCTCTTTTTTCTCTTTGTAAAATTTTATTGTATTGACCAAACGATGAGCTTCATCATACCACTCTATTTTTTGAAATTTTTCTCTTGCATTTTCATAATTAGCAATAGCCATATCATATGGGCTTCTATATTGTAAAATTTCTTTTTTTAGACTTAATTCGTAACTTTTAACTGCGTTTTCTGCTTCATTAATTAGGGCCATAGCTTCATCAAGAAGCATATCTTCTTCTGTATATTCAGGCTCAATGACCAAAGTTCTTTCAGGTTTGTATCCTTCTTTAATTTTGTGCATTTCTTCAAGGTCTCTCGATCGTTTAGCTTTTTCCTTCTCCACTTCGGACAATTTTTTAATATTTTCTAATTTTTCTTGGTAGATTTTAATTTGATTATGATATATCCTTACTTGGTCAACCCATCCTCGCTCAGTTATTTTTTTGATAATTTCTTTATAGATTTCGATTATATGGGGGTATGGTGTATCCTCCAATACAATTCCTTCTTTGATTGCTTTTTTCTTTTGAAGTTCATAATCATAGTTTAATTTTTCTGCCTTATCTACTAAACTTGAGATATGCATTTCAAATTCTTCTTCTTCCTTTTTCAACTTAAATTTTACCTTATCCCCATGAATTTCAACTTTTTTCCCTCTTTTATGCATATCATCAATATCTTTTTGCCTTTGAACTTTCTGTGCTTCTACTTCGAATAAATTCTTATGTTTCTCTAATTTATCTTCGTATATCTTAATCTGATTACTATATATCTTCGCCTGTTCACTCCAGCCTCGAGTGGAAACATCTTTCTTTATTTGTCTGTATACATCTATTATTTCAGGGTATGGAGTTTCTTCTTTTAATTCTCCTTTTTTCAATGCTTTTTTTCTTTCTAATACATAATCTCGGTTTAATTTTTCTGCCTTATCTACTAAACTTGAGATATGCATTTCAAATTCTTCT
>JAHLWT010000038.1 GCA_019057775.1 Promethearchaeota archaeon
TACCGAATGCAGAATTGGTGGTGATTAAGGGCGCAGGACATGTTCCAATATTTACGCGAACTCGTGAAGTTGTAGATGCTATTGAAAAGAGGTTCTTCAATAGAAATAAATAGATAAACTTCAATTTAGTGGTTTTAAAAAAAGAAGCAAGAATATAATAACAATTTAAGAATATTTATTTTTCAGAGTCCATTGTCTTTCCTGACAACTTCTTATAATGATTTAGAACTGCTTGGCGAGCCGCATATACAAAAGCTCTCTTAACGTTAACACCTTGGATAGCAATTGATTCATAGATGAGAACATGGTTTAATTTGGCAGTATCGAGTGCTTGACGTATTTTTGAAATCTCTACAATATCTACTAAATCGCGTTTATTTGCTAAAACCACTGCAGGTACTTCTGGAGGGTCAAATAGTTTAGCTGGTATTAATCTATTACCATAAAATTTAAGTAACTCTTTTAAAGACCAAATACATTCGCCCCATTGGTCAATTAACGAATCCCATGTAAAAATAACCGCGTCTGTTCCTCTGAGAACAGTTTGACGCTGAAATTTATGTCTTCGTTGCCCAGCAACGGTATAAACCTGAAAAACTACGTTTGAAACTCTTGCGACAACGCGATCGAAAAATAGGGTTCGACCAGTTGGATCTTGTATTTGTTGCATATCCCCCGTGGCAAGGCCTTCCTTTTTATAAACCCAATCCAATGCTGTAGTTTTGCCCCCTAGCGAAGGGCCGTAGAAACAAATTTTAAATACTAAAGTACCATCTCCTCGACGGCTTGGCAACTATATCAATCCTCGAATTTAAATACTCAAATAATTTTAAATTAAATCTTATTAATTCTATAATAGTCTTGTAATATAAAAATTTGTAATAAGAAAAAAGTTTTGCGGTTTTTAACTATTTAAAGTTTAATTAGTACATATCTATAAATTTTTAATATCTAAATACTATCAAAAAATTTAAAGCAAATACTATAATTAGATTTTCTTTTTCAGAATATTAAAAAATAAGAATTTTCATGATATAATAGGTACATTAATTTAATATTAAATATAGAAAACAAAGGTTCTTAAATTGCATAAACTCCTGAAGTCGTACAACCTTTCTGATAAGGCAATAAGTATTTATCGTGAGAGTATAGGGAAATTTCCATTTAGTCTAGGTGAAATTAAAAAGTATATGCCTAAACTTTCTGATGATCAAATTGAGCCAATTATGGATGAGCTTATTAAAAAAAAATTGGTGATACTTATTAAACCTCAACAATCAGATGCAATACCTCATTATATTTTCATTCCACCATTTGCGGCAGTGATTAACAGTTTTACAGAATTAATGAAAGCCTCTGCTAATGAACCTCAAGAACAGAATTCTGTTCAGAATATACAATTAACAACCCAAATTGAGAAATTTCAAGACAACCTATTTCAAGATATTGAAAGTGTAAGTCAAGATTTAATTACTGCAATCACTGACCAGGTTAATAATAATCAAACTACAGAAATTTTGACTGAAGTTGAACAAAATGTAAAAAAATTTGTACAAGTTATAATTAATGATATTATCAAATCTATAAATGCTCTCAGAAGAGAAACTGTTGTAGATCAACGTGATCTGGTTCGATTATTAAAAGCTGCGAAACAAAAACTTGAGGAAGCAGAAGAAATAGCTACTAATATGTTCACCCAATTTAGGGATATTGTAGGTGAAATGCAAACCTCAAATATCTCTCCCCAGGTTGAATCGTTCAAAACCTTTATTAGAACTTTAGGGCAATCAATTGATAAAAGAGTTCATGAAATCTCCTTACCTTCTATAGGAGGTTCTTCATCCGCTTCTTTAGATAAAATAAAATCAATTGAGAAATCAGTGACTAATATCTTATCAGATTATATAAATAAAAATAAGTTAAATATAGACAAATATTGGAATGTTACCAGCTATGAAAAAGTTAAGGAAGTAATATCTTATTTACTGGATAAAAGTACAAAGGAATTAATAATAATAGTACCGAATATTGAATTATTCCTACCTTTAGAGAAATTTAATTTAGACTACTCGAAAGATCTCAGTTTAAAGCAACAAATTTTGAGTTCTGGTCCAGTGAGAATGAAACCTAAAAAACCCTCAGGACTTTCAATAAGTAAGAAGAAACGAAAGGAAGTGGAAACTGAATTAGACGGTATAAGTAAAAAGGTATCATCACTTAAAGGGTTTGAACTAAGTCATAGTGTAGCAGAAATTTTAGGATTAATATCTGAAGTCAATCCTAAATCAGTAATAATTGAAAGTATTCAAGGTTGGCTAAATAGGTTGTTAGTTATAAGAAAGCTTCTGGATGCTAATACTCAATATCTATTTTTAGAAGCTCTTGAAGAGTGGAAAAAGGAATACTTAAATATTCAGAAGGAAGAGGAACCTGAAGTATCTAAAGAGGAAGAGTCAGAAGAGACCGAAGAGCAAGTTTCTGCTATTAAATCGGTTGTAGGCGGTTTACAAATAACAATAATTTCTTCTGAACCTCATGATAATAAACATGTTTTAGCCCTTAAAAACAAGGATAATATTGAGTATTTACAAATTATAAAGAATAATATAATTGGGATTGTTGGAGATGATTCATATCTTTTATTTGGAATCGGTGAAAAAGTTCCAATGAAATCAATTTATGTAATTACCGGGTTTTTAACTAATTTTAAACCATTAATTGATGCTCTATATCCCCAAATATTGAGATTACGAACAGAAGCAAAACCTCCTAAAGAGATTCAGATAAACATTGGGTTTAATGAAATTATAGAAAATATAAATGATTATTCTGGAAAAAAGATTGCTGAGAAACTGAATAACTTACTTCATGTCACATTTGAAAAGGAAGGAATATCTCTTCAAGTACTAGAGCTTAAATTAATGATAGGGAAATTAGAAAAGATATATTATGCTTTAGAAGATGATATGAAAGAATATGTAATTAAAGGGCTAAATGCATTGAATAAAGAATTATCTCCTTTAGACTTAATCTCTCCTCCAGAATTTAGACCTCCAATGGGAGAGGAAGAACCTCAAGTAAGAGAAGAAATAATCCCTGAAGAAGAAGAAATTGAACCCTTTGATCCCGATAAAATAAACAGTTTATTTGAAATTTTTCTTGAAAAAACCCTAAATCTTAAGGGTGTTGAGATAGTTGATCAAATTGATAAATTCATTGAAATTGTTTTAAAATTGCAGGGTTATACGCCGATAATAGATTGGAAAAATAGTTTACGTGATGTAGATAAGGAATTAGAAGAACCTTTTAAAGAAAAATTTAAAGCAGACTTTTTAAAATGGAAACGGGGCTTATTACATCAAACTCCCTCAATTAAAACCCCTATAGTGGAACAATCTCCAGAAAACTATTCATCTCCGCATGTACAATCTTCCGAAAAACAAGAAGATACAGTATCAATATTGGATGAGGGATATACTAGTCCTGGATTAGCACAATCACAATTTACTACTGAAGAAGAATCTTCAAGTAGTGAAGAAACAACCCAAGAAGATCCTTCAGTAAAAATGAAAGAATATTTCGATACAATTCAATCAAATTTGGGGGAAATGAGTGGTCTTGATATTAGTAAAGTTCTACAAAATATTATGGATATTATATTAGAAACAGAGGGGTATTCAATGGCTTTAAAGAGCGCTAAAGACTGGATAAGCAAACTCCGTATGATTCGAAAACCTCTTACGAGTGAACTTAAAGAAGATTTCGAGTTAGAATTATTAAAAATGAAAGAGAAATATATTAAAGATGACGAGGATGAGATTTTAGATTTTGGGTCATCAATAGCGATTTCTGGAGAACCAGATGATGATCTTGGAGATTTAAGTGAAGGAGGTTTAAGTGCTAAATTTGAAGGTCTAATTCAGAATGCTCACACCCTTGCTGGAAACGAATTAAGCAATGAACTTCAGGATATTGCTGATATCATACTACAATCACATGGTGCAGTGGCCGCGAATGCGATAAGACAGTGGATAAGTAAATTAAGATCAATTCGATCGCCATTGGAAGAAAAAATTAAAGATGAGTTTATAGCTGAGTTAACAAACTGGATAGAGAAATTTGCATAACCTATAGTTCAATAAAATGGATTATGATAGTCATCTTGTTTTTTAGTATAAAGAGTTTTTAATCTTATTTCTTTATCAATTAACCCTTCAATATGACATAAGTATTCATATTCATCTTTTAAACACAGTGTAATAGCGATGCCTTTTTTTTCCATGCGAGATGTGCGACCGATTCGATGAATATAATTTTCAGGAAATTTAGGAACATCGTAATTAAAAACATGCGATATATTGTCAATGTCGAGCCCCCTGGCGGCGACATCAGTAGCGATGAGTAGGTTAATATTATGTCTTTTAAACGCCCCCATTACTTTTTCTCTCTGAAATTGAGATAAATCTCCTGAGATTATTCCTACTTTAAAATATAAGTTTCTTTGGTTCTTTAATCTTCTTTCCAACCATGCGGCTGTTTTTTTTGTATTAACAAACACCAGGGCATGCTCTGGTTTTTCTCTCCTTAGAACTTTTATAAAAGTTTTAAATTTTTCTTCAAACCGTTCAATCAAGTAGTAATACTGTTTTGTTGCTCCTACGGTTAAATTGTCTCGACTCAAATTTAAAAATTCAAATTCATTATTTGTATATGTTCTGACCAACTTCCTCATATCAGAATCCAATGTTGCTGAAAAAAGCATAAATTGGTATTCTGTTTTTATCCTGCTTAAAATATACTTAATATCTGGAGCAAATCCCATATCAAATAATCTATCTGCTTCATCACAAATCGCAAATCGAATATTTGTGAATTTAAGATGTCCTCTCTTGTAAAGATCGATAAGTCGTCCAGGAGTTCCTACGATAATATTAACACCTTGTTCTAATTTTCTAATTTGGTTATTTATAGAAACTCCTCCATAAATAGTCATTGATTTGACTCTGGAATGCCCCAAATCCTTGACAACGCCGTGAATTTGTTTTGCGAGCTCTCTAGTAGGGACTAGGATTAAAGCTTCATTTTTAAGGTACTTTAATTGCTCTATAATTGGAAGAATAAAAGCGAGCGTCTTCCCGGACCCAGTACGACTCTGAGCCATGATATGCTGGCCCTCCATAATTAAAGGTATAGCAGTCTTTTGTACTGGAGTTGGTTTTAATATGTTCAGTCTTTTCAAAGCATTTATATTTTTCTCAGTAATGCCTAAATCTTGAAAGTTCAATTTTGATTTCCACTAATTCCTTACTCTTTTCTACACTTATTAAAAGTAATTTATAGAAAATAAAGTTTTAGATTAGATTTTATTAAAAATTATTTGGTTTGTTAATTTCTGGATTTTTAGAAGCTTCTGATTGATAATAGTTCTCACTTTTTCAGAATTGATGTTTGGGTTTTTAAAAAATAGATCTTGAACTATTGTTTGACATTTTATTGCTTTCTTTGCTAAACGCTTATGTATCTCGTTGGTTTTGTCATAAAGTGGAATTGGGAACATAAATGGCCTTTTATGTATATGTCTTGAACTTTTTATCAATTTGATATGTCTTGATAGATTGGGTGTGTTTAATACTGCAGTTAGATAGTATGCTTCGGTTTTTGAATCTGTAGAGTAATAATAATTCTCAGAACCTATAATAATTCTTTGGTTTTTATTATCTATTACAGCAGCTTTTAAACTTGAACCGCTAGCGTTGTAAACAACAATAAATTGTTTATTCATTGATTGCTTTTTTAACTTATTCCAATAGTTCAAGTTTGCGAATAAAGTATCTATCGCACTAGTTTCCTTCTTATGGCTTTGATAATAATTGTTTATTACTTTGTAGAAACTAAATGCTTTAGGAAATTTTTGTAGATAATTGTTGTCATAATCAAGTTGCTCATTCACAGGGAGAAAGATGTTTTTTTTATGTTTTAAGAGAAATGGGACAAGGTCTTTGTTTAAATAAGTTTTAAACTGAAATCTTTGTTCGACTTCTCTATCTTGAAATGTGAATTTCCATTGTTTTTTTGCTCGCGATTCTATATCAGGATCACTAGAGATTTTAATAACATCATCAATTTTTTCAATTACTTTAAAAAATACTAGAGTTCTTGGAACTAAGGTAGCTCCTTGAAAAAATTTGTTTTTGTAAATACTTTCCTGTAGCGTAGTTAATACTTCTATATCTTGAAGCGGTAATATTAATTTAGCTCCATTATCTCCTATATTAAAACTTGAATAAGATGTCTCTTCTTTTAATTCAATATTTCTATCAAAAATCTTTGTTTTTATAGGATATCTATCTTTGATTGAGAATTTGTTTTCTTTACCGAAGTATTCGGCTTTCAAACATATATGATTTACATTAAAAAAGTAGTTTTTAGGAAAATCCCAAATTTCCACATTGGTGTTGAATATTGAAAAAGATCTAAATTTATAACAATGATCTCCATTTAGAACACTTTTCGGCATAACAAAAAAGATGAGAGCCCTTATTTTTAAAAATTTTAATGGAATAGCATAGAAAAAAACCGCCGCTAATTCTATATGAGTAATATATTGACTTGAAGGTTTAATATTTATACTATCTGATAGCTCCCTAATTTTTATCTGATAGTCCTTATTATGGATATCCTTATAAGTTAACCACGGAGGGTTACCGATCACGAGATCAAATGAATTATATAAACTTTTGAAATCTATACCAAAATTACTTTGATTATTTTCCGGAAATAAAGAATCTATTAAGAAAATATTGAGATTAGGTAAATCAGAGAGTTCAGTATAAAAATACTCTAATAAAATCAGGGAGATATTTATTTTTGTTGTGTTTATTGCCAAAGGATTTATATCAAAACCGTAAACGTTTAAAATAGATTCTTGTTTCATTTGATATGATTTTGAAGAATCAATTATTCTTATGACTATGTTTACCAAAAAATTGCCAGAACCACACGAAGGATCTAACACTCTATACCCAAATTCATAGGTATAATTAATCATTTCATTAACCAGTATTGAAGGAGTGAAATATTCACCTGTCTTATGTCGAAGATTAGGGACAAAAATATTTTGATACAAACCACTAAAAAGATCCTCCTTTTCGATCTTTGTATCGAAAATATCGTAATAAATTACGTTGATTAAATCTTTAGTTAAACTAGTCCAAAAAAAGTAATCAACGTTATAAAAATTTAAATCGCTTAATTTTGTTGTGATATAACAGTCGTAGAATTCTTTAAAATTTAAATCCTCACTTATAGGAAGTTTAGAAATCATTAAGATTTTTAAAATATGAGTATAATAAGTTTGCTTAATGAAAAGCTCTAAAGACACATCTTTCCCATAAATCTTGCTAAATATAGCTTTCCATTGTTCAAATTTTTTATCAAAATTCTTTTCTTCTTTAGCTTTTTCATTTAAAAGTTCCATACTTTCATTAAATATCTTAGAATTTGCTCCAAAAATCTCTAAAATACTCTGGGAATTTAATACTCTCTCTTCTCTTGTCATAAATTTTCTTAGAAATAAATTTTAATCTAAAATTTAAATATTGTTAAAATAGTGATCTAATTTTAAATCTAAATAAATTATCCCTTAAAAAAAAGTGTTAAGGTTATTTTCTCATAAATGTTGGAAGCATTGTAGAGAAAATCTCAGCAATTAACCTTAATTTTTGCTTTTCTTTTACTGATGTCACTATTAAGATTGATTTTGATAACTCCTCTTTATCTAAAAAACCCCCCGAGAAAATAGCTTGGGATGTATTAAATATTAATAAAAAGTTCACATTAGGATTATTTATAATACTTATTCCTTGAGTATTTTTCAAATCATCATAAATTGGAAATTCTTTTTTATGTAATGTTCCTCGATCTTTAGTAACAATTAATACTGGAATTCCTCTTTCAGTGACTCTTTTCAATTCCTTAGCATAGTAAGAATCAAATTTAGGTGTTATAATATTCAATTGTTCTTTAGTGGAATTAATAATATTCATTAAAAGATCGTTTAACATATTTTTTTTATCTGGTCCTCCAGAAGACTCAATATTAATCATCCCCACCAACGACATAATTTTATCTTCTAAGTTGACAATTTGTTCTTTAAGCCTTTTATTTTGAACTCTGAGCTCGACAAGACGATCTGAGATTGTACATCAACTCTTTTTTTATATTTATTCTAATAATTCTTTTTTATATGTCAATATAATTAATGTATATTGTTATTTTTTATATATTACTATTTCATTGAGCTTAAATATTACTCAAGGATCTCCATGGTTTTCCAAATAGTAAATAGCTTGAAATAGCTAAACTACTACGTAAATCGATTTGCTTGGTACCCTTTAAAGAATTTGTCTCTGACATTTGCTGTTCTACTACCTTTTCCATTGTATTTGCTATACTCTGTTGGCGGGCTTTAAGTAATGAGACTCCTTGACTCTTATTATTTATTAAATTATCAAAAAAACTCGCAAAGATCTCTTTAGTAGTTGCATTGAATAGAGGAAAGTTCCTTGACAATATACCAGTTATATTGTCATCATTAAATTGATGTACGATCTCTCCAAACGTTTTTAAAACATTCTTTAGTTTCATACCTTCAATATCAAAGAATTGTGTATTAAAGAACAAAAATGGCTGAATTTTAGATTTGTTCCGGAGTAATGTTTTATTAATCTCATCAAAAGTTAATATTTGGCTATCGTTCGTGAGGAAAAAGCTATTTTTTGGGCTCAATTTAGAATAAAATACATTCCCAACAAATATAATAATATGAAATGCCTTGTTTGAAAGGTTCTCTATAATATTTTCCCGCGTTGAACTGATGTCGGTTAGTGCACTCAATTGATTGATTTCAGCCTTATCGTTGAAATACTTTATAATAAAATTTAACTCATCAGAACCCGCTGGAAAAGGAAACAGAATATCTTTCTGTTTAGTTTTCTCATTCCATTTTAAAGGTTCCTTAGAATTTATGGCGTCAATAACCAAGACATTATAACCCTTTACAGGAGAGTCATCTTGTGAAATTTGTTCGATACTTTCCTCAAAGGTGATTCCACCAAGTGGTACTTCACCGATTTTATAACCACTTGAGAATTTTAATAAAAAGAAATTATTATCATAGATTAAATCAAATGGGATGGTCATATTATCCAAAATGAAATATATTTGAGGGATAAAATTCAGACTTTTAATTTTAAAGGACTTAAAAAAAACCCGGATTACTTTAGGTAAGAAGATATATAGTAATTTCCCAAATTCTGTCAAATTGAAGGTATATTTTCTTTCTTTAGAATCAATAAAAAGTTCATTGAAAATCTCGAGAATTTGTCCATCATTCCAGAACTCATTTAAGACAGTACCCTCAATTAACTCGTTTTCAATAGAAATCATTCTATAAGTAATTTTTCCTTTAGAAGTAATTCTTACTATCAATTGTTTTATCGTAAATTCTCCATGGAAATTTGGGGGAATCTCATTAGAATCATCAAATGAATAAATCTGATTTTTTAAAGGTTCAACTTCTTGATCTATAGATTCAACATCTGTTATTATTTTACGGAGATCCTCATCTAAATAAGGAATTATCTTGTTTGCTATTTCATAATTTTTTTCTTCAAATAACGCTCGGTAAAACATCATTCTCCAAAAATCTCGCTGTTCTAAAGAGAAGAAAACTGACTTAAATTGCCATAGAATATTACAAGTGTAAAAATAATGGTAAATCTGAGAGTTCGTCTGGGGAAGCTTTAAATGATTATTTAGTTTTTCTAAAGATTGAAGTAAAAATTTCTTTTCCTCTATATCCACAAATTTCTTACAAGCTTCAACCCATAACTCAATTAGAATGTTATCATATGATAAATCGGTTTGGTAAATAAAAAGATCTTCTAAATAATCATAAATTTCAAAAGCAATTTCAAAACGATTTCTTCTTAAGGAAACTTCAATAAATTTACGTATATATGTAACTGCCTCTCCAAAAGAATTATATTCTTGAATTTTTAAAAATATATTTCGGATGATTACGATTATCCAACTATATTCACCAATATTATTTAGGTATTGAATCAATTCCTCAAGATCGATTAATATCATATTGAAGCTTCTCTCATTTATCGTGATTCTATTAACACTACTAAATTCATTTTTTAACACACCAGGAAGTCTATTCAAAAGTACTTTATTAATAGTTTTGACAAACTCTGAGGAATCCTCCATTAATTTATATTCTA
This sequence comes from Promethearchaeota archaeon, assembly GCA_019057775.1. Next base: position 10,290 of record JAHLWT010000038.1, read on the forward strand.
AACACACATTTTCAAATAAAACATAGAGAAATATGGCTCTCTTGCTTGGTTCCAATTTAAATACGGTTTTGCCAAGAACTTCCATACTCAATTGGAAATATTCTGAAGGAACAACGGATTTCCTTAAAAATATCTGTAAAATTTGTAATTCTAATAACCTCTGATAATCTTTTCGTTCTATCAATTTTGCGCAGAATGAATTAATAAATTTTGTAATACCGTTTTGAGATAGGTCTTCCAACTTTATAAATTGATTTAGAAGATTAGTGCAGAAGTTATTAAATAAATAAAAATCATCTAATTTTGATAAAAATGAAAAAAGTCTTTTATAAGCATCAATATACCTGATTAAATCAATATCAATCTTACCTTCTTTACGTTTTTTCAGTGAGTTCAGATAAATCCACCAAGAATTCGTAATAACCATTATTAATTGGTGTTTTTTTTGGAGATCTAACCAATCAGTTTTTTCAATCTCAATACTTAAGTTATCAAATATCCTTGAAGACCATTTATGATTACCATTAAATAGTAATTTTCGCGCTGTAATGATCTTCTTTTGGAAGATAGTTAAAAACTCTTTTTTAACTTCTAAGTTAACTGCCATTTTAATTTCTCTTTTAATCTATTTTATTATCTGGTTGATCTTCAACTTTTACTTCCTGTTTCTCCTCTTGTATTTCCTTGTTAGGATTGAGAATCCAACCTTTATTTAATTTCCCTTGTGCCCATAAAACAGAAGTTCCAATCCAACTTATATTATCTCTTCCCGAAACAGCAATTACGTTAATTTTATCTCGTAGCCTCTCGGAAAAGAACTTTGAAATTTCAACCTTTAACTTCTTCTCAAACCCGGGAATTAAACTTCCTCCTCCCGCTAGAATTATGTTAGGTGTTAGGACTTCCCAATTCGCTCTCTCCCAAACGCGTATAACTTTTGATATTGCTTCAGGTAATCCCATATAATCAATATGAATTAATGAAGGATTGAATAATGGCTCGACGAGCATAAATCTCTCAGAATTTATTTCAATAGAAGTGCCATCTGGTAAATCAATTGTTCGATTATACTTTGTTAACCCATCTTTTATGCGCTTTGTTTCACCTTCAGGATCAAAAATACACATTGAAAGCTTCTCTTTAATTCGTTTTGCGATTAAATAATCAAGGTATTCTGTTTTTCCAGAGCCTTTCCTTGTTAAAATTAGATTAAGAAGGTAACTTGTTAAATCTTTACCAGCAATAGGGTATGTATCTCGTGCTAATATATTTGAAAATCCATGCAAAAACGTTGTGATAGAAGTATTTTCTTCACCAATATTGACAATTACACCACTAGATTTTTGCAAAGTTGTTAATATCCCTTGGCTTTCAGGAACAAATATTAATGAGGGAAAATCAAATACATTAAAGAAAATATCTTTTATTTTTGTTTTTTCCAAGTCAGACATAAAAAATGGAGATAATATAATGACTGGTTGTTTAAATTGATATTCCGACGGGATGGATAATTGTTTATAATGATAATAAAAAAATTTCATCAAGATGGTATAGTTATTCTCTTTTTTAAATTCATGAAGATTTAATATATTAGAATATTTTAAAGCCTCATCCCCAAATAATTGAGCCTCAACATTCTTTTCAGTAATGAAAATGTCTTCAAGTCCATCAATAACATCTGATGAAAATATATAATCCGTATTATCAACATAAACACTAGGTGCTATTATCTCCGGAAAGTCTTTTCCTGCTCGACCAAATCGTGAAAAATTGTGCCCCAAATCTATAATTATTGGACGTAACTGTTCATTCTCTTCAGAGGACATTCTGATAATGTTAAAATATGATTGTGATTTTAAAAATAATTAAAATTTAACTTATATAATACCTTATTTCCCGAATGTAATTATCTGTAACACGTTTTAATTGGTATTCTTTAACTTGTAATTCAAGTAGCCCTAGAACTCTCTTGAATTCGGCAGACATCCATTCAATATCTACTTCGGCAACTCTTTCAATTTCTGTTCGTTTAATTTTAAATTGCGCTAAATCAGTTTGTATTTTCTCAAATATGTTATTAATTGATATTACTAAATCTTCAGTATTTTTTTTTGTAATTTTACGCATCTTACGCAGAATAGCTAAAATAGCTGAGATTGAATTTTCCCATCTATCATATCTTCCACTGTAGCTTTTAAGTAACCCTTCAAAAAACTCCGTTAGTTTCATATAAATATTCTCTCTTTTAACAGATGAAGGTGCTTCTTCTACAGGGGTAGGGACAATCTCTTTTTCATCAGTGGGCTTTTTTTCTTCAGGAATAACTACTTCGGGAAGCTTAACTTCTTCTAAAGGCTTTCTAGATAATGGGGGTACTTTTGGTTTTTCCAATTGCGGAGGGGCAGAATCAGGTTTACTTTTTGCTTGAACTTTTTGTTGTCGTTTTTTTGATGGTTCTGGTTTTGGTTTTTCTTTCTCCTTAGGAACTAATCTTGTCCTTGGTTTTTTCTTTTCATGATCTCTTCGAGTTAGAAGTATATCTTCTTTCAGATAATCTTCAGCTATTTTAGTTCCTAATTCATGTGATAAATGAGGTGTGATTTTTTCTTCTTCTTCCTTTTTTGGATGAACAAACCCTTGTTCAGATACTCCCTTCAATAATGTTTGTAACGTTGTCTCCGTTTTTTTGGCAGAGCTTAATCCATCTAATAATGAGAGCCCCTGAAGTCCTGCGGTTTCAGGGAGAGTATCATCAGTTTTCTTCTTTTTCTGTGATTTTTTTTTTTTCTTTTTTCCCATTTGAATTACCAATTTATTTCTCTTAATTATTTAGAATTACCTATATCTTATAGAGGGAATATTTCAACTTCGAGCGCCCTCCCCTTCGTCTTGAGTTCTTCACTTAACTCCTCCAATCTAATATTCTTTGGGCTTGAACTAATAACTGTCCAAATAGCTTTTTTATCTTTCTCTATAATAACACTTTCTCCGTAAATTAATGAAATTCCAAGATCCGCAAAAGTGGTTGCAATTTGAGCTAAAGAACCTGCCTCATCTTTCATTGTAATTTTAAATTTTACAGGTTTATCTTCAGCAGATATTCCAACTGGCGTGATTCGTATTTCTTTTGTTTCTGAATCACTCACCAACATAAGTTGAGAATCTGTAGTAAGTCCTAAATTTTTTCGTGTCACAAGAGGTAATACTATTCGTCCTCGATTATCGATTGAAATAATTTTTACATCTTTCATATTTTTTATTATTTCTTTAATACTATAAATTTCTAACGATAATTGCATAGAAATATTTTTATTAATTATAATTATTATCAAAATTATTATTAATAATTCTATTGAATTCCTCCTAATCTCATTCTATAATCCATTAATCAATAATTATTCAAATGTAATTAGGAGATTAAATAGTATCATTTTGAAGGTGAATAGCTAGTTTTATAGAATAAGTAAATAAAAATGACAATTAATTTAACTTATTTTTTATGAGCTTTTAATTTTACAGTCAAATCTCTTGCTCTTTTAGAGTACCAGATTAATAAATCACCTGCATCTTCGGGTTTGAAATATTCTCCGCCACATAAAGCTGCGGCTCGTGCCATTAATGCGTCATCCGGATTACCTAGACCGACGATGTAGACTACAACGTTCGGATTATCTGCGAATTTCCTGATTTCTTGAAGGAAAACCTCGGGATCAGTTGCAATTCCATCTGTAAGAAGAATCACCATTGTGGGCTGATCTGGGCTCAATTTCTGGAACTCATCCTGCACTTGATGAGCTTGCAACATTGCAGCACCCATATTTGTGGCCTGTCCATATGCATTTCCTATTTGATCGACAATCATTCTAGCTGCATCTTCAAGAACACCCTTTTTTCCACTCGCAGAGTCCATGTAAAAACTATCACCTAAAGGAAGTGTTTGGCATTCATCCGCGAAACGTAAAATAGAGACTTTTTCTCCAAACCCTCGTCCTACTTTTTCACTTAAAAATAAAACAGCAGCAAAAGCAGCACTAATCCGTCTAGGTATATAAATCCCATCTTTAAAATGTTTTAAAAACTCTTGAATTTCCCTAGATTCCATTGCTGCTTTTATCCCTTCAATAGCAGGAGCTATATTAGTAACTAAGACGTCACGTGCCATCATGCTCCTGCTTATATCAAGGATTAGAATAGCATTAAATGGTATTAACCCAATTGGGGTTAAGGAGAGAGTTGTATTTTCAGTAATCTTCGCAAAAATATCACCAGCTAAATCAGGAACTGTATTCAAGACTGAACATGCGATATTAACGGTATTCCACCTCAATTTAATTCCTTTAAAAATGATATAGTTTGAAATCCATCCTTTTAAAGAATCTACATTCTCTCTAGCAGTGCTTATTATTTCCCACATATTTTCGCCAGAGATAGGTGAAATACCTAAAGAAATACTCTGTAACGGGATAACAGTTCTCTGATTTTTTGAAACATTTACTTCAAAACTCCCGATTCCTGAAGCCTCAAGAATTTCTGTATCAATAACAATCATATTCTCAGGAACTGATTCTAAAACATCTACTTTTCCCGCTCCCATTGCTCCAGTTAGTTCATCTTCAAAGGCAAGAATGTCATCTGTTTGAAGTGAGAGCGTGAGTTGCGTTCTTGGGCTCACTAAAGCATAGCCCATTAAATTAGGCTGCGATTCAACTTCTAACGTCAATGAAGAAGCTTTTGTTATTGGCGGTTCAGTTGAATATACGACAATCTGCTCTGCTTGAATATTTGTATCCTCATATGTATCCATACTCATTCCTATTTCATTAGCACTCACATTTATCTCATCTATTCTAGCTGAACCTACCGCACGTGTCAAAGGATCCTCCCAAGCGATTAACATCCTTTGCCCTAAACCTAATTGTTGAAGGACGTCTGAATTTAATTGTACTCGTCCCCCTTCTATATCATTATCTAATTTTGGGGTAAGTATAATCCCCTTTTTCTGATTTTGCAAAATATCAATATCTATTTTATTTGGAAATCGCTCTGCTGGCGCCGTTGGTTCTGGTGGCAGTTCTTCACTAGTATCTAAAGGCATTACCATTGGAGGAGGACTATGTATAGT
>JAHLWT010000039.1 GCA_019057775.1 Promethearchaeota archaeon
ATACAATGTAAGTTTCATCTCCTTAATTATTTTAGTTCTTGTGACTATTTAGCTTTTAAGAAACTTTTTTCAGGATAATTGTTTTGCTTTGTCTTGTCCTGATATTTGTCTATAGAATAAACATAATGACGAACCGGAGCTTCGTCTTACTGTTATCTTTTCGCCCCCTCGCTCTTTCGCTACTTCGCCATTATCCAGTACCCAGTATCTAGATTAAAAAATAACTGTTAACATATAACGTATAACATTCCAGATTCTTTTCCTCCCAAAACACTGATAAGTTACACACCCTTTATTCTCTTAAACGCATGTCCAAGATAATCTATTATGTCTGAAGCGATCAGTGCCTCCTGCCCAACGTGTTCCGCGGCAAGATCACCCGCTAATCCATGAATATATACACCAATAATAGCCGATAATTTCGGGGAATATCGTTGGCCCAGAAGCGAAAGTATAACGCCGGTTAATACATCACCGCTTCCTGCCGTAGCCATACCCGGATTGCCGGTTGTATTAAAATAGCAGGTACCATCAGGACATGCAATAGCGGTATAAGCACCTTTTAAAACTACGTAAACTTTATATTTTTGAGCAAATTCGATCTGTACCCGGTTTCGTGTAAAGTGATCTTCTGTTCTACCTGCCAAACGCTCAAATTCTTTTGGATGAGGTGTAAATATACTGTTTTCCGGCACTTCTTTTAACCATTCTTTTTGTGATCCAAGAATATTAATTGCATCGGCATCCAGAACGAGAGGGATTTTTGCCTTTGTCAGGAGTTCCCTAATAGCTTTTTGAGAATTATCTTTGCAACCAATTGCCGGTCCTGCCCCAACAGCATCATATTGGTTAAGGTCCGGCACTTCAGTAAAAAGTATATCCGACTGATCGATACTGATCATTGCTTCGGGTACTGTATTTTGTATAATCTGGTAACCCAGTTTTGGAACATGAGCTGTAAGTAAACCGATCCCCGTTCTTAAACAAGCTCCCGAAGCCAGTACGGCAGCACCCATTTTACCATAACATCCCGAAATTAATAAAGCATGACCATAAGTTCCTTTATGGGAAAATTTTTTACGAACCATCAGGTTTCTTCTCACAAATTCGCTTGTTACAAAATAATGACTTACCGGCATTTGGTCAATAATGTCCTTATGCAGTCCGATCGGCAGAACGTACCAGTCACCGACAAAGTCCTCATTTTCAGCAAAGAAAAAAGACACGTTCGGGAACTGAAAAGTTAAAGTTACGTTTGCCTTTATAATATTGTTCTTATTATTCCCGGAATTATCTTCCCCGAACAGACCCGATGGAATATCTATGGCAATTACTTCAGCGTTGCTTTGATTAATAAAATGAACAATTTCAGCAGGAAGACCTTTTAAAGGTCTGGTAAGCCCCGATCCGAAAATACTATCAAGTACCAATTCATCTTCACGGATATCCGGGAATTCATTTTTTTCGGCAATAGTACAAAATTTAACCTTTTTCTGCTTTTGCAGTCTTTCAAAATTAATTTTCCAATCTTCTGATACTTTATCGGTAAACTTTACATAATACATCTCAACCCTGAAATTTTTGTCAGCAAGCATTCTTGCCACTGCCAATCCGTCGCCACCATTATTACCGGGACCAATAAATATCTTAATGGGTTTCCTGTCTGAATACTTGTCAATAACCCAGTCAAAGATCTTCCCGGCTGCCCGTTCCATCAGATCAATAGAAGGAATTGGCTCATTCTCTATAGTGTATGCATCTATTTGTTTTACCTGGTCGGCTCGAAATATTTTCATATTTTAATTTATTCAAAGGTAATCTTTTACAAAAATAAGAGGTTCAGCCCATTATTAAAAATTCATTTAAGCCAAATCATGAAATTTTTCATGCTACTAAAAAAAGATGTTTATATTTGTTGAAATTCATTTTAAATCAAATTAATTAACAAAAATTTAAAACCATGTTTAGTGAGCACCCCAAAGGACTATTTGTAGCATTCTTTGCAAATATGGGTGAGCGATTCGGGTTTTATACCATGATTGCCATTTTCAACCTGTTCTTGCAGGCAAAATACGGATATAACGCTGCCGAGGCAGGTCAGATTTATGGTATTTTCCTGTTTTTTGTTTACTTCCTTCCTCTTTTCGGTGGAATTATTGCCGACAAAGTGCTTGGATACGGTAAAACCATCAGCATTGGCCTTGTGGTAATGTTCGCTGGGTATTTCCTGTTAGCCCTCCCGACAACCATGAACAGTGGATTAATATTAGTGTTACTTTCTCTTGGTGTAATTTCACTGGGTACAGGACTGTTTAAGGGAAACCTTCAGGCCCTGGTAGGAAACATGTATGATGACCCCAAATACAGTTCCAAAAGGGACGTTGCCTTCAATATTTTTTATATGGGTATCAATATTGGTGCCATGTTCGCTCCGACAGCGGCAGAAGAAATAGTAAACTGGATTCTGAAGACCAGGAATTATTTCTACGATGCAAGGATACCAGCCCTGGCTCATAAATTCATTGATGGAGAACTTGGAAATGCATCCGAATATCTTGCTATTGCCCAACACCAGGATCCTTCTGTTACTCTTGATTCATTGGCTCAATTCTCCGAAAGCTATGTGAATACATTAAGTCAATCTTATCATTATGGATTCGGAGTTGCCTGTATCAGTTTAATTGCTTCAATGCTCATTTTCTGGGGGTTCCGGAAATACTACAAACAAGCTGACTTTTCCGAAAAACAAAAAGCCGCCAGTGAAGAACATAAAGATCAGGTTATCAAGTTAACTCCGGAGCAGACCAAACAAAGGCTAATTGCTTTAGGTCTAATATTCTCTGTTGCTATCTTCTTCTGGATGTCTTTCCATCAGAACGGACTATGCATGACCTTTTTTGCAAGAGATTATACTGTTCCTTCAGTTGATCGACCCACCAACCTGTTGTTTGACCTTTTCGGTTTATTGCCTGTCTTCCTGTCTGTCGTAGGTCTTATTTTCCTGTTCAGGAAAAAAAGCGATGTAAGAACCAGGATTATTGGCGCTGCAGCCTTTGTTGGATTTGCTATCATTGCCTATATTAGGTATCAGGGATACGATGATATGAATGAATTCACACCTCAGAAATTCCAGCATTTCAATCCTTTCTTTATCGTTGCCCTAACACCAATCATAGTAGGCCTTTTCCACTATCTTGGTAGAAAAGGCAAGGAACCCTCAGCACCAAAAAAGATTGGTATCGGTATGATCATCACTTCGGTGGGGTTCTTAATTATGGTTTTTGGTTCCTTAAGCCTTTTAGGATACAGTCCATCTGATATCGGAGGGGTAGTTGCACCGGAAAACAGACTGATATCAGTAAATTGGTTGATCTTTACCTATTTTACCCTTACGGTGGCTGAACTGTTTATTAGCCCGATGGGGATTTCTTTTGTTTCCAAAGTTTCACCACCAAAATACAAGGGAATTATGCAGGGTGGATGGCTTGCTGCAACAGCTTTGGGAAATTATCTGGTCAGCATTATCGGCTGGTTATGGACAAAAGTTCCGTTGTGGACTTTATGGGCCATCCTGGTTGCTTGTTGCTTGCTTTCGGCATTATTCATTTTCTCTATCATGAAAAGGCTGGAAAAAGCTACTCAATAATAAAAAAATATTATCTTTGATCCGGTAAATAAACAACTAATGGTATTGTTTCTGAATAATAACCTTTCCAATAATTCAATGAATCGTTTTCATTGAAAGGGAAGGTATTATTCGATTCAAAAGAATATTAACGGTTAAAGAAAGCCTTCCCCAACGGAAGGTTTTCTTTTTTTCATTGATATGGGGAATAATCAGAATAATATAGCTAATAATAATACACTACATTAAGAGGAGGGTTTCCAGGAACGTAACATAACAAAAGCCTTTCTTTTAGAAACGGGAAAGGGTTTTTTTATATAATTTTTAACCATAAAAATTTTGAATTATGAGCAAATTAGTTATTCCAAAAGGGTATAAAAGTATTCTGGATGTTAAGAGAACAGAAAAAGCCATTAAACTGATTAAAGATCATTTTCAGATGAATCTTTCTGCTGAACTTAAACTAAGGAGAGTAACTGCTCCCATGTTTGTTGTAAAAGGCACCGGGATCAACGATGATTTGAATGGAATTGAGCGCCCTGTCAGTTTTGACATTAAAGATATCAATAATATAACCGTTGAGGTGGTTCAATCACTGGCTAAATGGAAAAGGTTAATGTTAGCCGAGTTAAAAATAGAAACAGGCAGAGGAATATATGCGGATATGAATGCAATCCGTCCTGATGAAGAATTAACGAACATCCATTCCATCTATGTTGATCAGTGGGATTGGGAAAAAGCTATTCGTCCGGAAGAAAGAAACCTGGATTATTTAAAAAACACCGTGACCAAGATTTATGAAGTTCTCAAGAGGACTGAATTTGCAGTTTTTGAAAATTATCCTGAAATCAGGGAATTTCTTCCTGAAGAAATCACCTTCATCCATTCAGAAGAATTATGCGAGTTATACCCGAATCTGACGCCAATGGAAAGAGAGGATCAGATTGCCAAAAAACATAGTGCTATATTTATCATTGGTATAGGTAATACACTGACCGATGGCAAACCACACGATGGACGGGCTCCGGATTACGACGATTGGACTACAGAAACAATAAACGGGTACAAAGGGCTAAACGGAGATATCATCGTCTGGAACCCGTTATTTGAACGTGCACTTGAGATATCTTCAATGGGTATACGGGTGGATAGAGAAGCGTTGATCCGGCAGCTTAAAATCCGTAATACAGAAGAAAGAAAAGAATTGTATTATCATAAGAAATTGCTCAGTGGTGAATTGCCAGGTTCAATTGGTGGAGGGATAGGTCAATCCCGTCTCTGTATGTTTTACCTGAAAAAAGCGCATATCGGGGAAGTCCAGTCAAGTGTCTGGCCAGAAGAAATGATCAAACAATGTCTTAAAAACGATATCCATCTTCTATAATCAGAAGTAACTCCGGAGAATAACTTTTTTGCAAAAACCCAACAGGGTTCAAACCATGTATGTTTATCGTCAACTTAATTGGAACTAATTTTTACATAAAGTTAAGAGATAGTTTTATTGTTTTCAAGGTATTATACAGCTTATTTGATAACAAATTATTGTCCGTTTATTTACTTCATGCTGCAGGGGAGGTTGATGTTTTTGATTAGGGTTTGCCTACTATCCTTATCTCTCTTTCCTGTTTTGTGCAACGCATGACCCAAAACCATCAACTCTCATATAGCAACAATCAGTTTATCTGGTGTTTATAATTTCATGATTTCTCTCTTACACAAAACAGGAAGAAGCTGAAAATATTCTTGAATACGAACCATAAAATATTTCTAACATTCTAAAAATAAATGTGTTGTGTTTTTAGTAATCTCTTGAATTCAAGTTATACTTTTTAATTAGAGAGTGAAAATTTGTACGTTGCATTCGTACAACTTTTGCTGCATTACTTACATTACCCCCAGCACGTTTCAGAGCTTCGATAAGGAACTGTCTTTCAATCTGTATTAATACTTCATTTTTAGCATGTTGTTTATACTTTTTAAATTCCTCCCAAGTTTTAGGTAAATCATAGTCTGAATAATCTTTCTGCAGATCTTTGATTTCTTTTGGTATATGCTTTGGTTCAATAACCTCAGAATCACAAAGTATAGCCACTCGTTCTATTATGTTTTTTAATTCTCTGATGTTTCCGGGCCATCGATATTTTTCAAGTATCTCAATAGCCACAGGAGAAAAATATTTTGCTCGTACTTCGTTATTTCTTTTTATGCTATTTAAAAATGTGTTGGCTAAATTAATAATATCTTCATTTCGCTCACGTAAAGGGGGAAGATGAATTGGAATTACCTCCAAACGATAATAAAGATCTTTACGAAAACTACCGTCTTCAATCATTTCTGATAAAGTTCTATTTGAAGTGGAAATTAATCGAATATTAATATTTCGTTCGACAGTATCGCCAACTCTTCTTAATTTACGTGTTTCAAGAACTCGAAGTAATTTACTTTGAATTTCCAGGCTAATATTAGATACTTCATCTAAAAATAAAGTGCCACTATTTGCTATTTCGAAAAGGCCTTGTTTGGTTGCAATGGCTCCTGAATATGAACCTTTAACATGTCCAAAAAGTTCGCTTTCTAAGAGAGTGGGAGTTAGTGAACTGCAATCACATGCAATAAATGGTTTATTCTTTCGTAAACTCATTCTATGAATCAATTGTGCTATAACTTCTTTTCCAGTACCACTTTCGCCAGTAATTAATACATTGCTATCTGTGGGAGCTACACGTTTGATTATAGAAAAAATTTGTTGCATTTTTGGACTGTCTCCTATTATCCCTTTAAATCCTTGATGTATACCCAATTCTTTTTTTAAAGCAATATTCTCTTTTATAAGATCAGAGTGTTTTATTACTTTATTTATAACTATTATCAATTCATCAGGGCTAAAAGGTTTACTGATATAATCCGCAGCACCTAATTTCATAGCTTCAACAGCTGTTTGAACAGTAGCATAGCCTGTAATAATAATAACTTCAGAGGTAATGCCTTTTGATTTAATGACTTTGAGTATTTCCATACCTTCTATTTCCGGTAGTAAAAGATCAAGAAGTATTAAGTCATATTCGCCTGACAGTGCTTCTTTCATTCCATTTCTTGCATTCTGTTGAAATACTACCTCGAAATTCTCATTTTCTAAAACACGTTTGCAACTAATACCTATTGCAGATTCATCATCAATAATTAAAATCTTCCTTTTCATTGACAAATCGTTATTTGGTTGAATATTATCCATTTTTATTTCTCCTTTAGAGAATTTTGTACTGTTTGGGGAGCAGGTAAAATTATTGAAAAAGTGGTGCCTTTGCCCTCTTTACTTTCACATTTTAATTCACCGCTGTATTGTTGAACAATGCCATAACTAACACTTAATCCCAAACCAGTTCCTTTTCCAACAGGTTTGGTAGTATAAAATGGATCAAATATTTTAGTTATATCCTCATGTTTAATTCCACATCCCGTATCCGTAATGGATATATTAATATTTTCATCTGTTCCTTTTGTAGTAATTGTTATAGTGCCTGTCTCAGAGATGGCTTCAGCTGCGTTAAGTAAAAGATTTAAAAATACTTGCTGAAATTGATTTTTATCAGCTAAAAAAGGTTGCAAACTTTCATCATAACTCTCTATAAATTTAATATTCCGGAACTCATTCTGCTTTTTTATCAATTCTATTAATTGTTGTAAAATCTGATTAATATATAAACTTTCTTGGCCAGTGGGTGATTGACGAGCAAAATCTACCAGTTCCCTTACGATTTTACGAATCCTATTTGTTTCTTGTATTATGATATTTAAATCTTTTAGGTCTTCTTCATCATTGCTCTTTTTTTGTTTAAGTAAGTGAGTGAAATTAAGTACAGAAGTAATTGGATTATTAATTTCATGTGCTATTCCTGCAGCCAAACGCCCTATTGAAGCAAGTTTCTCGCTTTGACCAATTTGCATCTGAGTTTCCTTTTGAAGATTCTTTTCAAATCTTTCAATTGAATCAGCCATTTGATCAATCGTGCTACAGAGTAATCCCATTTCTCCTGAAGGTCTAATGTTACATCGTGCACTTAAATCTCCATGCATTAGTTTCTTACATATTAAAACAATTTTGTCAATAGGCTTCATCATCAGTTTTGTATAGAAGAATACTAGTAAAAAGCTGGATAATGCAGTAATACATAGCATAAGTAAAATGAAAAAGATAAGGATTTTTTGTGGCCGTTTGAATGGAGCCTCAAGCAGACCAACATATAAAGCCCCAATAATGTTATTATCGATATCACGTATAGGTTCATAGGATGTTATATACCAGTCATTAACAACAAATGCTCGATCTGCCCATATTCTCCCGTTTTTAATAACCTGGTCATATACTTCAGCACTAAGACGACTACCTATTGCTCTTTCATTATTCTCTAATTTTACATTAGTTGATATTCGTAAATCATCAAAAAAAATGGTTGCTGTGCCTATATCCTCAGCCTCATACATTGGATCATTGAAAACATCCTTTTTTATATTATCGACAATTTCATTGTTTCTATTCAGTAAGTATCCGCCTAAAAGAATTCCTATTTTTTCATCCTTGTATAAAGAAACAAAAGGTACGGCAGCCGCAATAAACATACCTCTATTTTCGACTTTTTTCGATGACGGCCTTGCTTTTGGAGTATCTTTTATATCTATTGATACCCTATTTAATATTTCTTGGCCTTCTCTTTCTAAAATTTCCGGTGATAGAATAATAGTTCCTCTAAATGGTTTCCATTCATGCATAACCTTCTTTATAACGTAAACATCGGAGATATTATCTCCTTTACTACCAGGATTATGTGCCCGATATATTACATCCCCATTTAGATCAACAAGTGTAAGGATATCTATTCCACTGTTATCATATATATTTTGAAAAACCTTTCCCAAGTCTCCTTCAATTTCTTCTTCTAAAGGTGAATAAATCGTTCTGCGTATTGATATTGCCTGCAGGATCTGATCAATATGTTCAATATAATCATTATATATATTATGTGCTGAAAATAAATCGTGACGTACACGAGTTTGAACCTCTTTGATAAAGATATTATTTACATAAATACTCACTACAATAGCTAAAGCCATGTATGATATTAAAATTATTACGATTAATCCTAATGTTATTTTATTTCGAATTGGCATTATTTAATTATTTAATTTTCAATCTTTTGTGTTTCGGTGGCAAATTTTTCCGCCATTAAAGCATAAATACACAAAAATTACACCAAATCAGTTAGTTATAAAATCAAAACGCATAACGCGTTATAACTATACTAAAAATACGAAATAATTCGAATAAACCCGGAAGAAAGTGTATAATTATTATATACACTGTATGATCATACTTGACAATAACCTTATAAATATCGCCATATTTATCTATTTATATCTTATAGTAAATTATTGTTAATAAACACTTTACACTCGTTTTCTTTATATCTATAAATAGAATGGCACACAAATTGATTTTCTATCAATGTGATTTAATAAAAATATATAAAATTAAAATAAATGAACTACCAACCATCAATATTAGTAATCGATGATGAAAAAAATATCTGTGAAAGCTGCAACAGGATATTTTCACTGGCCGGATACAAAGTAGACACTAATGTTAACGCAATGAATGGATTTCGTCAGGCATTAATGAATAATTACGATGCCATAATACTGGACATTAAATTAGGTGAAACAGACGGTATGCAAATATTAAGTGGTATCCGGGAAAAAAAACCAAATGTTCCGGTAGTGATCATAACAGGATATCCTTCGGAAGAAAGCAGGCGGGTGTCGACTACATTGGGAGTGACAGATTATATCACCAAACCTTTTGAACCGGCAGAAATATTGGAGCCCGTTCAAAGGGTCATATCCAGTGAAAGTGTATCTATTGAAAAGGATAAACATTTTATTGAGAAGGTAAATCGAGAAACCAATTACCACTTTTATCTTTCATCCTGGTTCCATCAGATGGGATTTGGTATAATCCGGGTTGGTGGATATTTACCGAACCTGTCGAATAGTTCCATCATATCCATTAAGCTTCCCGAATTGGGTAGTAGAATTTACAGGGGATTACCTATTGCTGAGGTGGCCTTGAGCAATGGGACGAAACGTGTTATTCCATCATCAATCAGCGGTAAAATTGTTGGGATTAATAATACTCTGAGGGATTACCATTATAATCTCGAAAAAAACCTGCACAAGAAAAACTGGATAGCCATTGTAGAGCCGGAACATCTTGAACAAGACCTCAAAGCCACTAAAACGAGAAGTGTATTAGTCTTTGCCGACAAAAGTAGCGACGAGAATGAATTCTTCAAAATGATTTTTCATAAAGGTTATATCACGAAAATTGCCTGTAATATCGACGAGGTTTTGAAGACTTTATCTACGGAGGCAATCCCGGTAGTTGTTGTGGATGCCAAGAATTTTAGTGATTCGGGTCCCGGATATGTCAAAAAAATAAACCATGAATTACCAGATGTCAAGATAATTGTATTCAACGAACCGAATGTGAATTTTGAAAAACTATATCGTGAAAACAGTATTTTCTATTATGGTGTGAACCCGATCTCAAATAACGAATTAGTTGATCTTCTTCATTGCGCATTCATAGACGATAATAGAAAAGTAAGTTTGAAAAATCCGTGCGTATCCAGGTTGCCCAATACCATCAATAATATCTCCATCACCAACAGATACGGTAAAAAAATTACTCTTTTTGCATATGATGATGTTCTGAAGAACAACGGCGGATTGGGATACCTGCTAACCAAAGAATTGCTCGATATGGCATTCCCGCTAGAAATAAAACACAGCAGATTTAGTAAATCTATCGATGAAGCGGCGAAAATCCAGGAGATTACAAAAGAGAAAGAAAAAAATGACCGGATCATTATTCTTCAAACCAAAGACATGGATAAAATTCCGGGAAGCATCCTAAAAGAGATCCAGGAATACAAAAATAAATATACCTCCAGGAATTCATTGATAAACATATTCATACAACCTGCTTCCGGGAAAAACAAGGAAGTTGAATTTGATGATAATATTACCGTAGCCCTCAAAGACATTATCATGACCGAGATAATTTCAGGGCAGTTATAAATGACAGAGATGAATAATAACAGCCGACTGAATGCCAAGCGGATACACGAAGATTCTGGATTTTTAAGGGAGATTGTATCTTCCAGCGAAGGAGCCAGAATCCTTTCCTGTATACAATGCGGAACATGCAGTGCATCCTGTCCTGTTTATGAGGTAATGGATTTTGCACTTGATAAAGCATATTATCAATGAAATATTTATAAACAAGAAAAAAATCATATCACAAATGGAAATGAAATCACAAACAATCCAAAAACAGGAGGCTTGAAAAATGTCGGTTCGGATTGGTGTATATATTTGCCGTTGTGGTTCCAATATCGCCGGGAAAGTAGATGTAATTGCAGTATCGAATTTTGCTAAACAATTGCCAAACTTAATAATTAGCAGAACATATCAATATTTATTGGCGCACAATTAATGTGAAATTGATAACAAAATAATGAGAGGAAAATACCTCATTTCAAAACCCGATTGGGATCAATACCTATGTGAAATCATAACCGGTTACGATGTTTATGCACCTTTATTAACAGAAAAAAACCAGGATTATCATTTTATACAAAAAGACAATGTTAGCCAAATTGTATATAACACACCCAAACCAACTACTCCCTTAAAAACATTTTTCCTTCCTGTACAAGAAAATGTAGTTATTAAAAAAGAACAAGCCAGATCAAGGATAATCATGGGGATTCCTTCCTGCGATCTTGCAGGGTTGGGAATTATTGATGAAATTTATCTTGCTGAGCCCTATTTCGACATCGTATACCAAAAGAACCGCGATAATACTCTTTTGATCGGTACAGATTGTTTTGAGCTTTTAGAGCATTGTCATTGTACATCTTATGGTATTAATCCTTATCCGGAAGAATATCACGATATTTCTCTGGCTTTAATCGATGAAGAGGTGTATTTAACCGTTCAATCGGAGAAAGGTGAGACATTCCTGAAAAAAACAGATCATAATCGCATTTTTCGGGAATTAAGTGATAAGGAATTTGAAAAGGTACTTGAAAAACGAGAAAAAATTAAGCCACAACTGGATGATAAAAACAAACACCTTCCGGAATATTCAAAAACGACAGAATTAGTAAAAAACGCAAAAAAGGATATTTGGGAAAAATACGCCAAAAACTGTGTCTCATGCGGGGCTTGTGCTACGATCTGTCCGACCTGTACATGTTTTTTATTGATCGACCGACCAGGTTTCGAAAAAGTCAAGCAATTGGATGCATGTCAATACCCTGCTTTCATGAGGATTGCTGCCGGCGAAGATCCCCTAGCACAAAGGCACATTCGTTTCAGGAACAGGTATTTGTGTAAATACTTATGGAAGCCTGAAAGATATGAATCGACTGCCTGCACTGGATGCGGAAGATGTATTGATGCTTGTATAGGAAACATTAATAAAAACGAATTATTCATCGAACTAACGACTTAAATCGAAGACTTTTACAATGCAGGTATCTCAAAATATATACAAACCGATACGGGCAAGATTGGATAAAATAATTGATGAATCATCCTTGATCAAAACATTTGTTTTGATCCCTGAAAAGGAATTCTCATTCAAAACAGGGGAATTCATCGAACTTACACTAAATGGCATAGGCGAGGCTCCATTCACTCCCTCTTCCTCTCCACTTGATAAGAGTAAGCTGGAAGTAACCATAATGAAAGCCGGTTATGTTACCGAAAAGATACATCAACTTAAAAAGGGAGAAATACTTGGCATAAGAGGACCTTTTGGCCGGGGGTATCCGTTGGAAGAATTTTACGGTAAAGAAATAATTATCCTCGGTGGTGGCTGTGGATTCGCACCAATTCGATCGCTGCTGTATAATCTTATGGCTGAAAAAGATAAAATTAAAGGAGTAACCTTATGTTATGGTTCAAAATCTCCGGAAGACTGCATTTATAAACCCTTTATCGAAGAATTGAGAAATACGGAAAAATTCCGGGTTCTGAGAACTGTCGACCGGGCTGATGAGACCTGGACCGAAACAGTGGGTGTGGTTACAGTCCTCCTTGATCAAATCGATGTGGATTTAAAAAATTCTGTAGCGGTTGTATGTGGCCCGCCTGTTATGATGAAATTTGGAACAATACGACTTCTGGAAATGGGATTCAATGATAACGATATTTACCTTTCTTTAGAAAAAAATATGTCATGCGGTCTGGGGAAATGTGGTCATTGCATGATGGGAGATTATTTTGTTTGCAAAGACGGGCCGGTATTCAGATATGATGAAATAAAAGGATTACCGGATATCTGGTTATAATCAAATAAGTAAAAATGTAAAAAATATGGACAAAGATCTGAACGCGCTGAAGAAGCTCAAATTTTATAGAGAATTTGACGAAATAATAAGAGAAAAGATTTTGGAGATTAGTGAGATACGGGAATATAAAGTAAACGAAATGATCTTCGACGAATATCAGGAGTTAAAAGAGTTGTTTATCCTGGTGGAAGGAACTGTTACACTGGGAATATATGTTCCCAAAAAGGGACAAATTAATTTGGACACTGTCCATCCCGGGCAATTGTTCTCATGGTCAGCTCTATTCCTGCCTAATATTTCCACCGCCTATGCAATAGCAACAGTCCCCGTCAAAGTGTTAGCAATAAAGGCTTCCAGAATCCATGAATTAATCGGTGATAACGATACATTTGGTTATATATTCATGAAAATTATTAGTAAGACTTTGTCGCAAAGATTAAGTGACACACGATTTCAGCTGGTTAACCTTATAACCATTTAAGATATAATGATAAGCCTCTAATAATAAAATTTACAATGGGCAAAAAGATACTGATCGACTTACTGAAATTGAGGGATTTTGATAAATGCCCTGTTGAAGGAGTTTATATTAACCCTGGCAATAATGATGAATTCAAAACCATCAGGGAACAGGCAACTTTCCTTTTTACATGCAGAAAGTGTGAAGAGGCTCCTTGTATCAGTATTTGCCCGGCAGAAGCACTTGAAAAAGAAAAAGATGGTATGGTTACACGATCCCTGAATCTTTGTGTTCGATGCAAGTCCTGTATAACTATTTGTCCTTTCGGCACATTAATGGATGATCTTTTTGAAAAAAGACCAAAAAACCAATTCTTCGACCTGAATGATGATGAAGAACTGTTTCGATTTGTTGAAGCATCTCCCGGTGATACGGTAGTCTTTTATGATGGGGATGAAAACCCTGAAAATCATATATACAAACTAAATGAGAGGGTGCTTGTAAAAGATTTTATCTGGAACCCTTAAAGCAACAAGGATATGTTTAATGATATTTTTCATTTTCTGGTTTTTCCAGGATTGTTGTTTATAGCAACTGTAGGAGGTATCCTTGCCTGGGCCGACCGGAAGATTACGGCTATGGTACAGTTTCGCAAAGGGCCGCCTTTCCTGCAGCCACTTTACGATTTCTTAAAGCTATTGCTCGTAAAAGAAACAATCCTGCCGGCAAAAGGGTCAAAAATCACATTCCTGATGGCGCCTGTATTTTCCCTTTTCGGTGCAACAATAGCCGGAGTTCTCATTTTGCTACCCTCTCTCGACATTCAAACCGGCTTCTCCGGCGATCTGATCGTGATTTTTTACCTTCTCGCGATACCTTCCCTGGCGTACATGGTAGGCGCTATGGCTTCAGGAAATCCTTTAGCTTCCATTGGCGCTTCCCGTGAAATGAAACTCATCATGAGCTATGAGCTTACTTTCTTTCTGGTCCTTTCCGGCATTATTCTGAAAGCAGACATGAGCATTGGCCTTAATGATGTTATACAGGTACAATCTCAATCCGGAGCCTTTATTGGTAGTTTGTCGGGGGTGATCCTTTTTTTGGTTGCCATATTTTGTCTGCAGGCAAAATTGGGTTTAGTCCCTTTTGACATGGCAGAGGCGGAAACTGAAATCAACCATGGGCCCTTTATCGAATATTCCGGCTCAGCCTATGCCTTGATAAAATTAACAAAATATATCATGCTTTTTATACTCCCTGCTTTTATTGCTGCTTTGTTTATGGGTGGATTGCATTGGCAGGGGATCGATATTCTTTGGTCAATTCTGAAAATCCTTGCAGTTGTTGTTTTACTTACTCTGATACGAAACACAAATCCAAGGGTTAAGATTCACCAGGCCATGAGATTTTTCTTTATCTGGATGAACTTATTTGCTGTTATTGCAATCATTCTGGGAATGTTTGGAATTTAAAAAATAATAAATTGGGTTTTAAGGATTTTATTTTTAAGAAATCATTGTGGTTGTTCCATTTCGGTGGTGCATCCTGCAATAATTGTGATATCGAAATATTAGATTGCCTGACACCAAGGTATGACGTAGAAAGATTCGGGATGCTATTGGTTGGTACCATCCGGCATGCTGATGTTCTGTTGGTTAATGGTTCGATTAACCAAAAGGACAAAAGCAGACTTCTCGAAATTTACAACCAGGCACCGAAACCCATATTGGTGGTTGCTATTGGTGCATGTGGCTGCACGGGCGGCATATTTGCTGAAGGGAATACATTTGCCGGCACGGTTGATAAGATCATTCATGTTTATGCTTATATTCCGGTTTGCCCGCCAAAACCTGAAGCCATACTTGCAGGTATTATGAAACTTTTGAA
>JAHLWT010000040.1 GCA_019057775.1 Promethearchaeota archaeon
ATAAAGCTCAATTTAAGAAACAATGCTAATAATATGAAATAAGGCAAAGATTTAATATATTGATCAGGAATCATCCCATCAAATCTCAGCCAAAAAGAGACATACATTGCGAATGAAATCAATAAAATATCAGAGATAAAAAAGAAAGCTCTCCTCTTAAAAACGGATTTCTCGAATAGTTTATTTAAGGAGTTTTGATTAATTTTCATTTTTTGTTTTTATCCCCCTTCCAAAGGGATTGAATAATCTTTTTTAAATTTTCACAAATATAATCAATTTGCTTTTCTCTTAAATTGTTATAAAAAGGAAGTGCTATGGTTCTTTCGGAAATTTTTTCTGTTATAGGGAAATCGCCTTTTTTATATCCAAACATTTTTCTATAAAATGGCTGAAGATGAATTGGTGTAAAATAATTGCTACAACCAATCCCTTTTTCCCTTAATTTATTTAAAATTAAATCTCTATCTTCCATAGAATATTTATCTGTCAATCTTACGACGTAAACAAACCAGCTTATTTTTTTATTATTTTCCAATTGAGGAATGATTAATTCTTCTATCTTTTTTAATCTCTCGTTATATAATCTGGCAACTCTTTCCCTTTTAGCTAATATTTCATCAATTCTTTCTAATTGGGCGATCCCCAGAGCACAATTAATATCACTTAACCGATAGTTATAGCCAAGCCTCTCGTGCTGAAGCCAACTTTCATTATCCGACCTTCCCTGGTTTCTCATGCTCCGGCACAATCTGTAGATGTTCTCATCGTCCGTAACAATCATCCCTCCTTCACCCGTGGTGATCTGCTTATTGGGGTAAAATGCGAAAACTGAACAATCTCCGATCGTTCCTACCTTTTTCCATAAATTATTTTTTATATAGTTCTCATCATTATTTTTATTTTTGATTAATTTTGACTTTTGAATTTCGCCTTTTAAATTTTCAATTTGATATTCTGCTCCCAAAGCTTCAGCAGCATCCTCAATGACTTTTAGATCGTATTTTTTAGCCAGTCTCATAATATCCTTTATTTCACAGGGTCTTCCAAAGATATGAACAGGAAGAATAGCTTTTAGATTTGAATTTGTAGCTCTTAATTTTTTTATTTTATTCTCTACTTTATTCATATCAATATTCAGACTATTCTCGTCAATATCTACAAAAACAGGATTGGCTCTTTCAAACAAAATACAATTGGCAGAAGAAATAAAACTAAAAGGTGTGGTAATCACCCTAGCCCCTTCTCCTAGATTCAATGCTTTTATGGACAGATGCAATCCACTTGTCCCACTATTTACAGCAATTGCAAATTTAGAATCAATATAATCTGCAAATTTCTTCTCGAATTCTTCTAGTTTCGGGCCCAGACTGAGATTGGGAGTATTAAGCACCTCCATTACTCTGGATTTTTCTAAATCAGTAATGTCAGGACTTGAAAGAGGGATTTTCATGCGAATCAATCCTTACTATTCTCTACAAGCATTGATTCCTTGACGAGCAAGCGTTTCAATATTGATAGATGGAATCAATCTAAAATAGCGGTCAAGGTTTGGAATCAGAGTAATCAGAATATAAACAATATCTCGGAAAGATGACCATTGTTCAAGATAGGTCAAGTTAAGCGTTACCTTCGCCGGGTATATTACCTGATCATTATAACTTTTAGGGTCATCTGTTCGATCAAGAAGTTCCTCCTCATGTCTGAAATATAAAGTTGCCAATCCCGTTATACCCGGACGTAGAGAAAGAATTGCTCGTGCACGTCCCCTTAGTCGGTCGGCATATCCAGGAACATCAGGACGGGGACCTACTAAAGACATATTTCCCACAAAAACATTCCAGAGCTGAGGATACTCATCAAGCTTGAAGCGCCTTAACCAGCGACCAATAGGTGTTATACGTTCATCACTGGCAGTTGTGATCGAACCATTCTGCGCCCCACCAACTATCATCGTTCTAAATTTCACTACACTGAACAGTCTACCATTACGACCCACGCGAGACTGAGTGAAAAATAATGGTCCCTTTGATGAAACTCGTATAGCAAGCATGACCAAAAGCATGACTGGAGATAAAACTACTAATGCAAAAGCAACCACCACGATATCGAATATCCTTTTATAAGTTACTTGGAGACCATTCTGATGCCGTTTTAACTTTGCCATCTTTTAATATTTTAACGTTTATCTTGTAATCGGGCGTGGCATCTTGTAACTACGATTTTTCCAAATAAAGAAAGGCATCTTTACCAGACCAATCCATGTGCCTATTCCATAAATTAAATGAGTCAGAAAAAAGACGATCGGTAGCAATATGCAAAACGGCTTTAACCTAAATTGGGCTTTAATTATAGCCTCGAATGTAAATGTAAAGACCCCTGAAGCATATAAAACACCTAACAAAACTATAGGAAGCCAACTCCAGATTATTACTAAGATAAAACCAATAATTAATGCTGCTACAAATAAAGCAGGAACAAAATGTCGCAAGCCAAAACATCGTGGTTGAACCCCCATAATTAAGCCAATCCAGAGACCTGTCGCATATTTTTGCTTCAAAAGTCCATACAGAGTTGAGCGAGAAATATAAGATGATTTAACTTTTGGGTCAAAGAAGAATCGGAACCCCACTTTTTTCATGCGATAATGTATCTCCACGTCCTGATTTCGCACCAGCCGTTCGTCATAACCCCCAACATTTGCAAAAACAGACCGTTTGTAGGCTGCATGTGCCAGAGTATCAACATACCGAGACACACCAGGATTTCTAAATTCCGCCGCCCCACTACCAAATTTTGATCTTTCCGCTATTGCCAAAATGCTACACCGAATGCCTGATGGCATTATAGTTATGCGTTGACCTCCAACAATGTCTTCTCCAGATAAAATATTTTTAACATTCTTAGTAATAAAATCTTTTGGGATCGAACTGTGAGCATCTACGTGCAGAATAATATCACCTTTGGCCTCAGCCAACGCCAAATTCCAACCACAGGGCAAAATCTTCTCTGGATTATCCAGAACCTTGACATTAAGCACCTTATGTGCCTTGGCAAAATTTTCCATGATATAACGGGTGCTATCTGTAGACCGTCCATCAATCAAAAGAAGTTCCAAACGATCTACAGGATAATCCTGCAGTAGGATATCTGAAAGAATGCCCGGCAAATATTCAGCAGAATTTTTCGCCACTATGATAAAGGAAACCAAAGGGAGGAGTGACATACTTGGCTTGGTTATATCAGTTTTTCGTTGGAGTCCGCCTGCGAGCACATAAATATAAGCCAAATGGGTATACCTTGAAATATCTTTCAATAATCAATTTAATCAAATAAGCAATTTTTCTACTGAATTCAACGCCGTATGTAACAAAATAGGGATGCACTATTTCAAAATCGCTTGTTTCCAAAAGATAACGAAGGGTATGAGGAGTGAAATAGTTAATATGTCCCACCGGCATCCATTGAACCTCTCCCCAACTAGGAAGTATATATTTACGTATATCATTAAGATTGGGAACTGCTAATATCAAGTAACATTCCGATGCCATCAATGGTTTTAATCTTTCTATAACTTCCAGTGGGAATGGCATGTGTTCGATAACATTATCCATTACAATTATATCAAAACGTTCATTATCCCTTTCCTGCCAAAATTCTTGGACAGTTCCTTTGAATACAGAAAGTTTTGAATCTTCCAACGCTTTTGCTCGGATAGGGGATGGCTCAATGGCCGTATAGTCATAACCTTTCGAATTCGCCAATTGATAAAGCTGTCCAAAACCACAACCAATTTCCAATATTCGAGGTTTCCTATCTCTTAACTTTTTCACAATCCAATCTAACAATGCCAAAAGAAAAAAATGACGCGATTTCAGGACAACGGGAGTCTTAACTAAATCTAATGCTTCTTCCTCTTTATACCGCGTTGGATTAAGGGGATTCTTGACAAAAACCATGCCACAATAAGAACATCTGACGATTTCAAATATTCTCTTGCAGTAGGCAATATTGTTACGCTCAAAATATCCATCATCTTTCACTTTTCGCAAGTGAACAAATATCTCTTTTTTACAGATCGGACAAATAGAATGCTGAATATTTGTTTTTGATTTACCTATCATTGTTGATTATTCCTTTAACATCAATGATATATGAATTCCTAAAGCCTTCATGCGTAGAATCTATCGAGATTTTAGTCCCATCCGGACTCCATCTGGGATGTAGGTCGCAGCGATAATAGCCATCATATTTACAGGGAGCAAAAAATTTGCCAATAACAATCTTTTCTTTTGTTTCTAAATTGAAAAGGATTAGCTCTCTTATTCTCGCTTTGTTCGGGTAGGTATCTGTAACCAACCATTTTTTATCAGGAGATGTGCTAGGATGTCCATCACCGTACGTATCAAGTATTCCATCACCAATGATATCATATTCACCAGTTCTGTCTTTAAACAAAAAATATCTATCTCCTATTGGTTCTTTTCTTGCCCAAGCAACTAATGACTTATCATCAACCCAATAATAATGCGAAACCATCCTATCATCTGCTAAACAATAGATATCAGATCCATCGTTATTAGCCGTGTACAGTCTTGAAAATTTTCCATAAGGACCAAGCCAGCGATGCATAAAAACAAATCTTTTTCCAGATGGGGAATACATTATATGATTTATTTTATGTTGGGATTTACCCATAGTGTTACTATGATTTAAACTTATTAAATCTGCCAAGGAAAAAATTAACATTGATTTTCCTGTATCAAGATTTATTCTCCAAATCCCATCTTCTTCATAAGGCATATCAGATGAGAAATTTTTTACATTTACGCTATACCCATATTCAGGTCTTATTTTATCAAGTCTTTTATAATTAAGGGCAAGGACTTCTGTTCCTTCAAGATTGACAGTCTGTATAGGCACAGAGATTATCTTTATTTTTTCTCCAGAAATTGCATCTTTAATTTTGGCCGACAAATTCCCATTTTCAATTGTATTATAAATAATGTAATAAGTGTTTCTATCAAGCCATCTCAACATTGCCCCTTGTTGAAAATTAAATGCAGGAGTCTCGCCTCTGATATTCAACTCACCATTTTCACAATTATAAACTCCTATTTTTGCCTTATCTTTATGTTTTTTATCAACTATATGAAATAGATAATATTTAGAATCATAACTCCAGGGCGATTTATCATAATAGCCAAAGAAGGCCTCATTGTTGTTTTTATTCTTCAATATCCCTTTCATATGAACATCTGGATGCAACTCACAAGTAAAACTTCCCTTGCGATAAATCAGGTAGGACAATCTTTGGTAGGAAAATTTTGAGATCTGCTTGAGATGTGGGTATTTATCTAATGTTGTCGCAATATGTCTTTCAAATTTGTTGTAATGCATTAAAGTTCCCCCGATTTGGTAGATATCTTATAATAGGACATATAATATTAAAATAAACGCGTAACAATTAAAGAAGAAAAAAAAAGCATTATCGAAGATACGACAAAGAATTCAAAAAAAGTGCTGGAAAATTAGTACTTTAAACTACAAGGTCAGAATTATCCATAGCGAAAGATCTAAGAATAAGTCATGGTGTGCTTAAGATGTTTAATAAACATTTTAAATCTATTTGACCAATCCGCCTCTATTGAAATCTTATCCCGTTTTGAAAATCGCTCAGGTGTTTCCGTTTCTGGCAATTTCTCTATTACTTCTAAGCCCTTTCTGGCTGATCCTTGAACATCATAAACAACATCTAAATAGGGCTTAGCTTCATTTAATCCTGAAACCAATAATGGTTTCCCTGTAGCTAAACATTCAAAGAATTTTGCAGGGATAACTCCTCTAATATAGGAGCTATCTTTATAAAGAATTGCCAATATGTCAGCGTCTTTTAATATTTTTGGAAGTTCTAAGTTTGCCACTGGAGGTCTAATTTCAATATTAGCTGGAATTTTTTTACGAATAACAGGATTAACTACGCCAATAAAAACGACATTGAATTTTTTGGCTAATGATTCATAAAGAGATAAATCTAAATGCGGTCCTATCCCCCCATAATAATAAATATTTTTGCATCGATTGACTTCGTCTCCACGATATGCCCGATGGAAAGATTTATAATAGACCCCAGGGGGAGAACGAAATACTTTTTTGCCACCGGATATTTCTTTGATGCGATTTTGTAAATAAAGCGAATCTGCAAAAAGAACATCGGAAATTTTTATCAATTCTTTTTCAGATAAAAGAACATCTGGCAAGGAAACGTTTGCATTAAAATTATGACGACAAATATAACTAACTGCATCCGGTTTTAATAGATTAATAATATCAATTGCATTAAAAGTAGGGCTATATACTATTATTATAGGATTCTTAATTTTATATTTTTTAAGAGTTCTTTTTATAATAAATCTATTAACTATCCTTAACCATTTAACTGGGGGACCAAGCGGTAAATTAATGGTATTTAGATTCTTTGGCGGATGAGGATATGTATTTATAAAGCCCTTTTCCTTAGTTGGTTTAAAATAACGTATAATATGTTGTATGCGAGGCCACCGTTGTAAGGTTCTATTTATATAAAACACTTTGTGTCCTATATTGGCAAAGCCAAGTGCCATTACTTGGCTTTGGTTATGTAAACCTTTCCAATCTAATTCGGCTATAAACACAATATCTTTTTTTTTATATCTTGCAGGAATTTCACCTACATTGGGCATACAATCGGCAAATAATACTTTCGATGTATATTTCTTGGCTATATTTATCATTTACCCAGCAAATTTAATTTCTTATAAACATTGATCAGTCCATCCATCATACAATCCATCGAAAATTTCTCTTTCCATGTTTTATATCCTGCATTTCGCATTAATTCCCATACATTTGCTGGTGTGGTGTAAACTTTTTCTAGTATATTTGCCAATGCTTTTGGATCGTGAGGCGAATGTAGAAAACCATTGATACCATCTTCAATAAGTTCAGTAGTTCCACCTACAGGGGTTGCAAGTACTAATTTACGCAAAGACATTCCTTCCATAATACTGGTTGGAATTCCCTCAAATAATGAAGGTAGCATTACAACTGGAATATTTTTTATTATTTCATAAGTCCTATCTTTATTTTGATAACCGTAAAAATGCACAAGATGTTTCACACCGTGTGCCTGTGCTGTAGCTTGGACTTTTGCCATATAACCATCACGATCTCCCCCTATAAGATGAAGATTTATTGTTATACCTTTCGAATATAAAAGTCTTAGGGCCTCAATTGCCAAATTTTGCTGTTTTCTCTCTTGCAAATCGCCAATTATAGCAACTGATTTATCTAAAAAAGTATTGTTACAAAAAAAATCAGGTTTTCCCATTGCTGGGATGCCATTATAGACAACTTGTATTTTCTTACAATAAATGCCACTTTTCTTAATTAATTCATCCTTAACAACATTGCTTATTGGAACATAACAATCTACGTATTTTGAATTAAATCGATCCAGTATATGGTAAGAATGTTTTCTCCATTTAGGAATACTTGAACCTTCAATGTGCGTATGAACTCTAAAAATATGTTTCAATTCTGGATGTTTTTTTCTTACCTTGCCACTTATAAGGCTTTCTCTGAACATATGGCTTTGCAATAGAGAAATATGTTCTTTTAATACTATCTTTTCCAAGTCATCAGTACCATTTTTAACGCCCCCTTTGCCGCGAATTGTTACCTCATATACCTTAAAATTTGAATATTTAAATGCTTGTGCTAATTTTGATTTTTTATCTGAAGTAGTTAAAATCGGATTAAAAAGTTTTCTGCGATATAACTCCGTGGCTATAGATATTATTTTCCCCTCTATACCACCGATATTTCCTTTCTGAATTTCCCTAACAAAGAGCATATTTCTCATATCATCCCTTCCGAATCACTATATTAGTCAGTCTAAAAGGTTTTAGGCAATGGGGCCTTCGGCATAATTAGCAAATTATTTTGTTTAGACTTTACTTTCCGTGAACCATAAGCCGCAATAATGCCCAAGAATATCCAAAAGTCTCTTGACCCGCTATAACTTCCAAATAGCAACATAATCAGCCAGGCAGAAAAAAAACCAAGAATAACAGAATCATTAAAAGTTATTTTCATTTGCCAACGATGATAGTGAAAAATTCTTTTCCATAATTGCCAAAGCCCTGCTGTAAATAAAAGAAAACCTAAAAAACCAAACTCAACAATTGTATGAAGATATCTATTATGAGGAATCCAATTGCTTCTTGTAGTATAAGATAATTTCGTTGCTTCAGTGGTTCTGTGAAACCCTACCCCCGTTAAAATATACCCGGGCATTTCCCTAATATAATCTTCCCATATACCAAATCTTACATTAGCATTTCCAATACCTTCTTCCCCTATTTTTTCTATGAAACTAGCACGTACATCTAGGATTTGCCAAACATGTTGTGGAAGGAAAAATCCTATAAGCGTGATAATGAAGACAATGCTCGTAGCAATTTTAATTTTCATCTTAACATTGGGTATGTATAGTAACAAAACAAATAATCCAACAACCAATCCTAAGATTGAATTGCGTGAAGCACTTGACAGTAGTCCAAACATGCCAGTGCCTAGAAAAATAACAGCAAAAATCTTGATCAATTTTCCTGAATGGCGTCTTACTAAAATAAATAAAGATAAAAATATACACATTAATGCACTTGCTCCAAAAGAATTGGGGTTTAGGAAACCCGCGGACAAACGTAGAGCAGAAACACTTCCAGATACAACTCTATATCCACCCAATAACATTACCGTCACAAATCCTGTACCATAAGCTAAAGCAAAAGCGATAAGCATCTTTTCAGTTCTTAATAACGATGCAATGGCATAGGCATACAAGGCAAACAGAAGAAAACGGGCAACAGCCATTCCATTGCCCTGATGAAAATTCACAAAACCACCTTGAAGCTGAAACTCTTGTGTGACTCCGAATGTGAATTCTGATGGTAATAAAAAAGCATACGTGACAATTGTATGTAAAATAAAAAATAACATAAAATAATTAAAAATAGGGGGGAAAGCGCGTATTTTGTTACGGACAAATAAAGCCCAATGGAAAATGAGTAAAACGGCCAGACCAGGAAAAATTTTGGAAAGATCAAGACTAGATACTTGCTGTAAGCCCGCACCCCAAGTCGCGAAGAAGGCAGATAGAACCATCAATATGGACGATATAGTCCGTTTTAAACCTGACGTCGGGGCAGATAAGAGTTTTGCAAAGAGATCTGACATTAGGATATTTAAAACGCTAAATTGGGTTGTTTTAAATAGGGCAAGCTTAGGGCATCCACTAACTGACAATACTGAGGCCAGAAATGACCGTCATGCCAGTTGAGATTAGAATCCCAATAACCAGGACAATTGTATATAGCAGTATCAAGATAGGTATAACTTATTTCGCTAAACTGCGGCTCATCATCAGGGTTAAATAAAAAATCATAAGCCATAGTTTGAAAGTGCATTTTTTTCGAAACCGAAAAGGCAATTTCAATGCATCTCTTATCCACTTTTTCTACATCATAGTCTATTTTCCCGCTTCCGGATGCACGAAAATCATCTTCTCTATTAAACCTTCTAAAAACAAATGCTCTATCGCCAATTGTTGTTACTCTCGTATCGTATTTATTATCAGGTAAAAATTTCTGAAACAAAATGTAATTCTTTTGTAATTGCCAATTTTCTAAAATGTCTTCACCTTTTATTTTTCTTAATAGATTTCCACCTAAATGCCTGATTTCCCTTTTAATATCAATTTTATTTCTATCAATAGCCCGCGGGATTAACCCCTTTCCAAACATCTTATTCACAAATTTTACTGCTTGTCTTCTGTTTTTTACTAAAATAACATTTTTAGCTCCAGCTCCACCTTTGAGCTTAAAAACCAACGGAAAATCAGCCGTTCTCAACCATTCTAAAGCCGCTTTTTTTTCCCAGAATATATAACTGTCCACCATGGAAAATCCATGCTGTTTCAATAAATAATACTCTTTAATTTTATCATCGTAATGCCAGCATGTTTTCCAATCCGGGAAACATTTTATCGCCATTTCTTCTTCAATAACTGGCAGAATAGTATGTGCCAACTGCCGGTCGCTATCATAATGAGCCCATCTAAAGATGAACAGATCTAAAGTTCTAATTCTTTCCCAGAAACCAGACTGACTGGCCTCGAGTCTGATATGGTCAACACCATTAAAATCAAGGATTTCTTCATATCTTTCTAAAAACCTACAAAATTTCCCATAAGGATCTTTGTGTATTCCTACTAACATAAATTCCAACCCCTCACTTGTTTTTTATGGGATATTGTTGAGTAATATTTCCCAACCTGAAGCTGGCTTGAAACCATTTTCAAGCACGATATCTCCTATTGATCTCCTATGCCACTTCTCGACATTTGAGTTTATTATTAACTGGTCAGGATCAATTTTCCCTAATTCTTTAGGACATTGGTTTAATAATGGAATAAGACGATAATTAAATTTCATTATAGCTGATAGGGCCATATCTATAGCGAACGGATTAAATCCCAATATCAATACACCTGCATGTTTTGGCTCTGGTTCAAGGGGACCCTGCCCTTCACCAGCAACAATACCATCCATGATTGTAAATATAATTCTTTGTGGATTGTTTGTGATAGTACCAGTTTTATCCGCATAATAAACAATGCGGTTAATATCTACAATAGTTTTCCAAATCGTATCATTTCCATACCACATACCTTTGAATATCTTTTTCTTTTGATGGATAAATGTTAGAAAAAACTTTCTTAATGCATATAGTGGAAGACTTGCAATATATTTATTAGAATAAGCCATTTTTGCAATAACATCAGAAATATCTTCTACTATTTTCTTTAAGATATGATTTTTGGGATATTCATCGCCATTATCATGTAAACTTCCCTTGCTAAAATGCGGTAAATTTTCTTTAATTGAATTTACCCCTATAAAATTTTTCATTGCACCTGTTATTCCAGCGAATCTATGTGTTTTAGCCTTTGGTAGATTGATTATTATATCCGCTTCCAACAAACGATCCGGCACAAGATAACAATGTCTACCGTTCTTATGATACTTTTCCATTAACCACCCAGGATAATCTGCGACCCTAAATTTCCTATGATCCACATCTTTAAACATACTCTGATTGCCTAAATCAATAGATTGGGAACCGATATTTTTCTGTGTTCTAACTTTAGTTATGTATCCCATATTATTTACAACCGCAATTGTTTTTCTAAAATCAAACAATTCAAATTCTATTTCCTTAAAGTAACTTCTATAAAATTTGATTAATGCTCGAGTACCGTTGATTTCTATTACCCTAGAAAAATCTGCGCCCTGGATTGGGGCATCGCCAATCGTAATCCGACCATGACCTCTTAATGCGATTATAACGTAGTCACATACCGACCGGATAACAGATCCATGGGTAATGAGGCAGTCCATGGGATACCCAAGGGCATGATAATGTTTCACCATATTTGGCTTAATTAATACATGATCATAAGGCTTAATGAAATCCCCAAACGGATTCCAATTAGAAATACCAAAAGCATTTTTATCAAACCCCATATTTTTTATACACTTCCTAATTGCAGAATATACATCATTATCTTCATTTGAAAGAGTTGTTTCACTAAATGGATATTCAGGATAATAGAATTTTGGACTAAAAGGCGGTAGATGGGGATACTTGATACTTGTATCATAATGAATATAGACTTCTTTTAATAGGTCTTTTACAAGCAGATTACTTTTTTTATTTCTAATTTTTTGTTAATCCCTAACCAAAATCAATAAGGGACGGCTACTGCTATAACCGTCACGGATTTCTGTCCTGCTAGCTACTCGACATCTCCACTTATTCAAAATAGGTATCATTATTTTTTCTAGATTCTTTAATTCCTCACCTTCATGTCCTTCAAATACAATAGCTTTAAAGGCAATATTGTCAAGTTGTTCTAAAAATCCTATGTGCTTCCAAGCAGCAAGATACAAAACTATGCAACCTTCTAAATGTTCGTAAAGGTTTGGAGAAACATCTTTACAAAAATCATATTTGGACTCTAATAAACTATCTTTGAATTCCATACGAGTGCTTCCCAATGCTTTATGAAGCTTTCTTGTTTGAGAAATTACATCAGGCAAATCCCAGCCCAATGCCCACAAAGCTCCTTCATTTAACGCGTAAAGAAGCATAATCCCAGAATTACAACAGAAGTCTAAAACTAAACGCCCTTCCACGGACAAACCGCTTCGGTGCAATAGATCACTAATTAACATCCAACGTTTCTGAGAATCCCTTTTTCCAATTTTACTTACACCAGGAATGTCTTGATATAAATATTTTTCCCCACCCGTAAAAAGCTTACCTTGACCAAAATGAAAGACGTTGGTCCCATCATTGATAATTTGATCTATAATCTTTTCAGGTGCTGTAAAAATAATCTGTTGTGCATCAATGTAGTAAAGCCTGCCGTCTTTTCGAGACTTAATGAGATTTCCTCCACAATCTGGAGATTTAAAATCTATATGATTCAATTTTTCAGGTGGAACAAGAGTGATTATCTTTGATTCAATGTACGATTGCATCCTTTTTATAAAAAATTGATAATCTTTAATTGTGGGGATAACACCATCTATATGCTCAACAACAAAACATTTAAGTATAGAATTGCTACTTTTGTCTATAATATTTGTAAGGTCATAAACCTTCGGTCCCAAACCAAATAGATTTAACAAGTTAGCACTTTCAAGATAGTCGTAAGTTGAACCAGTAATTCGGGCAAAAATATGTGACTCACCTCTTTTTTCATTCAGATAAAACCTTTTGCGGGAAATATTGTGAAGAATTTTAAATCCTGCGCCTTTGGGATAAAATTTATACATTTCACGAAAGCAGTTGCTTAGAGCATCTTGTGGTGGAATATAAATAGATTGACCACCTTCTTTGTATCTTATTCCTCGATCCTTCAAGAAAGAAATAACTTTCTTGTAATCTTGGTGAAAATTAAAATTAACTTTCCACGAAAGAACACGAGGATAAATCCGCTTCTTCCTATTTAAATATCGTCGATATAAAATAGAAGGATAAGCATGAAAAACTACATGTAAAATCATCCTCATTTCACCATAAAGATAAGTCAAAATTCGAATCTTCTTTAACGGTAATAAATGATTATATATACTTGTACCGACATAATACCGAAGAGATTTCATCCTATTCTCCTAAGAATAACTTGATGTGCTTTTCACAAACGCCATATGCCCTGTAGGAGATAATCCTTACCGATTTAAAAGCTTTATAAGCCATAAGGGTAAACGACTTTCTCCATGTACAACTATAAAATCTACAACCTCACTTGTAATGTTCCTCGGCAAACATATTAGGCAAGCTAAACATAATCCAGCAAAGAGAACAATCAATATACATAGGCTGGCAATGTTGCCAAAATCAAGGTTTCGCATAAAACCTACGATGATATTACCGAAAAATATAACCAATAATCCGACAATAGCACCATAGCGTTGCGCGTGAAAAAACTGTATCCATGTTGCTCCCACAATTTTTAAACTTAGTTGCGCCATCATTAAATACATTAGAAGTGTTGCAAATGAAACAGCTACACAAACACCAATTATGCCCCATGAGCATCCGATCAACGAACCAATAAAAACAACTATTGCAAATATAGCATGACGAAAAAATTGTTGATAAACCTTAGCTTTAGCTCTCGCTAAGGCATCTCCTAAGGTATAAATAGCACTAAAAAAACCAGCCATAGATAAAATCCGCAATGGAATAATCGATCCCGACCAACGCACACCAAAAAGTCCTACAATAATTTCAGGAGACGCGACAGATATTGTTGCCATTACTGGAATAATAATAAAAGAAGCCAATGTAACAGCAAGTAAATATCCTCTTTGTAGGCGTTGACGATCATCCTGTATTTTTGAGTATACAGGAAAAAGAACACTCGTGAGTATAGAGCTAATATTGGCTGAAGGAAGAGTAATTAGTTGATAAGCACGTGTATAAAGGCCTAGTGCCCCTGCTGATAATTTATTTCCTATTACAAAATAATCAGTATTGAGTGCACAATAGTTCGAAATTCTTGCTAAACTTATACCAATCCCAAAATTCAAAAGTTGTTTAGCTTCCATTTTACGTAAACCAGGTATCACACTATGATGAGAAAAACAGTTCAATAATACGCTCTGTATCAGACATTGAATAAGCGATCCAAATACTAAACTCCACACCCCATAGCCCAACAATGCAAAAGGTATTGAGAATCCAGCATAACCAACTCCAAAAGATAATATATCAACCAGGAAAAGCTTATAAAAATTCAGATTCCTTAGCAAAAGTGCTCGTGAAACCATTCCAAAACCACTGATAATTGGGAAAAGAGCAAGCACTCTAAAAATCTTCGCAATTAGTTCATTTGCAAGTATAAATGATAACATATATATTAGAAAAGAAAGAAAAAAACCCATTAGAATCGAAAGAAAAAATCCAACTCGAATATGATATTCATTAATTTCCTTTCTTTGAATAAGGGCAGGTATTATTCCTATATCCGAAAAGATTGAAAAAAATCCAACGAATACCATTGCATATGCCACCACTCCAAAGTCCTCAGGGGATAGCAAACGTGCCAAAATTATACCAACTACGAACTGTAATGATATTTTTATAGCAACCGAAGAAAATCGCCATTGAGCACCACGCAAAGATTGTTCTGTCAAGTTATTTTTCATAATTATCAAATTTAAGCAATCTAATTGGGGTGGGACATTGTTTTTAATTTATTCATAAACTTTTTTTATTATTGAAATAACGAAAATGCTCTAGTTGTTTTTTGCTTTTTGCTTTTCAAGAGATTCAAGAAAGAAGGCGAGCATTGTAAAGGCCATCAGTCCCAATATGCCGGCAATCAAGACATTGAGTTTCTTTTTGGGAGAGACAGGATAAAGGGAAGATGTTGGTTCTTTAATGAACTGAGTATAATCTATTCTCCCTTTTCTCTCATTTAAATTGTCAATTCTGTTTTCTAGCTGATTTATTATTTTTTCTTTATTCTCTATTTCTAAATTTATGTTCTCTTCTTTTATTTTTTTACTGCTTAGCAACTCATTTAATGTATTAAAATATCTTAAGCTTTGT
>JAHLWT010000041.1 GCA_019057775.1 Promethearchaeota archaeon
AATTAAAGATACCTCAGATCAATATGATTTCTTTGATATTTTTAACAAAGCCAATAAGAAAGCCCAATATTGCATGGATGTAGAAAAAGGAATTATTCCTAAAAAAGTTAAAAAAAAGGTAACAATTCCACCTAAAATAGAAAAAGAAGCTAAAAAAGTAAAGAAAACAGTTACTAGAGAAGAAAAGCAAGTATTAGAGGCAAAAGCAATAGCTCCAATAATCGTAAAAGAACAAGATTTCACGTTTAATCTCTTTATAAGTTATTCTACTATAGATAGAGATCATTTTCAGATTGAAAACATAGTTAAAGAGCTAAAAAAGTATCCCTATATTAATCAAATTTCATACTGGGAAAGAGATAGCAAGGCTAACATTGTAGAATTTATGGAAGAAACCTTAGAAGTGAGTAATATATTTGTATTATTTTGTAGTGAAAATACTATTAAATCTAAAGCTGTAAAAGATGAATGGCAAGCGGCTTTTCAAATGAGAAAAGAAGATTTAATCAAAATCATTCCTGTATACGAAGAACAAAAGCATATTCCTAAAATATTATGGCACTTATTAAATGTTAAATATGATGAAACAGATTTCAATGGATTCATTGAAAATCTTTATAATGAAATTAAAAGAGAATAATCACATATTAATACCCTATTTTTTTCCACTTTTTAGTATATCAGTATTAGATTACATTTTTAATATTGAAATATTAAGATTAATTATATATTAATTACAGAGAATTATTACTATTCAAAAATTAGATATAAATTTGAAGGTCTGGTAGTCCAGCCTGGATAGGGCGCTGGCTTGCGGAGCCAGATATCGAGGGTTCAAATCGTGCTGGATTATACCACGCGAGAACATATCCCCCCCAGGCCATATTTATTTCTATAGCATATTTCAGATGAAAATAATTTCAGATTAGTGTAAAAAATGGAATATCATATCTCCAACCAGAAGAGATTGGGCAAAATTGTTCTCATTAGGTATAAAACTAAAATCTTTGGAGGATTGGAGAGGAATTATAGGTTTTTCCAATTTCTAATCCAATTATTACTATTAAATACATTCAATAGAGTTGAGGATTTTTAAAATAGAGAAAAATTATAATTAAATCACATAATCTAAGATTTCTGAAATATTGTTAATTTTGCGATAATCTGTATTCTCAATTTCTTTTTCAAACGGAAATTTATATTTTCTCTCAAAAAGGATTGGTTGTATCTTAGTCCGCTGAGCACCTGAAATATCGGCATATTCATCACCACACATGATTACAGAACTTGGGTCATTTTTTAACCCAAATTTATCAAGGACAAAATAAAATATATCTGGATCTGGTTTTCTCTTTCCAAATTTAGCAGAAGTCAATATTATATCAAAATATTTAGTGAGATCATGTTTAATAATAATATTTTTAATAGTTTTATGATTTGGGTGATTTGATAATAGTGCTACTTTGACATCTTTTAAAGCTAATTTCTCTAACATTCCTTTAGTTTGGGCGAAAGGAATCCATTCATCCTCTTCACATGAATGATAAATATTAGCTAGCTTTTCATATGTTGTATCTATTAAGTTATCTAAGTTATCTATTACACCTTCTTCCTTTAATGTTTCTAAAACATTTTGAAAGATTATTGATGTTGGGAACTCCTTTTTTGTTTTGATGCTTTTTCTGAAAAGAGATTGCCTTTTTTTACTAAATTTTTGAAGAAAAGCTTCAGTCGTTAATTTATCATTCCAAATTTGTTTTTCTTTTAATAAATCAATAGCTTTCATTAAACCTTGCTTAAAACATTCATAGTATCTCTCAACAGAAGGATTGTCAAAATAAAATAAAGTGAAACCAAAATCAAAAATTACACCTTTTATCATAATAATAATTATAAAACTCTGATTTTTAAATAGTTTTAAAGAGAAATGAAATTAGGAGAATATTGTTAAAACATTAATAGATAATAGTTTTTTTAAGATAATCATATTGATTACGTGAGATATTATGTCAATTGAAAAATGGATTTCTAAAAAAGCTTCGAACGAGGAGAAAATTCGGAGAGAAAAAGCTTTTAATAAACTCTCTCAAAAAGAGGTTCAGGAATTAAAAAAGAAGTCTGTTCGAGATTTAGTTCAAAAAAAAGCTTTGGAATCAAATGCTGTTTCAGAAAAGGATGATCTATTAAAGATGATAATTGAATTTAATAACTGGTTGAATCAAAGAACTTATTTGAAAGGTGATTTGGATAAAATAGAAATGTGTATACAAAATTTGTATTTTAAAATGAAATCTGAAGCCGCTCACGAATCAAGTCAAACAGATTACAGTGAAAAACGAAAAGTAATTGATGAATATAAAAAAATACCACCACAATTGTTAGATGAGAAGATCAGAATAGCGTTGAATAAAAAGATTCATGGTGGAAAAAAAACTAGTTCAGATAACTATTATTTGAGAAAACTGAAAGCTAAAATAAAAGATAAGCTTTTAGAAGCAAAATATTATGAAATTCTATATAAAATCATCAATTTTTAACAAACAACTTGTAATAATATGAAAACTGAAATAAAACACAAAATACTTTTTATTTTATCGACTTTTATATGTTTTTATAAAATAGACAACCTTTGAAAAATTTTATGATTCTTATTTGCCCAATAGCGGGAGTAGGCAAGAGACTACAGCCTTTTACATATTCTAAACCAAAAGCATTTTTGAAAATAGCTGGAAAACGACTGATCGATCACATAATAACAAAATTGAAAAGTTCTTTTCCAAAGGGTACTACTATATGTTTTATAGTTGGATATAAAAAAAGACAAATAACGGAATATCTTAAAGAAAATCACTCTGATTATTTTAAACTTGAATTTGTGGAACAAGTACCAATGGGTTATTCAGCAGACACCCCCTATTTCTCAGGATTAGGAGATGCAATTTTATTAGCAAAAGATTTTGCTCAAAATGATGATTGTTTTATATTTCTAAGCGATAGACTCCCAATGGAAGGGTATTCACATATCTTGTTGAACTTCCATCAAGATATCTGCGATGGTATAATTAATGTCAAACAAGTTGATAATCCGAAATTTTATGGAGTCGTTGAATTAGATAATAAGAATTTCATCAGTAGCATTGACGAAAAACCAGAAAATCCCAAATCAAATTATGCCGTCTCAGGAGCATATCTCCTTGGAATGAATATGACTTCCCGGTTATTTGAATTATTAGAAATTCAAAGTAAAATTCCACTAGAAAATGGACAGGAGCATACAATAACTCGTATAATACAGCAAATTTTAGAAGAAGGATTTAAACTAAAAATTAATGAAATGAAAAGAGAAATCCTTGATTTTGGAAGACCTGAGAGTTTACTAGCAGGTAACCGACTTCTTTTAGCTGAAACGAAAATTAGTGATCCGTTCTATGAAACCATGCAGCAATCTGGAAACATCATTGACTCGAAGATTGTACCACCCGTATTTATTGGTAATAACGTGAAAATTACAGATTCAGTCATAGGTCCAAATGTTTCAATTGGGGATAACGCTGTATTAAAAAAATGTATATTATCTGAATCTGTTATCGGTGATGGCGTAAATTTAAAAAAAATTATATCTTCTTCTTCTATTATCGGAGATTATTGTATCTTAGAAGATCTCATCAAAAAAAGGATAACTATAGGAGATTCCTCGTTCATTACAACTTCTAAATCGAATTCCTTTTGATTATTTATTAAAAAAGAAAAAAAAAGTAAATATCTTAAATTTATTCAAATTTTGGTCTTTTATCTTGCCAAGGTGCTATTTCCTCGAAAGCTTTTGAAACTTGTAGTACATTTAAGTCATTAAATCTGTTTCCAACAATCTGCAATCCAATAGGTAATCCTTCATTTGACATTCCACATGGAATTGTTGCAGCAGGAAGTCCTGTTAAATTAAATGGTGCAGAAAATGGCATCCAAGCTGTTGGAGAGACAATTTTTC
Organism: Promethearchaeota archaeon; assembly: GCA_019057775.1. The sequence goes on from JAHLWT010000041.1 coordinate 3,989, forward strand.
CATTAATTTTTGTTGGAAAGGAAATTCCTAATTCAAAAGCCGGCAGTCCCGTTGATGGGGTTAATAAAATATCATAATTTTTAAAATATTGATGAAATCTTTCAAATAGTACTTTTCTACGAGCTATAGATCTAGCAAAATCATTTCCGGTAGCACCTTCTCCTGCATCAATAGCCTTGACAAGATCGGGATACATCTTATCCCGCCAATCTTTTAATTTAGGACCTAAATCATAATTAAATAGTATTGAATGATAAGTTAAAAGAATGCGCTCAGGATTTCTAATTTTAAATTTAACGGGTTCAACACTCCAGCCAAATTCTTCGAATTTTTTCACAGAATTTAAGAAGCTTTCTTTAACCTCCGTATCAATTACTTTCGCAAAACCTAAATCAAGCGAATAACCTAGCTTTAACTGACTTGGTTTTTCATCAACTTTTTCCAGATAGCTGATATTTTCTTCAGGTAAAGTATACTGGTCAGCGTTATACGGTCCTTTTATGGCATCTAACATTAAAGCAGCATCCTTTACATATCGTACAATTGGACCATAATGAACTAATGAATCAAAACTTACCCCCGATATTGGATATACTGGAACTCTTCCAAAACTTGGCTTAATACCATATAGACCACAGAAACATGAAGGAGTTCTGATGGAACCTCCACCATCTGCACCTAAAGCTAAATATCCTAAACCTGAAGCCATTGCTGCTGCTGCTCCACCGCTTGAACCCCCTGACGTTCTCTCTAGATTCCAAGGATTAAGAGTTTCTCCAAAGATTAAATTATTAGTAACAGCGATAAAACCGAATGGGCTCATATTAGTCTTTCCAAGAATAACAACTCCAGCTTTTTTTAATCTTTCTACACATACATCATCTACTTCAGCAATGTTATTTTCATATAATTTTGAACCATAGGTAGTTCGAATTCCCTTTATAGGCATCTGGTCCTTTATTGAAGTTGGGAGTCCGTGTAATAACCCTAATTTTTCACCCCTTTTTAGTTTGTCATCAGACTTCTTAGCCGTCTCTCTAGCTAAATCAAATGTAGGAGTACAGAAAGCATTTATAATTGGATTAATCTTTTCAATTCTTTCGATAATTATTTCGGTGATCTCTTCTGAAGAAAACTCTTGAGTTTTTATTTTCTCCTTCATCTCATAAGCCGACATGAAACATATATCTTCTCTGTTCACTTTTATCAACCTTAGTTAATTAAATTATTAATATTAAATGTGCTTGAATGAAATATAAATAATTACTTATTGGATTTATAGTAAAATTATATACAAATTTAATCCAAAATTGGTTTTTTGTCTTGCCATGGAGCAATATCTTCAAAAGCCTTTGAAACTTGTAGAACTAATAAGTCTTCAAATCTTTTACCAACAATCTGCATACCAATAGGTAGATTATTACTTGTCCATCCACATGGAATAGATGCTGCAGGATGCCCAGTAAGGTTGAATGGAAAAGTAAATGCTTGCCACCCAGTAGGACTAACATTTACTCCATTTATATTTGTAGGAGCAGCAATTCCTAAATCGAAAGCTGGAACAGCTGTTGTTGGAGTGATCAATATATCATATTGTCTAAAGGATTCAAAGATATCTTGATAAAATTCATTACGTGTTTTCATAGCATTTGGTAAACGTGATGCGGGCAAATTTAATCCAGCTTCAGCCCATAAAACTAAAATAGGATCTAATTTATCTTTCCATTCCTCAAAATAAGGTTCTAGATCATATCCATAATTTATTAGCCAATGGGTGCTAAAAGCTTCTGATGGATCAAGCCCTTTGAATTTTACTTCTTCCACATTCCATCCAAAAGATTCAAATCGGTGTACTGATTTAATTATTGCTTTTTCAAACTCGCTATTGATAATTTTTGCGTATCCTAAATCTAAACTATAACCGATTTTTAATTTGTCTGGGATTTCATTTATATGATCTAGGTAATTAGTAGAGTCTTTTGGCAGAGAAAATCTATCACCTTCAAATGGGCCCTTCATCACATCAAGCATTAGAGCAGCGTCTGAAACATACCTTACAATTGGACCTACAACAGATAAATTTGCGATTGGAGTAGGTGTTCTTGGATATATTGGGACCCTCCCAAAACTGGGCTTAAGCCCATAAACCCCACAAAAACAAGCGGGATGCCGAATAGATCCTCCTCCATCTGAACCTTGAGCTAAAGGCCCCATTCCACAAGCAACAGAAACAGCTGCACCACCACTTGAACCTCCAGAGGTCTTTTCAAGATTCCAGGGATTTAGCGTAGCACCAAATATCAGATTATCGGTAACTCCCTTAAATCCAAATTCAGGTGTATTAGTTTTACCTAAGATCACACAACCAGCATTTTTTAAGCGCTTTACAACAATAGAGTCTTCACTAGGATAATAGTTCTCAAATATTTTTGAGCCAAAAGTAGTTCTCACTCCTTTAACCGGTACTAAGTCTTTTATAGAAGTTGGAATCCCATTTAAAGGAGGAATTCTTTCATTTCTTTTTACTTTCTCATCCGCTTCTATTGCCATTTCTCTTGCTAAATCAAAAGTGGGAGTGCAATAAGCATTTATTATAGGGTTTATTTTCTCAATTCTTTCAATTATTACTTCAGTGATCTCTTGAGATGTTAATTCTTGAGTTTTTATTTTTTCTGCCATTTCGTAAGCAGACATAAAACAAATATCTTCTTTTTTCATTTACATCACTCATCTATAACTTTTATTTTAAAATTTAAATTCAGATTGCCATTTTTTATATCCTAATTGCCACAACTTCAATCTAGGTTTATTCACTTTATTATCCACTTCAATTCCAGGTTTAGGATTACTCATCAATTCACTATAGCGAGAATAATAATCTTCAGCACTCGGATCCTCCTTAATTAAATCCAATATTGCTTTTTCAGTAAAATATAAAATTAAATCTGGTTTAATATTTGGGTCATCTTTAGTCATTTCTAACTTATTCTCGTTTTCTTTATACAAGAAGTAATGAAGTTTATAATCTTCTTCATTTGTAGAATTTTCAGTAATATAGTATTCCCAACATGCGGCTCTCTTAAGATGCCTCATTAAATCAAGATTATTTGGAAAATAAGATTTTAATTTCCTGAATAATTCTTCAGTGTCCATAGCGCCTTTAGATTATTTTATTTTTTCTAAGTTCAATGGTGTGCCATCATAAATATATTTTCCATAGACCAATTCTTGTGGGTAATATTTACACCCTGCGGGATAAGCAGAATCTTTAATCCCCCCTAAAGAAACAGTAATGTCAACAAGCATAGGTCTTGCATTTATATAAATATTCGCAGCTTCTAATTCATTTTTAAAAACTTCAATATTATTTAAATTAGAAGTGTAAACAACTGCTCTCATGCCATAGTTACTTGCATTCGCCAATCTTATTGCATCTTTCATATCGTTAGCCTTAGTTATAGAACGAACTGGTCCAAATGCTTCTTCTTTCCATAAAAATGGAGCTTTTATTAAATCTGTACATAATTCTGGTTTAATTTCAACAAGAGTTGGTTTGTAAAATAACCCATAATCCTCTCCAGTATCAATTTTTTCTCCTCCTGTAAATATTTTTGCGCCAAATTTCCTTGCATCTTCTACCATCACTTCCATCATCATCAAGATTTTCCTACTTCCTAAAGGACCAATATCTACATCTGGATCAGTTGGATCTCCGTACTTTAGCTTTTGGATTTCTTTTATAAGGCATTCTATATATTCATCATAAATGTCTTTATGAACTATTATTCGTTTCATTGAAAAACATTGTTGCCCAGAATTAGTATAACTAGCTATTACATTCCATTTTGCTACACTTTCTAAATTTATATCATCCATCACTATACCTGCATCGTTACCAGCACACTCGAAAAAAAAGTTTTTAAATGGCTGCGTATACATGGGAACTCCCATTGACCTGTCAACTGTTTTTCTCAAGAATCTTCCATAACGAGCTAAGATATCCTTTGCTGTATGAGATGATGTAATTGTCATTATAGTTTTAATCAGGGGTGATTTAATGAATTCATCTACAGCCCATTCTCCAGGAGCTATAATTAAATCTAAAGCTTCAATACCAGGTAAATCCATTTCTTCCATTATTGAATATGCCTTTAGCATTGTTAATGGACATGCTGTAGAGGGTTTTACTAGAGCACCATTTCCAACTAGATAGTTTGCGCCTAATTGATATAGAGGCAGACTTAAAGGAGTGTTCCGTGGAGAGACACAAGCTGCCAAACCATGAGGAATGTACCTAATTCTAACGAGCTGCTCTCCTTCTATACTTGTTAAAGTTTTTTCTTCTAAGAATTGGTAGTACCAATCGCAAAATTTGAAACCATTCATTACAATATTTAATTCCCATTCAGAATACTTGATTGGTAATCCGCCTTCTGCAACGACTAAATCTTTAAACTCAGATTTTTTAAATCGTAATTTCGTAGCAACTTTAGAAAGAAGTTGAGAACGTTCAAAAAAATCCATCTCTTTTAGTAGATGTTGATTTTTATTTATTTTCTTTATTTTTGCTCGAACTGTTTCCGGTGTGTCTGCGGGAATAGTTTCTATAAGTTCACCAGTGTATTTGTTTTTGATTTCTAATTCTTTTAATTTTGACATAATTCTTATTTATCTTTTTTCAATTTCAGTTTCAGAATAAAAAGTTCAAACCTTAAATATCATCTTCATCTTTGAGGATTCCAGCAGTTTGTGCAAATTTGCCATAACCCATATTAATTAAGGTTTGTGTTCTTTTGTGCAATACGAAATCAATCCATCCTTTTTTCTCATCTGGATCGTTATAAAAAGCTCCAAAAAGTTGAGCATATTCTACTTTATTTTTTGTTTGGATTAATTTTTCTACGGCATTTAATGAGAGTGCTAATTCCAAATCTGAATCAACAGCACTCCCTGGTTTTATTTCAATCCCATTTCCATTTCGATACACATTAAAAATATCTATAGGAGATCTCTTATCATAAGCTTCTAGTGAATCATAAAGTGCAAAATCAAAGTCTGAACCATTAATAAGATCAAAAAAGATTTCTGGATATTTTGTTAAAAATTTGGTGTATTTTCTGGCTATTTCAGTCTTGTATGCTCCTTTATCAATAATTTGACTCATTATTTCTTCTTCATACATCTTTATAAATACACTTCTTACTGTTTTTCTTTTTCAATATAATCTTTATACCAATTTATTGTATCTTCTAATCCCTCTTCTAAGGGAGTAATTTTATAGCCAAATTTTTCGATAGCTTTTTTTGATGAATAAGCTCGATGATATTTGATTGAATTAATCGTAGATCTAGTTAAAGGAGGTATTTTTCCATTAAATTTTGCTTTTACTTCTAATCCCCAGGCGTAAAGTTTAGCAAACATCATGGGAATCTTTTTTGCTTTTTTATTTCTTGAAATTTGGGCAATTAAATCAAGATATTCTTTTAATTTGACATTTTCTCCGCCAAGAATAAAATCCTCTCCAAATAAGTCTTCTCTATCAATAACAGCTATTAACGCATTTGTAATATCATTTATATATGAGAGACATGTAATTGATTCTCCCTTCCCAGGACATAAACCTAACGGAAAAAACTTACCTTCTACAACATCAGAAAGCATCTTCCCAAAAATATTAAAATCCCCTGGACCATATACAATACCAGGATAAAAAATCATAACTTTCAATCCTTTTGGGATTAAATCTTTTATCAATCTCTTTGCTTGAAATTTGGATTTCTCATATTCCATGTAAAATTTTTCATTTTCATGAGTCTCATCCACAGGTTCTGGAGGAGTAGGACCTAAAGCAGTAAAGGAACTAATATAAAAAAAATTTATATCCTTTTCAAGAGCTACTCTAGCTATATTTTCTGTTCCCCTAACATTAATATCATAATAAATAGATTTCTTCTTTGCCCATATTCCGGTATAAGCAGCAAGATGATATATCATCTCAATTCCATCTACTGCTTGATATACACTCTCAATATCCTGAACATCTCCTTTAACATATTTTACATTCTTAAGATCTTGAAAAGGTGAGATGTCACTTGATTCACGAATTAGAAGTTTCAGATCATGACCTAAATTATTTAGCCTTTTTACTAAGGGAATACCTAAAAATCCAGTACCCCCTGTTACTAAAATGGTAGCCATATTAAAAAGCCAAAGAGTCTAAAAGAAATTATAAAATATTAAAAGGTTACATCGTATTAAAGTTAAATCTTAGAGATGCTCTTGTTTTACACCTTTTAATATTAGGAAACTTCGGAATAAATCGTCTCGCATTTTTTTTCTATAGCAGAAGGCATTTATTAAAGAAGTTCAATTATTATATCTTAGATCATCCACAATATTAATGAAAAGGATATGGATTATAGATTGAAAAAGAAACAAAATAATTTTGGTAAATTTCATTCACAATTAGATTTACCCTTTTTAGAGACTGATAATGAATTTTTTAAAGAGATTTTCCAAACACTTGAACTTCATTATGGGTTAAAAAGAAACTCAAACCAAATTTTTATTGATTTAGGAGCGGGAAATGGAAAAATTGTTATTTATTCTGCTCTATTTTACCGTATTAAATCTCATGGAATTGAAATTGATAGTTGTTTATTAGAAGAAGCAAAATCTCAAATTAAATCATTTAAAATGCTTGGAACCATTAATAAGAAGATATTTAGAAAAATTAAATTTTTTCTAGGAGATTTTTATTTACTTAATTTAAAGAAATACGATTTCATTTATATTTATTCTTTACCAACCATGCAAAAGTATCTCAATCACGTATTTATTACAGCAAAAAGAGGAGCAATTATTCTGTCTCATAAATATAAACTTGAGTTTTTCAATTCTTTCCTTAAGTTAGAATACAAATTAGTCCACAATAAAAAAAAACAAAAAATTTACACTTATTTCTACAAGAAAATTTCGTAAAATCTAGAGAATAACAAGTTTGGGGATAACCTTGAGGCAATAGTTCACCAGATACTATTTTCGCTTATTACATCAAAAAATATAATTATAAATAAAATCAAAATAAATAGATATATAATTTTAAAAATTGAATAAATGAGTTATAAAATAAGGTGTAATATGAAATGGTCTCATTTGAAGGATTGTTAGATGGATCGACAGCAACATTAATTATTTTTTCTTCAATTATTTTTGGGTTATTATCATTATATAAATCAATAAAATTAAAGGCTAAACTTCTTACTGTAGCAGCATTGATGATTTTTTTTGTTGGTTGTTTATGGTTAGGACCAACAGTAGATCTTTTTATGGTTTTATTGACAGGTGAGAATATTGATCCAATTCCTGTATATTCCTTATTAAGCTATCTATGGGTTGCCCCTGCTTTAGTCTGCGCGATCTATCTTGGAGGTGAACTAATTTTTCCAAAAAGAAAATGGATTTTCGTAGGGATTTTTATAGTCTTAGGAGTAATCTTCGAATACTTTTTATGGTTTCAAACAGATGCTTCATTTACATGGGAATTAGCAAATCCAGGTGAAGATTTAATAGATGCTCATTTTGTACGAACTCATCCAACATTTTTAATGGTTGGCGTTTTTCTAGTATCCGCACTTGTATTTTTAGGTATTGGTTTTGCAATAAAAGCGAAGCAATCTACAGGACAATTGAGAAGGAAATTTACATATTTGTCTATAGCAAATACAATATTTGTTATATGCGGTGCTTTAGATTCAATTCTTACATTACCTCTGGCTATAGGGGTTATAAGAGTGATTATGAGTAGTTTTGCGCTGTGGATGTTCCTCGGTTTAAAGACTTAAATAATTAAATTATCTTTTTTTTTCTTTTAATTAAGCTTTTCCCAAGACAAAAATGGTATTTATTCTTCAATTACCAAGAGAAACAACTTAAAGAAACTTTATCTAATATTTTATCGAGTTCTCAGGATTTGCTCATTTCGAGTATAACTTCTTTTAGGTATAGTTTCATGAAGTGTCTTTGGTTATTACAGAAATCAAGTTTTTGATTGTGAGTTAAATCTGAGCAGTTAGATAGTATCGCTTGGATATCATTTGAAATGTCAAGATATTCGTTTTTATAATTTATATCTTTAATTTTTGATTTAAGATTTTCATTATCTTCTATTAATTCAGGATTATTTAAATTAATTTCAGCAGTGTGTTCATAAGGGAAATGTTTTTTAAATTTATTTAAAGAAGAGATTAATAAGTTAGAAATTTGATTAAATAATTCTTTTGAATCTATATTACTGAATAATTCCGAGATAAGATAAGAAATTACATTATTTTTTAGATTTTGAAAGTTATAATCGTTAAAATTAGTAAAGATAACCATATCTCGATTATTCTCTGTTGAGATATCATCGTAATGTTTTATACCAAATCCTTTCGAAATTATGCTTCATCTCGGAGAAATTTCGACTTTGGAAGAAGAAAAAATGATTTGCTATTTAAAAGAAAAGCCTCCTTTGATTTATTAGAAATTCTATTGAATCTAATAGAGTTATTATATCAGAAAAATAAGTATAAAAAAGAGAAAAAAAGAAAATGTAATTAATAATTGAAAAGGACTAAAGTTTGGACCCACAATTAGGACAGAAATTACCTTTTCCTTCTACATTATGACCGCAATATACACAATAGCTTTTTCCTCCAGAGGGTAAAGGAGAATCCAGTTTTTTTACGGGAGCTACATATTCATTTGCAGGACTATAAATTATAGGCTGACCTAAGTTAATTTGTCCTGATTCAGCATCAAAACTATATTTTATAATGCCTTTATTTCTCAGATCAACTAATACACGAAGAATATCCTTAGGTTTCATACCTATTTCTAGCGCAATATGTTCGAGTTTATGTGTGCCTTGAAAATTTCTTTGGGCAAGAGCATTTTTAACTACCTGTTTATATTTCATGTTTCGATAAAGTTGTTGAAATCCTCCAATAAATATGAAAAAGGCAGGAATAAATAGCCAGAAACCCCAAGAAGCAAGTCCTATGAACTCAATATTATATGTTCTAAAGAATAATGATAAAATTGCGACAAAAAGAAAGACAATTGCCGTTGCGAGAGTCCCTATAGCAGTTTCATATGATTCTTTATAATAATACCTGTGTTTATATTTATCTTCACTACTCAACTTTCTCAACCAATTATTTTTTAATATTATTATTATTAATAAAAAGTTAAAATATATTTTATATAATCTTTGAATAGTCCAATTCTTAATTCTTAACCTTACTTTTTTCTATTGAAATATAAATTTAAAATCTCAAATAGTAATAACCAGAATTAACACTTCGAATGAACATTCTTTAAGTCTTATATTTTCACAATTTCTTCGATAGTCTCCTTAAATATCACATTTCTCTTCCTTAAGTATTCAATAACTTGGTGATAGACTTCTGAATGTTTTCCTAATAGTTCTGGAGGAATGATTCCTTTTTCTTTGAATTTTCCTTCAAGGATAATTTGAGCAACAGCTGTACAAGTATATCCTGTTGTTCTTGCTATAGATAATATATGCTTCTCTTTATCGTACTTATCAAGCATATCATAGGTATAACGTAATTTCTTGTCATCTTTCATTCCTTCAATAAATATCTTCATAACAGTAAGATCTTCATCTCCTTCTTCGAACATCCAATGATCAAATAGAAGTTTAGATGTTAACTCAATTGGTTTGATCTTTTTTCCTTTTACATCAATTTCCTCTGTATTGAGGAATCCTCCTTTTCTTAGCATTCTCATCTTTTCTATATGATCAGGATATCTTAGTGTTTTTTCTTTCATGAAAGGGATATCCATTGTCTTGATGAGAGATCTAAGACCATCGGTATTGATGGCTACTAGAGTTCCTACTTCTGGAAAATCTAATAATTCAGGTTCAGATAATGCTGGTTTAACAACTATCTCACTATTCTCAATATATCTCGCTAATTGGAGGTATTCCACGATTACCTCAATGGGTGGATAAGGTGATTTATAATCAAAAAGCCAGTTCCTTTCTACAGGTAATCCCCCAACATAACATAGGAAACTTTCTGTTTTATCTAAGATTGAATCAATATAACCAAGTATGATGTTACTTGAACCAGGAGCTACTCCACAGTCAATAACAGCTGTAACTCCTTTCTCCTTTGCTAATTCATCTAAGCTTAACGCATCTTCCTCGAAATATGAGATATCTACTATGTTCTTTCCTGCTTCAATTACTGCTTCAAGAGACTTATAACCCATAAAACTAGGAAGAGCTCCAATTACTAAATCAAAATCCTTCACAATATCTTTGATGTTATTGGGATTAGATAAATCTGCACATATTCCATGAAGATCATAATCATGTGTCAGTTTATCTAAAACTTCTTGGTTTATATCAACTATTGAAACCCCAGTAGAGGGATCTTCTGCTAGATCTCTTGCAATAACATTTCCTGTATATCCTGCTCCTAAAACAACAACTTTCATATCTAAACCTCTAGGGATATTTGATAAAAGATATAGATGTATTTAAAAGATTTTCATTCGATAAGTAAACCTAAATGCTTCAATTTAGTCTCTTCTTATTTCGAGATAGAATGTGTTACTTTTAATGAGGATGGTTATTATTCGTATAATCCATATCACGCATTGGAATCATCTGTACAATTCTATTATGATCAAATTGGTAAGCTTCCAAGTTGGAGTGGACTTCTATCTCAAGCTGTAATAGAAAGAATTAAAAATTAATTTATGATTTATAAAAAATAAATTATTTTTAATTAGTTAAAATATATCAAAAGCCTTTCCCATCCAATATACTACCAGATATGATGTAGGTACTGCTTGTTTCAACCCGTTTCCTCCAGAATTCCCTCCTTCCCCATAAAATTTGCTGTGTTCCCATAAAAAGGAGTGAATAGAAGATTCTGATACAGTTAAAGGTAATTGATATAAATTATCATCTAGATCAATAACATCTTCAAGCCAAAAGAAGAGGCTACCGTAAATATTATTTTTAAAGAAATCTACCCATTTTTCCTTTTTAAGATTAATTTCCATCAATGCAATTTCAGGATTAAGACTAGTTGCCCTTGTAGAATTTGGTCTTACAGTTAGATTGTTATTTCTTATACCATCCCCCCAACCTGAGGTATTAAACCTCCAGAGTTGATCAAGTATATCCCACTTTATC
>JAHLWT010000042.1 GCA_019057775.1 Promethearchaeota archaeon
ACGGACGATTACGGTAATTCAATAACTGACAGTGTTACATTTACAGTATTTGAAGAAATGACCAGGCCAGTTATAACAAGCGTCCCAATTGATCTGACCTTGGAATTCGGATATACGGGGCAGAGCCTGTCATGGACGGCAACTGATGCAAATCCAGATACTTATACGATCGAACTCCTAGGGTCTAGTATTGTAGTAGGACCTACTAGTTGGACATCTGGTACAGCGATTACATATAACATACCCAACGGATTTATTGTTGGTGATTATGAATATAAAATAACTTTTATAGATGAAAGTGGAAATTCTATATCGGACAGAGTTAGAGTTAGGGTTGACCCAGTCAGTGATGATGGTGGTGATAATGGTGATGCTCCTCCTGAAGGAACAGTCCCATTGGGTAATTACTTCTTAATTTTCATTGTACTTAGCGTGATTTACTTAATTTTTACCAAAAAACGACAAACTAATCGTGAATCCAGATAATATATCAGATAACTAATAGCTTTAACACCTTTTTTTTTATTTATCTTTTATAATATTTTATACTGTGCTAAAGAACTTGACTAATGATATAAATAAATTTGGGTAAAAGCAGATTAGAGTTTCTAGTTCCGATGTATATTTTATCATTAGAAATTCTACCATAACCGCTAACATGTCCGGAATAACACTAAGCGGTGTAAGTAATGGTATAATACAAAATAATACCTTATATAATAATAATTGGGGTATTTCTGTGGGGAGTAGTAATGATATCACTGTTCTTGAAAATACCGCAAAGGACAATATTGCCAGTGGGATTGTAGTGATCAGTTCGAGTAACAGTATAGTACAAGACAATACGTTGTTATTCAATGATTTTTATGGAATATCTTTGCAAGATAGTAATCATATCACCGTTTATGAAAATACTGCAATGAATAATTTTTATGGAATTTCGTTATATACATCGAATAACAGCATAGTGAGAAATAATAAGGTGTCTGACAACAATAATGGAATAGCTTTGCAATATAATAATAATAATAATAACACCGTTCTTGAGAACACTGCAGTATACAATAATGGCGGAATAGGTATATCTACCTTAAGTGACAATAATTTAATTTTACGAAATAATGTAAGTTTTAATACGGGGTTCTAACAACTGCACTGGTAATATTTTTAGCAATACTTTTTTACTGCTGAACTTCTTTATCCAATCGTTGGTTCTCCTCTTGATGGAGCGTTATCTATGGGCGGTATTGGAGCTATAATAATCTCATGGGGTGTATTTTTCTTTATACACTTTCTCAGAAAATATCCATTATCAAAATAGGTGTTGATTATTGGCAAAAAAGAAAACGAACTCAGATGACATTATCCAAATTCTCTCCAATATTAACAAGCTCATCCATGAGCCTGCGAGGTTAATGATCATGTCATATTTATATGTTGTTGAAACTGCTGATTTTGTTTTTTTGAGGAACCAAACGGGTTTAACTGATGGAAATTTATCCTCTCATTTAAGTAAACTCGAGACTGCTGGATATGTAGATATTGAGAAAAGATTCAAAGGAAAGAAACCTCAGACACGATTGAAACTTAGTACTAAAGGTCGGGAAGCCTTTGAAATCTATAGAAAACAGATGAATCGCGTGTTAGGAAGAGTGAGTTAAAGTTCTACATTCTATTTAGAAATTAACTTATCCTTCGTTTAAACCTAAAGAAGATAATTTTCTAATGTAATGCAATATTATCTTTAAAATGGATATTGATAAAATTTGGAATGAAAGTGAATGGACAATTCATGCGCGACAAATAATAAAAGGCTTTAAAGACTTTCCAGACGATTCAAAGATAATACTGATTTTAAGACATTCGCATCGAAACGAGCCAAAAATATTAGAAAAAGCCTACAAATTAAGATTAACCCCTCAGGGTCATGCGATTGCAAAGAAATTCGGTGAAAATTTACCTAAAACCAGACCTATAAGAATTTTTCATAGTGTTATCTGGCGATGTGAAGAAACCGCAAAAAATGTGCACGAGGGATTTAAAAATATTGGTGGTAAAAGCGAATTAAAAGGGGAACTCAAAGTTCTCTCGAGTATTGGAATTAACGAAGAGCATTTTATGGAACAATTCAAACACCTTCCATTTGTTAAAATTTTTTATCGCTGGGCTGTTGGTTTTTATGATTCCAAGGAATGGACCCCATTCATAGAATATTGTCAAAAATCAGCCCAACTTATTCTGAACCAGGTTAAAAATTCGCCTGAAAATGGATTGAACATTTTTGTTACTCATGATTGGAACCTTATGGCCCTTCGATTTGGATGGTTTGGTCTCCCACCGGATGAGAGATGGGTAAAATTTCTTGGTGGTTTTGCATTCGCTTTTGATGATGATCAAATCTTATTATTGGATTATGGTGAATTAGAAGAAGTAGAAGCTCCACACTGGTGTAAAAATGAAAAATAAAATAGAAAACAATTCTTATATCTTCTTTCTGTGTGTCTTTAGTCATTTATCTTGTTAGTATTGGCAACATTGAAATGAATAAAAAATATGTTAAAATATAAAATATTTAAACTTTTCATCCGTGATTAACCACGCATTTAAATTATCATCTCTTATTCTGGAATTCCATATATTATCTATATTCTGAATTCCTTTAGTAAGTTCTTCTAACAACTCTTTACCAACAGCGAAGTCCTCATGAGATGGATAAATCTCGATATTTTCAGATTCTTTAAATAAACTAAGTAGATTTGCAATACTTTTAAGCGAAATAGGAAAAGTTATTTTTGTTAAATACATTGTTCCATAATGCGCAGTATCGCCTGTAAACAAGTCATTTCTGCTCGTTAATAATGAAATACAACCTGGAGAATGACCTGGCGTATGGATGACTCTGACTGATAAATCGCCTAAATCTATGATTTCATCATGTTCTACGGGCTGGATCTCTTTAGCAGGAGAAAAAATATAATTACTTGTTTCGTAACGCTTTACAATTTCTTTAGGAGAGCTACTCAAGAATGAAATGTCTCGGGGTTTGGAAATCAATTCCCTCTCCTTTTTATGAATAAGAACTGTTTCAAATTCAGAATTTCCGCCAATATGATCAAAGTGAGAATGTGTATTTATCACCAAGAGATTTTTATCTAAAATTAAATCTTTAATAATTGGTTTAAGAGGAAATAGTCCGCAACCGGTATCAATTAATAAAGCAGAATGAGCACCAATGATTAAATATAAGTTAGTATAGGTTGTGAGATATCGGGGATCAATTTCATCAAGTTTTTCTCTAATAACATATAAATATTCCTTAATTTTTTTGACTTCAAACCATTGTTGACTATTCAAGTATTTGACCATGATTAGAATTATTTATAAGACATATTTTTTTATTCAATACGTTAAATTAGTTAATAAAGGTTTTTGGGTAATTATATTAAACTTTGAAAAATTTTTCTATTAAAACTACCCAGTAATGAGCTATGATTTCTTTTTACCTATTTTATCCTCTTCCCATTGTCTATAAATTTCCATTAATCTATCTATTTCTTCAAGATTGACTTCCTGACTAAATGAAATTGAGTTTGTACTGGTGAAAAACTGAGCATGTACTTCTTTATTTTTAATCATCTCCTGAATTGTTTGAATAATAAGTTTATCATCTTTTATCTCACAAACTTCTGAGACTTCTAAAATGTTTGCTTGTGGAAACTTAGTGCTAATCCCTAAGATAGCTTTCTTAATTTTCTTTATATTTTCCAGCCGTTCTTCACCTCTCCTAATATTCCTATTGGTAGCTGTTTTACGTAATTGCTTATAAACGACTAAACTTCCTACTAACGAAGCTATAATAATTAAACTAATTACAGATATTCCAATAATCAAATCCTCCAATTCTGTATTTCTTGCGATTACAGAAACATCTATAATATATTGAGCGTTTGATCCCAATCCATCGTGAGCTATGATTGAATAATTATAAGTTCCGATACTTAAACCATCAACATTTAATACAATGGTATCTCCCGAAATCCAAGTTCCATTAAGAATCTCTACTAATCCGTGAAAAATGAAATAGGTACTATCGTAATATGAATTGTCTGTAATATTCCAAGAGATTTCATTATTAACAGCCCCAACCTCATAAATAATATTCACAGAAGGTGATATTAATGGTTTGTTTATTATAACTAGAGGATAGTGATCTAAGGATCCTGATGAACCAATAATTAAATATGGTGGGTTCCATATGCCCTCCTCTGGAATTGCATTTGGATAAGCTTCTAAGTAATTATCCCAATAATTACCATGAGAATTATTATCCCATTGGTTATTAAATCCATCATCAAAAGCATTTACCGAATTTTCATTAAATTCATTTAAATAAAAATCATTATTATTGCTTAATGAATCAACATCAATTCCCCTGGTATTGTTGGCCATAAGATTCTGAACAATTAAATTATTGCTACCTTCGTTTAACTGAATTCCTACTATAATATTTTTTTTTACATTATTTTTGAATATGTAGTTAAAATCGCTATTAAAAATTTCAATTCCACTCAGTAGATTGTTAATAGCATTATTTGAAATAATTGTGTTATTAACACAGCTCTGATACTCACCGAATAATAAAATCCCCGATCCATTATTACTATTTACTATATTTTCAATGATTGAGTTATTATTACTATTGGTTAAAATTATACCATTTCTACCATTGAAAGAACAATTGTTTTGAAATACCATTCCATTAGTAACATTATAGAGTCTAATTCCAGCATCAATATTATTGATATTTCCACTGTTGTAAACATTTAAATTTTCAATACTAAAAAATTTATTAGAATTTCTAATTTCTATACTACTGCCTAATCCCTGACCATTAATGGTGAGATCTTTAATTAAATATGGGTTGCTATAAGTTCCTAACCCTGTGGACCAGATTCTTGTACTAGCCCATGTCCAATTATGTGCTCCAACCCCTGTAGCTAGGTCATCAATATATATAGGCTCTCCATTAAAACCGTCATCCCATATAGGAAAATTATCTCTACTTCCTGCTAATCCACTAATATAATAGGGTGTGTCTCCAATTCCATCATCATCATTGTCTAAGCCATTATAATCGTCCCAATAATTACCTACAGAACCACTATCCCAATAATTACTAAATCCATCATCAAACGCATGATTTGTATTATCACGTAAATTATTTAAATAAATGGAATTGTAACGGCTATTTTCATCACTTAAATAGATCCCATATGCGGATTGATCATAGATTGAATTATTGACAATAATATTATGCCAAGTTTGCCCACCAACACTGTAAATCCCATATTGATTGGAGAAGATAGTATTAAATGTAATTGTATTGTTATATCCCCCGAGAGAAAAACCTTTAAAACTCCCACTAATATTATTCTTAGTGATTAAATTTGAGTAACCAGGGTGTATACTTATTCCATCATTAATATTATCAACGAGGTTATTATTAATTATTTTGCTATGCTCACTTGAGATACCTATTCCTCCTCCATTGAATCTAATCGTATTATCTATAACGGAATTATTATTGCTATAATAAGTCATGATGATTCCACTCCCTATATTATATTCAATAACACAATTTTTTATTGTGTTATTTCTACTATCTTCTAGACCTATTGCATCACCATTGTTATTAGAAACCTGACTATCAATTATAGTTCCATTCCCAGTTCTTAGTAAGTATATCCCAGCTACCCAATAGTTACTTTGTGCATTAAAAATATTGCTACTCTCGATTCTGAAATATACACTTGAGTCTTGAATATGAATACCGCTACCTATATCGTTAGCATCAATATTAGCATTTTTTATAATATAAGGATCCTTTAATGTCCCTGAACCAGTACACCACGTGAATTTACTAGCCCACGTCCAATTATTAGATGAACTACCATCTATTATTATTTTACTTCCGTTATGTCCATCGTCCCATATCGGAAAATTATCTTGATTTCCCCCCGATCCTGGTACCATATGGGGGACTTCACCAATTCCATCATCATTTGCATCTGGTCCTGTATAATTATCCCAATAGTTCCCTATAGAGCCATTATCCCAATAATTAATTGGTGCATAATCTATAGCGTTCTTAAAATTATTGATAAATTGATTGAGATATAATTTATTACTTTTAGCATAAATACCAAGAGTAATACCCTCATCAATACTATTTGAAACAACATTTTCAATTATTATATTATTAAGATCTGTATTATCACTATTAGAAATATAAATACCTTGATGATTATCATCAACATTATTCTCACGTACTGTATTCCAATAACTAGAAGATAATTCAATACCACTACCACATTGAGTAATTTGATTCAAAGAAATATTATTTTGGTTAGAATTACGTAAATCAATACCAGTAGAGTGGATAACGTTTTTAATCACGTTTTGAGAAATATTATTTTGATGACTTTCGTATAAAAAGATTTCATCATCATAATGATATGAGATGTCATTGTTGTAAATTGTGTTATTTGAACTATAATAAAGTGAGATTCCGTTCCCCCCATGGGAAATATTAAGATCACTGATATAAGAATCTTCACAATTTACAAGTATTATCTGACCAGCATTAGAAAAATTATTGGTAGATAAGAGTGTTTTATTTACGTAATAGTAAAGCGGTTTACCATTAACTAAATTTGTTGAATCTATGATATGTGAAGATAAATCACTTAGAGGAACCATAAAAAATGGGTCAAGATGAATTCCAGAATTTTTAAAAATATTTCCTGAAAAAAGGTTATCATGACCATTTAATTCAATTTGTCTTGTTGAATAATCAGACAATGTCATCAGACTGATATTTGTTTGAATTATAAAGTTCCCTAAAAAATTATTATAGTGACTATCGTATATCCCTATTCCTCCATCATAATTATAATTGAAGATGTTAGTACTAATAGTATTATTATTGCTTTTGTATCCCAATGTTAATCCTATATCAGTGTTATTATTTACAATATTATTGGAAATAGTATTGTTAATACTTTCTAATAATCTAATCCCATAAAACTCATTTTGTGAAATATTATTATTTAAAATTAACCCATTACTAACGTTAACTAATAAAATTCCTGAGTCCCATCCACTTGCTCCTCTTCCATTTTTGATGAAAGTATTGTTTCTAATTATAAATGAAGCATTGGAGTTTTTTATGTGGATACCACTTCCGCTGAATAAACCATCTATTGTAACGTTTTCAATGCGATACGGGTCTTTCCACGTACCAGAACCACTACACCAATTATTATCCGATGCTGTTTTACTCCAATTGTAATTAGGATCAGAATCATCGATCAATATTGGTGTTGCTGTAAGATCCCAATATCCTGCTTCTAATAAATTTCCTCTATACTTAAAACCAAAATTGGAATTTGAGGAATCAATTAATTGACTTAATATATAATTGAATGGTATAAATATTACAAAAATAATTAGCAAAATCCTCAATTGTTTGACTATTTTAGAAGAATTCATGATACTGGAAGTTAAAAATTCCCGGATTATTTGATTAACTTTTATATTATATAATTTATATTTGTTATTATTTTTATCACAAAATACCTTGTCATCACTATTTTATACTAAATATAGCAGTTTGGAAAGTAGTGTTATTTAATTTAACCATGATTTTAATCTCTTATAACATAGTAAAATTTCGGTTAATACTTTTAATTCACCATTTAATATAAAATCCTTTTTGGATTTAACAATATAATTTTAAATTAAACTTGTATACTTTACGTACGTAGTAATTCTCTTATACTAGAATAAATTAAAAAATAAAATAAGCTATTAATATTAAAAACTTGAAGTTAATTAATCATGAAGATTGTAGAAGGATTTCCCGCTGATCCAGTAGGCAATTATCAGTTAAATGTCATCAACCTTATGAAACATGCCATAAGAAATTTCTCAAGGCAAGAAATTGTAAGCAGAAACGATAATGGCTCACTTTTTAGATATACTTATAAGGATTCATATGAAAGAATGCAACGATTGGCAAATGCATTAGAATCCATTGGAATAAAAGTAGCTGATCGAGTAGGAGTAATTGCATGGAATACACACAGACATTTTGAAATATATTATGGATTACCAGGCATGGGAGCGGTTATGGTTTCTTTGAATTTACGTCTTGCTACTCAAGATTTAGCATATGTGGTGAATCATTCTGGTTCACAGCTCATAATTATTGATGAAGATTTAATCAAAATAGCTGAGAGCATAGCACCATTATGCGAAAACATAGAGGGCTACATTGTTATTACTGAAAAGGATCTAAGCCAAATAGAAACGACTTTAGCACCAATTTATAGCTATGAAGAATTGTTGAGTAAAGCATCACCTGTGTATGATTGGCCCTACTTAAATGAGAATTCTGCTTATGCTGCTTGCTATACTACTGGTACGACCGGTAAACCGAAAGGAGTCTATTATTCACATCGAAGTGTGTATTTACAAGCAATGATGTTTGCGGCTTATTTTTCAATGACTGTATTTGATGTTGTTTTTCAGTTAGTACCGATGTTTCATGTCCTTGGTTGGTCTAAACCACAAGCAGCTACTTATGTTGGTTCTAAATTAATATTCTCAGGAAAGTGGAATCTGGATGATCTTGAGGAGCTTACGAACATTATGGTTCAAGAAAAAGTGTCAGTATCGGGAGCTGTCCCCACTGTATTCATGGCAATGTTGGAATTTATTCGAAAAATGGAAAAAAAACCAGATCTTACTGGAGCTCGTTTAATTTGTGGTGGTGCTGAGCCTCCAATAGCTTTAATGCGTGGATTTTGGGATGAAACTGGAGCAGAAATAATTCATTCTTATGGTTCTACTGAAGCAATGGCAATAACCACGTTAAATGCGTTTAAACCATGGCTTAAAAAAGAACTCTCTGATGAAGAATTATGGAATCTTAAGAAAAAGCAAGGTATAATTGGCTCTGGGTTAGACATTAAAATCGTAGATGAGGAAACTGATAAAGAACTCCCCCATGATGGAAAATCTTCTGGTGAAATCTTATTACGAGGTCCTTGGATTACGAGAAGTTATTATAATTCACCTGGAACAGAGAGTAGTTTTACTGAAGATGGATATTTCAGAAGTGGAGATGCAGGGTGCCTTGACTCTGAGGGATATCTTAAAATAACAGACAGAATAAAAGATGTAATAAAATCTGGTGGTGAATGGATAAGTTCCATAGATATGGAGAACTCTTTATTATCCCATTCTGCAATACTTGAATCTGCTGTTATTGGAATTCCACACCCCAAATGGGATGAAAGACCCTTAGCATTAATTGTTCTACGGGAAGAATATAAAAATACAACTAAAGAGGAGATACGTGCTCACCTTAGCAAAAGCTTTGTTAAGTGGCAATTACCAGATGAAATCTTATTTGTTGACTCAATCCCAAGAACTAGTGTAGGAAAGCTTAATAAGAAGGTTATGAGGGTGGAGTATAAAGATCTCTATTCTAAAGGATAAGGATTAGAAGAATCAGATTAAGTAAATCAAGGAAAAAACACATTAAAATCAAAAAATACTATGGACCCTGAAGATTTGGGAAATCGAATTTATATAAATAAGATTGAGGAGAAAATCTTTAAAATAAAAGAGATGTATCATCTAAATTTAATTAAAAACTTATCTAAAGAAGCATACGATTTGTACTTAATAAAGAAATCAGTCTGTAATGAACTTCTCGAATTAACAAGTGAAAAAGATATCAAGTACAGTAAAATTGTAGAATATATTAAAAATAAAATAGAAAAGAATAAAGAACGGCTTAAAAATGCTTCAGAGCAGGTAGAACTTACATTAATTCAATTAACTATAGAAGTATGGGAAGAATTTCTCTAATTTCTTATTACTAAATTTACTTATTCTGTAATTTATTCAATAATTCTAACATTTTTCTTAGGGACCCATCCTTCTTTCCCTTTTTCATTATTTAACCAAAACCAACCAGATTCTTCCTTTTCTATAAGCAATTCTTCTCCAATATTCACAGTAAGTTCGATTGCATTATAATCTTGTAAAACCTCACAGAATGTTTCTTGCAGGTTAAGATATGTTTCAGGTACCCACCCTCCTTTCCCACTTTTGTTTATACACCATATCCAACCCTTCCACTCAGTTTCCTTTTTTTCAAATTTTAATGTTTCTCCTTTCGTAATTATTAACGGAAATTTATCTGAAGCTTGATGTTTTTCAATAACTACGCAACGGTTTGAATTCATAATTAAAATATG
This sequence comes from Promethearchaeota archaeon, assembly GCA_019057775.1. Next base: position 10,332 of record JAHLWT010000042.1, read on the forward strand.
ACTATGCACGTTAGAATTAATATCTTATTCTCGGGTCTATAATACCATATATCACATCAATTCCAAGGTTTATAAACACGAATATAAGTGTAAAGACAACTACTAAGGCATTTAGAACCCGGTATTCACTTGAACTCGTTATTTGTTATACAAAATAATGGTTCGGAGAGATAAAATTAAATATTTTTTTGTATTATTAATATTTGATAGGTGAAATTCAAATGGAAAATAAAGCAATTCAGGATAAATGGCCTGATTTAGGAACTCATTGCTGGGGATGTGGGAGGAATAATGAACATGGATTACAGATAAAGAGCTATTGGGAAGGAGATGAGTGTGTATGTACATGGAAACCTAAGAAATATCACTGTGCATACCCAGGAAGAGGATGCGGAGGTATTATCGCAGCTATCCTTGATTGTCATTGCTTAAATACCGCAAATTCAGCAGCCTTTAGAGCAGAAGGCAGGGAAATAGGTATAGGGCCATTAATAGCTTTTGCTACAGGGACATTAACCGTGAAATTCTTACGGTCAACCCCCCTCAATAAACCTTGGGTCTTTCGTGCACGAATTAAAGAAGTGAAAGAACGGAAAACAATAGTATCTTGTACACTCTATGTTAAAGAAAAAGAATGTGCCACTGGAGAAATCATTGCTGTACGTTTGACTAAATAGAGAACGTATAAATTCTCTGAAAATTATTAAATTATATATTTTTTTTTTCATTATAGTTTTTTTTGATAATACCGCATAAATTTTAATAACAAATTCTGTGATTTTACTAATGGTTGTTATTCGCTTCTTAGGGAATGCATGTATTGAACTAATCAGCAAACAAGACCACATTATTATTGATCCTGTATATCTATCTCATCCAAAAAAAGGGATTGAAAATATCTTTATAACGCATTACCATCCTGACCATATTTCTCGAGAGATTTTATTGGAAATCAAACAAGATTATGTATTGTCTGGTAAAGAACTTGAGATTTATGGACCAGATTGCGTTAATAAAGAATTAAACATTGATTTTACATTAATTCAACCTACTTCCAAAATCAACCTGAATAATGGTTTAGTAAGAGTTATGGAAAATAAATGTTGGAAAGCTGAGGGATGTGTAGCTTATCTAATCGAAATAAATAATAGAAAGATATTACATACGGCAGATTCAGCTGAATTTTCTAATGAATTAAAATCCTTCAATAATGAACTTGATCTGTGTTTTGTTGCCTGTTTTGAGAGCAATTATAATGATTATCTTGATTTTTTAAAAAAAATTACTCCAAAATTGGTAATTCCATATCATTTTACTCAGGGAAAAGAAGCTGAGGCTAAAAAACTAACCAAGTTTCTTCAAAAAAATGATATGAATTCAACTTTTCTTTCAATTGGAGAAGAATTTGAATTGAAATAAGTTGAAAAGTTATAATCCTTCCAATCCTTTTATATTTAGTTGTGATCGTGGAGGTGTTCTGCGAAATTTCACAGCAGGGAAGCCCAATGTGAATGTTCCAAGCACGTGACCTTTTATTCCTAAAATCCCTAAAATGCCGCGATTATTCGCAACAGCTGCTTGAAGGTTTCCTATCCAACAAGTTCCTAATCCAAGGCTTTGAGCTGCTAACATACCATAAGTCAATGCAGTTCCAGTGTCATTTCCCCATATACCAAGCATTGTCATGTCTTTTTGAACCGTTTCGAAGTAAAGGATAATAACATGTGGCGCTCTCCAGAAAATAGGGTCAAAATCCATAGAGTTGAAATAGTTCATTGCATGATCACTCGATTGGAATCCAAAATATAGGTATTGTGCTTTTATTACTTCATCACTTAATGTTTTGATTTTTTGAGGGTCAGATATAATGATATATCGCCAAAGTCGCGCATTACTCGCACTTGGTGCGTATCTCATCGCTTCGAAGATCTTCAGTATTGTTTCTTTGGGAACTTTTTTACTTTTATAATGCCTAATTGAACGTTTTGCGCGAAGAAATTGGAATATTTTATCATATCCTATGATTGTTTCAGGTGCATCGATTCCAGCATAAGTATCAACATCATCTAAATCCTTCAGTAAAATGGCGTCTTCCGGGCAGATCGCTATGCAATGTCCACACATATTGCATGTGCTTAATTTGTCATTGAATTCCACATCTCCATTTTTCTTCGTGTAAAAATAACCCCTTCCACAATTTTGCGTGCATAGTTTACAACTTGAACATTTTTCTTTATTTATACCTATTATTGACATTGAAACGGAATCTCTAAATAAGTTTATTCTCTTTTCTGAGAAAATTACATAATTTAAAAGTGAGTTCCCATATATTTTTTATGAAAATATAGTTGAGTTAGATAGATTTTTTACTTTTTTATTTAAAGTTTAATATAACGAAATGCTAATATTTCATATTATACAATTAATTTTTAAGAAATCAAGAGAGTTTTGAAATGGTTTCATTTACATTTGTAGTGTGCGCTGAGCCTTATAAATATGAAGCGATGGACACACTACTGAATTTGGGAGATTCTGTTATTAAAAAAGGACATCAAATATTAGGGATCTTTTTTTACGGGAGCGGTGTCTCAAATATTAAGAAAAGAGATATAACAAGTGATTCCATGAGAAATTTACCTGAACGTCTTGAACAATTCTGTAAAGCTAATAACGCAAGTCTTACTGCATGCAGTACTTGGGTAAGCTTTACTGGAATTAAGAAGGATGAGTTCCTAAAAGAAGCGGTTCAAGAGGGATTAGGAGGTCTTTCAGACTTAATTGCAAGATCAGATAAAGTCATTTTTTTTGGTCCAGGAGGGTGAAATCAAGATGGTAAATTCTGTTGTTATAATTTGTGAAGAATCCCCATTTGGTAAAGATTCAGTTGTCGAAGCTTTCCGAATGGCGACTGGATTACTTGCTGTGGGAGATATTGATGATGTTAAAATCATCTTAATGAAGGATGCGATTTATTTTTTGAATAAGCGTTTAGATCCTGAAGCAATTAATGCCGATAGTTTTACAAACATCATGAGGTTAATAGAATTTTCAGAAATAGAAATTTTTCTTCACCGAGATGCATTAAGTGCAGCAGGGCTAGAACCCAATGAACTTATTGTAAAAAAAAATGTTAAAATCGTTGATTTAAAGCAAATTTCTCAATTAATTTTAGGAGCTGATATGATTTTTAAATATTAGACTAATTTTGGTGATATTATGCTTGTAAAAAATTCGATTGTATATTTATTTGGTTTCAGTTCGAGATTCGAGACAAAATTGAGAAGTTTGCTAGAGATAGTGGAAGAACAAATTGAAGAAAATATAAAAATATCAATAGTTTTAATACATAATGGCGTAATTGGAGTGTCTAAACAAGAAGTCTTACCTCTAGTTTTAGAAAACCTTATTAATCTTCCTGTGAATATTTATGCTTTGATTCCTGATATAAAAGCTCGAGGAATGGACTCCGAAAGTTTAAACAGTCAAATAACAGGTATAGATTATGATGATTTAGTTGATATTTTAGTAGATTCACAAAAAATAGTTTCATGGATGTAATGCTATCTTATTTCTTTCAACTTAATTTAAAGTTCTGAAAAATTAGGACCTTATTCATTTTTGAAATGAGGTATTGAGATTTAGCCAATTTCCGCAGATCGTTTTTTATTACAAATAATCATCCAGATTTAGTCCTAATTTTGAGAAGTTATCTTTGGTCTTATTAAAAGAATCTATACTAATTTTCTTTAACATATTCTCATAGTTTTGAGGAGAATTTCCTTTCGCTGTCATTAGGGGGGGAATCCAACCCGCATCAAAAATATATAACTGATTATTCTTAATTCCTTTTATATATTTCTTAACTACACGATCAGGAGATGAGCTTGAGGAAACATAGTCATCTACAATTATTTTTCTAAGTTCTTCTAATTTTTGTTCATCTATTCCATCAATAAAGGCTTTAGGATATTTCACTTCTGCATTATCAAAAATATTAGTTCTAACATAAGAAGGAAGTACGATTGAAACCTCGATACCCAATCTACTGAGTTGACAAAAAAGTGCTTCTGAAAGCCCTACAACTGCAAATTTTGAAGTTACATAAGGAAGTGGCTCAGTAGCACCAAGCACACCTGCAACTGAGGCAACATTAACAATGTGACCAGTCCCTCTTTCAAGCATGCGTGGTAAAAACACTTTAAGTGAATATATAATGCTCCATAGATTTATATCAAGTATTTTTTTCCAATCATCTAGCTCAAGATCAATCGCACTACCACCAATAGCTATTCCCGCATTATTTATTAAAAGATCAACCTCCCCAAATTTTTCATAAAAATCATTAGCGGCACGTTCAAAATCATCATATTTTGAAACATCGCATCTCTCAGCAAATACTTTAACTCCGATGGCTTCGATCTCCTCTTTAACTCTCTTTAAATTTTCCGTATTAATATCAGATATAAATAAATTCATCCCTTCCTTAGCTAGTGCTAAAGCAAATGAACGACCTATACCACTAGCAGCTCCAGTTATAAAACAATTTTTATTTTTTAATTCTTTCATTACGTGTAACCCTATTATTAGTTTGAAATGTATAAATTAGTAATTATTTGATTTACAGTTAAATAAAGATTTTTATATACTTACATTGAAATTTAATAAACTAATTTATCTTAAATTATATTAAAAAAGTAGAGTTAAAAAAAAAAAAAAAATAAAAAATTAAAAATTAAAAAAAATGAATATAATATACAATGTGGGGTAATGGGGGGGGTTAATTTGGTGGGTTGTAATCA
>JAHLWT010000043.1 GCA_019057775.1 Promethearchaeota archaeon
AACAAATGACCTATAATCTGCGTATATATTTGCGGGAAAAAGAGTCTTTAACGCACATAATAATTTTTTCATTTTTAGGTATTATTCAACTGTTTTTTTATACATTTGGGGCGTTCATAGTAAGATTACGGCTTAGAGATATGCCTTCACTTAGAAGCTAGAATCAATAAAAGAGCATAACTATTTTTATTCCCGAATTTAATTTAATAGATAAAAACAAAATTAGAAAGACTTAAATTTTAAAATTATTACTAACTAATAGAAATAAAAAAATCTAAGAGCTGTCTTTATTGTTTTCAGATCCTCATCACAATATATTTTACTTTTATCGAGGTCCCGAATCAAAACAAAAAAAGGAAGACTCAAATTCAGTTAGTAAAGATGTTCAAGTTGAAAATAATACAACCAAAGCACTAATAAATGTTTTAAAACATTGTTCCTCAGGTATTTGTAAAGAATTCATTAATTACTTTTTTAAATTAGATTTAGATATAAGTAACACTAAGTTTGCTTTACAAAAATCAACTATAGGGGAACAGAGAATAAAGTCTAAGAAAAATAGATTAATTTATGTGATAATTCCAGAGAAATTTGGTTCTATTATTAATATAAACAGAATAGTAGAAATGTCTAAAACCCCTAACTTAAATCAGAGCTCGAGTATTCCAGATGCTTGGATTTGGGATAATAATAATGTAATCTTGATAGAATCTAAGACTAACATAAAGGTAGATAAAGATCAACTATATAGGCACATTAACTTATTAAAACCTACGCTAGACCCAAAAATTATATATTGGGAAGAAATTTACATTTTTTTTCAGGATCTATTAGAAAGTTCAGAGGAATTAAAAATTGATATTAAGAACAAATTCATTTTAAACCAATTTATTGAATATTTGGAGTTGATTAATTTGAGTAAATTTAATGGTTGGAAAAGTGAAGATTTTGAATATTTCTTCACTTTTAATAATGTGGAAAGATTAAGAATCAAGGAGAAGTTAGAAAAATTTGTTGACGAGACTTTAAAAGATACAAAAATACAAAATCTTTTAGGAAAAATAAAAGTAGGTAGATTTAAAGGTAAAAACATTTGGTGTCGACTTGATGCAAAAGACCCTAGATTTAGTTTAAAAAAAGATCCAGAACATCAATTTGTGAATTTCACCATAGAATTATACTCTAATCATTTCCAAGTTTCTATAGTGTTTCCATTCTTTCCATCAATAAAGCAGTTAAAAAAACAACTTGATGTAAAAAAATCAGAAATTATTGACAAATTTCATCAAATTCTTGGAAAAACTATTAATAGTCAATTTAATCATCAATCACTACAAGATGTAATAAGAAATAGTGAAATGTTTGTTCATAATATTCCAGTTTATATAATAAGAATATTTGATCATTATTTCATAAATATAGGAGATAGACGGTGGATACCTAAAGCAGAAATTACTTTAGATCCTCAAACATTAAAGGATAATATATGGTTCTCATTTTTGGAACAGTATCTTGAATTATATCATCCTAAAAAGGATATTAGAGATAAAAACTGGGGCGCTGGGTTGCACATTCTAAAGGAATATCCAAGAGGTTCTAAAATTTTACTGAATCCCAATAAATTAATAAAAGATATAAGAGAAACACTTTTAAACTTCTACAAAATAGCTGAAATTTTTGTAAGTTAATTTTAATATAATTGATGAATAATATATTCTTTTAGATTTTGTAAATGTCTATATTCCTAAGAGTTAAAACTCCTTTTCACATAAGAAGTAGTTTAAATAAATTTAGTAATAATTTGATTAAATAACATACATATTTTATTTTTAATTTCGACAAAGGAGTCGTTTTTCTCCCCTGTATCATCATTCATATAGAGTTCGCGATTTATCTCAATCATTATAGATTTTACGCGTTTTTCTCGGTGAAGGAATTTTGCTGGCACATAACAACCCTTAAATGGCCTATTAATCTCAGTTGTAAGATTAATTTCTTCAAAAAAATTCCGAATAAATTCTATTAAATCTTCGGGGGAATGATAAGCATCTGTCCCAAGACAAATTTGTGGTCTTCTTAATTCTTGAGAGGCTTCATAGGGCAATGGCGTCGCTGGGAACGAATGGGCGTCAATGATAAGGCATCCATCGAAATTATTTAATAGCTCTTGTACTTCTTCTGTTATAGCTCTATGATAAGGATCATATAAATTTTGCAAGAGCAAATCTCGCTCGTTTTCGTTAATTTCTCTTAACTTTCGCCCATTCGAGTCTTTTGTATAGATAACTCCCATGCCCTTAGCGGCCATGACTTTCTTTTTATCATCTCTAAATCTTTCTGGATCCAACACTAATCTGCTGTAATTATACACTACTGAAATTCCTCCTAATTCAGCCACACATGAAAATATTTCGTCTGTATATCTGTCAGTCATTCTCAACAATTCTTCCTGAAGATCGTTATCTTCTAACAAAAGAAAGTTTTTTATTTCTGGGGGAATGTAAGTAGAACTATGGGGGATATGTACTAAAAGTGGGACAACAACCTTACTTTTCTTAATTTTATACGGACTTAACATTGTTTTTCAATTATTTAAAGATATTTATAATTATTATAAAGGTAGAACCAAGAGAGTTATTTTGAGGTATTAATTTTTTTTAAAAGCTAATCCAATAATCTAAGATATTTTATGACCTTTTCAAACCAAATCTTATTGTTTAGCTTTTCAGCGAGCTTTTTTCCTTTTTCTAAAAATTCTCTTGCTTTTTCTTGCTCATTCATCTTTAAATAACATTTCCCTATTTTTATGTATGTCTCTTCACTAATATCTGGCAGTTCTGATTTACTTTCTTGAAATTTTATTAGAGCAATTTTATATTTTTCAATTGCTAGCCTAAATTGTTTAAGCTTAAATAGCATGTCACCAAATGTATCGTAAAAACAACCCTCGTCGGGGTCATATTTAATTAGCCTCTCTATAAGCATGATAGAATCTTTTTTGTTACCAACTTTTGCAAGAAAGTAAGCTTTATTGTTATAATTTAAGAGATTTTTTGGATCGAGTATTATTGCACAATCATTAGAATTTATTGCTTTTTCATATTGACCTAATTTGGCTAAAATATCTGCTTTAATCTGATGTGAAATAGCTCTCTGTTCTTTTACAAGATTTGATCCATATATTATCGCTTTTTCTATGATTTCTAGTGCTTCTTTATTTTGTCCTAGTTCGAATCTTATTTGAGCTTCAATCTGATAATTATAAGGACTTTCAGGTTCCAAATCAGTTGCTTTCTTTAATACATATAGAGCGTCATCATATCTTTTTAGATTTCTTAAAATTTCTGCTTTTATTTGATAATTAGTGAAGTTTTTAGTCCCAAATTCTATCGCTTGAGTTATGGAATCCAAGGCAATCTTATCGTTCCCAAGATTGAGATGAATTAAAGCTTTAATCTCTAATGATTCTGAATCATTTGGATTCAATTTCAATGAATTTTCTATTTCTTCTGATGCTTCGTTAAAAAGACCAAGTCTCCTTAAATGTTCAGCTTTTATTTGAAAAGAATAATAATTATCAGGAGCAAGTTCAATTGCATCATCAAGGATTTTTAATGAACTCTTTAATTTACCAAGAGTTCCAAGGATTCTAGCTTCTATTTGGAAAGAGCAATGGTCTGTTGGATTTAAATCGATTGCTTTATTTATTGATAAAAGTGCTATTTTCAAATTTCCTTGGAGTTCTAGAGTTTCAGCTTTAATTTGAAATGAATATGGATCTTCTGGATCCAACTCTAAAGCTCTTTCAATTGAATCGAGAGCACCTTCATAGACATCCAATAGTTCATAAGCTCTAGCCATTAATTGGTGAGAATAAATATCTTTAGAATCAAGAACAATTGCGTAATCAATAAATTCAAGAGCCTCTTTAAACTTATTCAATTCCATTAAGATTTCTGCTTTAAGTGTAAAATAATTTGGCATTTTAGGATTCAATTTTAAAGCTTTTTCAACATAATCTAAAGCGTTGTTAAAATCACTCAATTGATAATAAATGTAACTCATTTTAGAAAGAACGATATCAATTTCAGAATCTAGATTATACGCTTGTTTTAATGCTTCTAAGGCATCTTCGTATTTATTTTGATTTCTAAGTATCATTGCTTTATTGATATAAAGGGAGACTTCTTTATCATCAATTGATAAACCTCTCTCCACAACCTCAAGTGCATTTTCAAATTGAAATAAATCATCACAGAGAATTTTGCTTTTTCTTACATAAAGATTGATATCATAAGGGCGCTCCTCAAGTTCTATATTAATCTGCTCTATTTTTTCTTCTTTCTGGGTTTTCTTCTCATGATTTAAATATGATGTATCGAAAGTATCAAGGAAAAGTAAAGCCCCATATTGAAGAGATTGCAATTTTTCATTTGTTTCCTTCAAATTGTCTTCTTTATATTTTTTTAAGCCTAACAACTGTGATTTAATATCCTGTATTTCTCGTGTGTCTCCAAGAATTTGTTTTTTTTTGCTAAATTTTATCTCTAGAAATTGTAAATATTCTCTAACAAATGGCCTTAAAGCATATTTGAGATTTTCATTAAATAGATTTTGACAACATTCTTTTAAAATTCGGTAAATCCCATTATTTAAATCTAAATCAAAATAAATCAACATCTTTAAGCAGTCTTCTAATACTGCTCGTAAACTCTTTTCTAACTTTTCATTTTCTCTAAAAAAATATATCTCATCACTATATCTATTTTTAAGACTGAAAAACATTATAGGGTCTTGATTTTCAACAATTTCCCTTACATTATATTCAAGTGTTAGTCTATCTATACCAAATTGGTTCGAAAATTGTTCTATTGATATAAAATTACCATAATTATTTGGATGGTTCCAAGAAATATATAGAAGAATTTTTAGAAAAGTATCTTTAGATACATTTAAATCTTCTTTCCTTATTGGAATATGTAAATAATTATCCAATAAACGAAAGGAAACTTCCATTTCAGTGATATCCTCTTTCTTTATGAAATTTTGTATCCGGTTTTTTATTTTTTTTATACTATTTGACCACTCATTTAATCTCGATTCACGATCTAAATCATATTTTTTTAATAGTTCAATATATGCATTATATCCTTTCTCTGTTATCTTATAAATGGGTTTTTTGCTTTCTCTTTCTTCAATAAATCCTTCATTTTCAAATTGTTTTAATAGTTCAGATAATTTTTTTTGATTAATAACTGGAGGAGGATTACCATATTTACTTAATTCATCAAATTTATTAACATTAATTGGAAAATCACCCCAATGGCAATTTTTATTATGGATTATCATAAATAAAACATTAATCATATTATTTTTTAGTCCAAGAATTACTTTTGAAGGAAATTTTGGTTTTCGATCTTCTCCTAATTCTAATTTATTAATTTTAATCTTTCCCTTTTTTGTTATTTTGTATGTATTTCTCCTTTCTTTTAGTACATATTCTTTTTTAATTAATTTTTTAAGATAATTAGATAGCGTTGCGTTAGGAATACCTTCATAACTCCCATTTTTTTTACATAAATCACCCCATGTACAAGAATTGTTGATCTTCAACATAACTAGGATTATAAATTCATAATTTTTTCTCAAAGTGGAGGATAATATTTCATTTGGAGGATATTTGGTCATATTAAAAATAAGAAAATTAATATATATATACTTTATTACTTCGTTACCTATTCCGAAGTTCTGTCGAACTTTCTAATCGGCAAAGTTAACTGGATATAACCTATATTTATCATACCATGATAACTAAACAAATTATTTCGGATTTTAGGAAATCTCAAGATAGTTTTTTTTATTCTTCTAAAGAATCAAATCATGAGTATACTCCTATAATATATACCAATAATTTTACTGCTTTTTTTGAAAAATCTATCTTTCCCAAGCAATATCTTGTAAATATATGTTATTCAGCACCAAGAATAACTGTCTTTAAAACTCTAAATATTTCAGGTTCTTTACTTAACATTAAAAGAATTGTATATGGATATATGCTGAAACATGAAGATAACAGAATTCGGAGGTAAGAAGATGTATGATTGATAAAAAAAATCAACTTCTGATTGGAATTTTCGTTGACTATCCTAATATAGAGATCTCATTGCAAGAATATGTTAGCGTGGAATACCCAGACATCTCAATGGTTAAGAGATATGCAACTAGATTAGGTAAAATAGCTCTCTTAAAAGTATATGGTGATTGGAATAGGTTACAAAAGCAGAGACAACATCTTAAAAAAGTACCAGGTACTAAACTTATCAATGAACCACATTTAAAGACCAGAAATGGTAAAAAGAAAGATGCTGTAGATATGCGAATGGCCTTTGATATCGGCGCTTGCTTAGAAAAGTCACCTCAAATTGACTTGTATATATTAGTTTCGGGAGATGCTGATTTTCTACCCGTTTTAAGGCAAATAAGAATTCGGGGAAAAGAGATCTTAATTATAGCGGAGCAGAATTCATTAAGTTGGCTTCTGAAACGTAAATTTAAAAATATTATTACTTATCAGGAGTTAGAAAGTTATTTTGCGAGAAAACAGTTAGTAAAATGGCCATCATCAAAAATCCCATTAAAATTAGAGGAGGTGGTTGTTTAAAATGATAAATAATCATGAAATTACACCAGAAAGACATAAATCTATTTATTTAATCAATTATAGTATCGGATTTAATGGAAAAAACCAAAAAGAAAACATATTTCGTTTCCGATTGACTGGAGTACCTCCTTCTCAAGCAATAAAACGAATCCAAATTAATCCTGATCATTCTATAACAGAAATTAAAAAAACAATCCAGAGAGAGTATAAGCTAAATCCAATTCTCGTTATTCAGTTCATTTTTCAGTATTACCAGAAAATTAAAGATTCAGCAAAATCGGAATTCACCCAAAGAAGGATATTATTGCAATTATATCATCAATGTTAGGTGCGGTGTACAATAAAACGAGGTGGAAATAATGACAGTTCTTTATAAAATGACATATAATTACGATGAAATTTATGATCCAAATGATAATCGAACTCGAAGAGAGAAAACGGATTATTATGGAACTTCAAAACATTTAAAGGATTTCTTAAAAGACAACTTAGTGACACTCCTAGAGGGTGATTTAGGTAATAAGATCTTTTTTTCCTTAGAAATAACACCTATCGATGCAATTTTTTTAGGCGACGAGGAATAAGGACTAAAATACATATTTAAATTTTTAAATAGATTTTTGATAATATCATATATTGTAAGACATCAATTTAGAGATATGAGGTACTATTGGAATTAATCATGTTTAATGAGGTATTAATAAATAAGAATAAAACAAACAAAAATTGTTATTAATCTAATTTCAACAATAAAGATAAATTAATTTGCATTAAGAAAATTATTCCAAGAATAGATAAGTAAAAAAGAGATGAGTTTTTATGTCTAAAAAGACGGAAAGTTATGTACATAAAGAAAAAAAGCGTAAAAATAACCCTGAGGTAGGATTATCTGTATATGATAAAGAATTACCAAGAAAGTCCAAATATGATTATGATCCGCATTTAGATCCTCAATTAATTTGGACAAATAAATCAGAGAAAACTTCATTCGAAGTTCCAATTGTATCACTATTAACTCAAGAAAAAATTAATCCAAAACAAATAATCAACAAATATCTTAAAGAAACTAAATATCAATCCACCTTAGACCACTTTTTTGATAAAAAAATTCCCTTAGATAAAAAAATAGAATTTTACCAACACGATATAGATTGGACAAACAGACTTATTCTTGGAGATTCTCTATTAATAATGAATTCATTGCTAAATAAAGAGGGTATGGCAGGAAAGATTCAGATGATTTATATTGATCCTCCTTATGGTATCAAGTATAATTCTAATTTTCAAGTTGATATTGGTTCAAGAGATGTTAAAGACGGTCAAGATAATTCTTTAACACGAGAACCTGAACAAATAAAGGCATTCAGGGATACTTGGGAACTTGGAATTCACTCCTACTTAGCATATTTAAGAGATCGGCTTTTATTATGCAGATCTCTATTATCTGAATCCGGTTCTGTTTTTATTCAAATAAATGATGAAAATCTTAATTATGTTATTCAGATAATGCAGGAAATCTTTGGTAAAGTTAATTTTGTTTCTATAATTCCTTTTAAAAAAACTGGTAGTGCTGCCAGTAAATATTTAGCTAATATAAATGATTTTTTGGTTTGGTTTGCAAAAAATAAGCAAAAAATGAAATATCATCAATTATATAAAAAGAGAGAAATTGATCTCAATACATTAAAAACTTATAATAAAATAGAATTGGAAGATGGAACAAGAAGAAGTCTTACTTCTGAAGAAAAAGAAAAAGGGTTGATACCAAAAAATGCTCAACTTTTTACAACTATTAGTTTAACTTCACAAGATTATCAAGAAAGTAGATCAAAGCCATTCAATCATAAGGGTAAGGAATTTTTACCTCCAAGAAATAGACATTGGAGTGTTTCTATTGAAGAAGGATTACCAAATCTAGCTAAAAGAAAAAGGTTATTCGAAACAGAAAATTCTCTCAGGTTTATTTATTATCTAGACGATTTCCCGATAATTCCATTATCAAATATGTGGTGTGATACAATGGGTGAGACTTCGCCAATATATGTTGTTCAAACAAACATTAAAGTAATACAAAGATGCATGTTAATGACTACTGATGTAGGTGATTTAGTTTTTGATCCAACTTGTGGCTCGGGAACAACATCATTTATAGCAGAGCAATGGGGAAGAAGATGGATTACTTGTGATACTAGTAGAATCTCCATTATTTTAGCAAAGCAAAGAATAATCACTTCTTTTTTTGATTATTATAAAATTAAGAATCAAGAGATATTAGATTTTATATATAAAAAACATCCTCATATATCAGCCAGCACTATTGCTTATGACAAAGAAATCGATTATGAAATAGTATATGACGATCCTGAAATAGATAAATCAATAATTAGAGTCTCAGGACCTTTTACTTATGAAACAATATCATCTTCACAAATAATGATCTCTATTGAAGAATCTTTAAGGGAAGATAATGAGGAAGCAATAGATGCTAAAAATTTCGTTGAAAAGGTATTATTTTACTTAAAACATGATGGATTATCATATCCAAACAATCGAAAACTAAAATTAAAAAACATCCAATCATATAATAAGAATTTTCTTCATGGATGCGCTTTAACTGAAAATGGAAAGGAAGAAACTGTTGCTATTTCAATAGGCCCCGAATTTGGAGATGTAGGTCTTTCCCAAGTGGAGCAAGCTATCTATTCCGCCTTACATGAACAATTTATTTGGTTAATTTGTATTGGATTTAATTTTGATGAAGCAGCTCAAATTAAACTAACCCATAATAAGCCAGATCCTAAACAGCTTAAATGTGTTATGGCGCTTATAAACCCTGATATTGAGATCGAAGATTTACAAAAAAAACCGTCGGGAGTGCAAATGTTTACCGTTTTTGGAGAACCTGAACTTAAATTATCTAAACTGGATGAGAAATATCAAATTGAATTAGTCGCTATCGATACTTATAATCCCCAAACTGGAGAGATTGAGAGCTTTACTCCAGAAAAAATAAATGTGTGGTTTGTTGATGAGAACTTTGATGAGCAAACTTTTTTAATACATCAGATGATTTTTCCAAACCCAAATAAACAAACCAAAAGAATGAAAAAAAAATTAGAAAATCTAACTGATAGCTCAAAAATTGAATACATTATAGGGATAAAATCAATACCTTTTGAAGCAAGATCAAATAAAAAAGCTGCGATTAAAATTGTCGATTATCGTGGCAATGAAATATTAAGTGTTATAGATTTAAATTAAATTGGTGATAATAATTTCTTTTGTAGACAATCCAATAATTAATAACCCTTTTGAAAAGCCCTCAAAATACTATGAGAAAAAAAATGGGAAATTTAATTTAACTGAATCAAGACGCCCTTCTGGATATTGGGATAAAGAAGAATATGTTAAATTAGACTTAGTAAATGAAATTAGAGGTTTAGTTGAAGAGTGGCGGCAAAACAGTTATCCCAATACGACCCAAATTACAAAACATCTACTTCAATATTGGACAGATGAAAATCGTTTTAGAAAATTATTCTTTTGTCAACATGAGTTAATTGAAACGATAATCTGGCTAATTGAGGCTGCTCCTAAAGAGATTAAAGATAAAATTCCTTTAGATAAGCCATTCAATATTGATCCAAAGAGTAATTTTAAACCATTTATAAGATATTGCGGAAAAATGGCTACTGGGACGGGTAAAACTGTAGTTATGGCTTGTCTTATAGCATGGCAAGTTATTAATTACCTCTATAATGTACAAGATAAACGATTTACCAATAACATATTGGTTGTCACACCAAATAGGACGGTAAGGCAAGGAGATTCGGATTCATTAAATCCAAGTTCAGAAAGAAATCTCTATGATACTTTTGATTTAGTTCCAAAAGATCTTCGAGATTTACTTTTCCAAGGAAACTATTTTATTACAAATTGGCATTACTTCATGTTAAAAGATGATTCAAATAAAAGAACAGTTCTAAAAAGAGGAAAAGAATCTGATAAAGCTTTTATAAAGAGAATGATATCAGAAGGTTTTAATCATATTAATTCTAATAAAAGATTTTTTATTTTAAATGATGAAGCTCATCATGCATATCGTATTTCGCCAGATGCAATACAGAATTTGCATCAAACTCAGAAGAAAAAGATAGAAGAGAAGATCTTTTTTTATAAAAGTATGATAGAAGGATTAGATGAAGGAGTAGAATATTTAAAACAATTGAAAGCTTCAAGTATTAAAAAAGACCAAAAATTAGCGAAAAATATAGAAGAGTTATCAAAATCCGAAGAAATCTTATTTCGAAAAATAATTCACGACTATGAAAAAATTGCAGAACTGGAAGAAATTATTAATGCTATTAATAAAGGAAAAAATTATATACGCAAACTAAAAAATTCTGAAGATAAAGCAGAAAACATTCTTGCTGATAAAATTCAAGTTTTAGAAGAATCTAAAATAGAGGAAATTAGAGATAAAATTTTTGATTATTATAACTTAGGTCAAGATATTTTTAGAGGGTATTTAAAGTTAAATGATGAATTAATAGAAGCCACAGTATGGATTGGAGGGCTAGATCGTATACATTTGCAGATTGGGATTAATTTTTGTATTGATCTTTCAGCTACGCCACATTATAACAAAGTTTCTGGTCATGATGAAGGCTCTTCATTTCCATGGATTGTGTCTGATTTTTGTTTAGCAGATGCTATAGAGAGTGGAATAACAAAAATACCAAGATATCCTTTAAAAGATAACGCCCCCGAAACAATTGCGCGATATTATCGTTTGTGGAAACATATTAAAGAAGAAATAAAGAAAAAAGACCCCGGGGCAAGAGGATATAAGCCAGAATCTGTATTTAAACATGCACAAGATGCTTTAGAAACTTTAGCGAGTCAATGGAAAAGTTCAAAAAGTATTTTTGAGGAAAACAATTATGAAGTTCCACCTCTGATGATTATTATCTGTCCTCAAGTTAATACTGCTCAACATTTCTATGAGGTCATAAGTCAAGGCAGTTCCATCGATGATTTTAAAAATCCTTCTATTGACCAAATGAAATATACCTTACAGATTGATTCTTCAACCTTAAAAAAAGCTGAAGCTATGGTGGGAGATATTGACCCTAATCTTAGTAAAGAAGAAGCATTTAGAGAGTTGGTATCAAACATTGGAAAGTCAAATACAAATGGCCAAGATGTAAGGTGTGTAATTTCTGTGGGGATGCTTAATGAAGGTTGGGATGCACATAATGTCACTCAAATTCTTGGCGTTCGTGCATTTAAATCATCATTATTATGTGAACAGGTTGTTGGTCGTGGACTACGTAGAATGAATTATGATGATTTTACAGTAGAAGAATATGTCGATGTATATGGTATACCTTTTGATTTCCTCCCTACAAAAGGAGAAACTGGGAAGCCTTCTAAACCAAAACCTACAGTTTTGGTTAGAGCTGAAGGTAAAAATAAAGCTTTTGAAATAAAATTTCCCAGAGTAGAAGGATATAATATAAGCATAAATGAGAAAGTAAAATTAGATCGTTCTAAATGTAGCCCTATAAAATTGGATACTAATGTGGCCCCAACCGAAGTAATAACAGCACTTTATTCCGGAACAACAAGTTTAGATGAGGCTGATATACAAAATAGGAAAGAGGCGTATAAAAGATTACAACGTATTACATTTTATTTAGCAAATGAAGTATTGAATAATAAGAAAAATTTAAGAACTGGGCAAAAAGCTTATGAAATTAGAGTAAAATTATTTCCAAAAATTTTTAAGATTGTAGAAATATTTCTTCAAGATTTTGTAATTGAAAGTAAGGATGCTCCAAAAGAAGAAGCTTATTTACTTAAATACCAAGAAAGAATAATCAAGCAATTATCAAACGCAATTGTTCCTGATGAAGAACTTTCTGAGATAAAAATTTTACCTATATTAGAAAGATTTAGACCTTATGGTTCATCTTCGAATGTCTCTTTTAGAACCTCTCAAATAAACAAAGCAAAACCTACGAAGAAGAGTCATATTAATTATGTGTTATGCTTGAATCTAAAGATAAGTGAACCTAAAAAGATTTTTGAAACATCACCGTATGTTTATTCCTATGTCCATAATGATCACTTAGGTTTTAATATCCCCTTAATATTTGATCAATCAAATTTTGATAAAAAATATAACTATATCTATCCAGATTATATTTTTACAATATTACTTAATGATGAAGATGTAAAAAAATTAGATTCTTCCAGTGAAGATGGTAATCAAATAATTTGGACTGAAGAACAGAAAAATTCTCGATTAATTTATGTTATATATACGACTTCTACAGGATTAGATGATTATATTGATATGGAGACGGCGAATGAAAAAGCGATTAAACAATGGACAGAAGCGCTTAATAATTTAGGCGGTTTAGGAACCGTATATGGTTTTTGGACATATATAATTAAAGGTCAAAAGGATGATTTAAATAAATTAATTGAAAAGAAAAGAAAGGAAATCATATTATTAAATTCCCAAAAAGGAAAAGTTTAATTATTCCATATGAATGAGCCAGAATTTAGTTTAATAGATAATAATTGTACTGCTAAAAGGGGAACTCTTTTAGAATGGTTAAAAAAAGAGATTTGGAAATGTAATAAATTGAATATTGCTTCAGCTTTCTTTTATAATATCTTAAATAGTAGTTCTAACGAGTTAGACATATTTCAATACATGTTAAAAAATAATTTAATGATCAAAATTAATTTAATACTAAGCGACAGGATTTCAGAAGACATTAAAAAAATTCTTTCAGCATGGATTCAAAAAAAAGACTTAGTTGATAATTCTGAAAAAAACAAGAATTTTTTAGAAATATTGAATCAATTAGATTTAATTATTTTCGTCTTGAATAATGATTTACAAGGAAATTCCCGATTTTTTCATCCTAAATTATATCTTTTAGAAAATAATGAAAATCCTATAGCGTTCTTTTTAGGATCCTCTAATTTAACTTCTGCAGGATTATCAGATAACATTGAATTGAATTTATTCGAAACTGAACCTAAGAGATGCATAGAATTTAAGAAATGGTTTGATAAAATAAAAAATATTGCAAAACCAATTTCAATCGAAATTTTAAACAAAATACATCCAATTCCCGATGTTGATTATAGAAGTTCATGTGAAGTACAAAAAGAAAAAATTATCAAGGAATTAACAAGTATTAAATTGATTCAATTGGATCAATCTCTCCAAAATGTGGATATTAGCTATGATGAGAAACAAAAAGCAATTGAACTGAAAGGGATGGTTCTCTATGATTATAATTCAGGAACTCATCAACCTATAGAGTTGAATGAAACGATTGCTTGGGCTATTGGTAAAATTGATTCTTTGCAGAATTTTAAATCCTTGAACTTCACAAAAATTGCTGAGGATGATCTAATTCAAGCTTTTTTTGAAAAATTTGATTACAAACAAAATATTCCCTGGATTGGTTTATTAAAAAATAGCTATAGGACTCTTCCAAAAGAAAACAGAATAAAATTTGATAAGGAATCATATAAAGATGTATATATTCAAATATTGATTAAAAATGGTAATTTATATCAAGAAAAGATAATTTTCTAACTAGAAATTCCAATTTGGGATTATATATTTGAAATCTTCATCTTCTTGTAATAGATTTAAGGCTTTGAGTTTTTCAAAATATTTCTTATTTATTTTTTGAGTTTCTATTTTTATTATTTGCTCAATTTCTTTCTCTCTTTGTATTCTTAAACCTTTAGCATTCTCACTTAGTTCATTTTGTAAATATATATCTTCAATTTTTTTAGAATGTGCTGGAAAAATTATTAAATCGTTTGATTCTTTGATTGTTTGGCTTATAAGATTAATTCTCTCCTTTGATTTTTGAATTTGCATTAAAAATTTGGAGTTTTTTTCTAATAATCTAGTATTGTGATTCTGGTTATTTTCTATAGCATATCTGATTTTTAACCAATGTTTAAAAATTAAAATGTATTTAATTACTTCTTCTTTTAATTCTTCAAATTCCATTTCAGGAATCTTGTCTTTCTCAGAATTAATTTTATTATTTAAAGAATCTACATGATTCTTAATTTCAGATTCTCTCTCTTTTATTATTTGATCTTGTAGTGCAATAATTCTTTTTAGTTTCTCAGAATCTTTCTCTTTTATCTCTTCTTTTAAAGTACGAGAATTATTACTTGAATCTTTGTTAACCTGTCTTTCCTTGTTCTCAATTTTAATCTCAATGGAGTTATTTCTAAAAAACTTATCGAGATTCATTGTAACTTTTTTTTTCTTAGATCTTTTCATAGCTTAAATAATATTAAAACCATATTCTTTAAATTACATTTTATTATGATTTTAATATATTAAAACATATTATTCAAATTTTTTTGGAAAATTTTTTAGTAAAAATCT
>JAHLWT010000044.1 GCA_019057775.1 Promethearchaeota archaeon
GGACCTAATCTATTTTGTCGAGTGAGTGGGGTTTGACATTAAAGTTTTTTTTTAATCTTTTTATTCTCCAGTAAATTATATCTAAATTCATGCATCGCGTTTTAATTAAGCAGCTAAATAATTACATATTAATTCCAGAATTTTCTTTAGAATATCGAAATTTTCTTGTTACTATCATGGAATAAAGATATATTATCACCATTAAACATTGGGCACAAATTTCAATTGAATTTCTAATCAAATATCTAGAATCGAATATTTCGGGATAATGTTCAATTATATAAAGCATAAAGGGGAGATTTATGAAAAAAATGATAATAAGGTAAATAAGATAACCAGCTGAGAATAAACTTAACCAAAATATGATGGTACTTTGACTTTTGTTCACTTTTAAACCGAACCATTTATTCATTGGAAATTTTTCTCCATAATATGATTCCAAGAATAATTCTAGTCGGTTCTTTTTTAGAATGAAATCTATAGTATAAAAACAGGGAAAAAGTAGGAGTATTACATAAAAAATGTAAGTAAATATATCTATTCCAATCGAGCTTACGATAAATATTTCAATACTTAGGCTAAATAAAAGATATAACACAACAAAAATCGAAAGTGAGAGAAATACAAGCGCCATAACAGGATTTATTTTAATAATTCCAAACATTTTTTGTTTTCGTGATATCATATATGATTTCTTCAACGATAAGGAGAAATTATATTTACTTTTAAGGTTCAAAGCACTCAGAATAACCAAAGATATATAAATCATCAGAGTGATTAAATCGGTTAAACTACTAAAATAAAAAGAGTCGTAAAAGATAATAGAAATAATATCAAGAACCAATATGATTGTGTAAAAAAACATTGGGACAATTAAAGAGATGAATAACAAGATTGATAAAATAAATAGGAATAATGAAAATCTGTTTAATTCTTTAGCATCATCGGATTTAATTTTGGGTTTTTTAATCCTATAAACCGTATAAATGCAAATTATTAGAAGAACAATGCTTATAACCCCAAAATAATAAATGCGAGCATAATCGAACATGAGCATAATAGAATAATAAGAAGTGAAAAGTATTCCACTCAGAGAAAGTGTGAAAAGGGCGAGTGTTTGGTTGTATGTGAGATGGATTCCTAACCACAGAACATGAGTAAGGCTGGATTCTAAAACTTTCTTTTGTTTACCTTGGATTTTGATACCTTTTATAACCTTTAAAAATGTGTACAGGCTTAATATAAAACAAGCTGAATAGAAAATTATGTGAATTAAGTTGTAATAATACATAAAGCTATTGTAATATAAAATATAATAGAGGATATATTCAAAAATGATTACTGGAAGGCTCATGACCCCCAAGGATGAGAGCACAAGAAGAACAACTGATTGCGTTTTGTTTAGTGGAAATCCAAACCAGATCGACACTATTTCATTTTTATTATTAATGGTCTCATTATCTTCCAATTTTCTCTCCCTTTATCGGTTTTATATTTTAATATCTAAAATACAATACAGTAAGACTTAGTTTTTTCAAGATCTTAGAATTAACTAAACTGAATTATTGAATTAATCTAACCAAATATTCCATTTAAAGGCATCAATAAAAAAAGTGACACTTGGAGGAGATATAATAGGAAATTTTTTGAAGATTTAAATCTTGTCAAGAACTATAACCTTTTCAAACGGAGGGTTTAATTGATCTTAGATTTTATGTAAGAGATCAAGTAGGATTTAAACAAGTCGAATCATGATTGTATATGTTAAAAACATAAAAAAAACCATGACACCCCCTAAAACTCCTGAAATGATAAATTTGATGTTTTTAGCTAATTTTCCATGAATTGATAAAATAATCCATCCTACAAAATACACCAATAGAATTATTTGTCGTATTCTTCCTTGAATATCAATAAAAGCATATGGAGTTGATGTGAAGTTCATAATATAAGCAAAAGTGAAATTTACCACAAAAAAACCATTGCAAACCAAAAATATCCAAGTTGAAACCCTGTATTTAGTCCCAATTAAATCTCTATTTACCTTTCCATACCAATACATCAATAGTCCGTATGTTATAAAGAAGGGAAATCTTACAAGCAAGCCTGTTACTAACACATAAATCCTATAAATAATAATCTCTGCTTCAGTAGAAGGTAGACCAACAACACCAGGAACAGTAAATTTAAGCAGTATAAAGATAATATTTACAATACCAAGACTAATCAAAATATTCCCTTTCCGCATTTCCTTCTCTACCCTACCTGACCAGAGTAGCATTACATTTAGGGAAATGACCACAATTGTCTCAATAAATATAGATAACAAGAAAAAGATATCTAGAGGGAATGCGAAATACTCGAAAGTTAGTGACATTTTTATCACTTTTATAATAATTATATTTTTTTAACCTTTCTATTCTTCATTAGATTATAAAGGATTAAATCTCCTATTTAAAGTCATCAATAAAAAAAGTGACATTAAGAGGTTAAAATAGGAAATCTCTAGTTTTATTTTTACTTTTTTTAATTCTTCTGTTATCTTTTCGTTATTCTTTTGCATCAACAAAAAAGTTCTTAATCTTATGATAAGAAAGCTTCCCTATTTTCGGTATCTACGGTAATAATAAATGTTTATTACAATCATTATGAGAAAAATTGCATTATTTACCCATATGATTATAATAGGTTGTGTTGGAAAAGATAAAAGTATTCCATTATATATATTTACAATAACGGTCATAACCTGCCATGCTATAAGCAATTCTAAGAATAATTGTACTTGTTTAATTTCTTTACGAGATACCTCTAATAAGGCGAAGATCCCGAAAATTAATTGGGTGCCGCCAAAGATCCCCATGTATAGACGATCAAAACCAGGTAAACTAAAACTTTCAATAATGAAATTTAAAAAAAGGGTTGTATAAAGCATTGCTGAAATAAACGCTAAAGTGGCATTAATCACAAGTATTTTTTTTAGAGGTTCGGGAATTTCATCCAATAGTATCTCATCTCTTGTTTTTTACTCTGTTAGTTCTGTTTCAATGAATTGAAATTGGTAGTTCATTTAATTTTGTTTCTGACTTCTTTTTATTCTCAATTAAATAATAAAGGATTAATCTCTTATTTAAAACCATCAATAAAGAAAGTGACACTATAAGGAGATAAGATAGGACTTCTAATGAAAGTCTATTGAAGACTCTTTAATTGTTCTAATTTTTCAGCATTTAAGCAATAACAGTTTTTCTTGTCAATAATTTTAAGATTCGTTAATTGATTTTCAATTAAAACCTCAAGATATTTATTCACAGTCGTGTGATGCATTCTGAGGGTTTTGGCTATTTGGGATTTTGTGCAACCATTCGAATTTAATTTTAAAAATTCAATTATTTCGCTACATTTTACTCTCGAAATGATTTGAAATATATGGTCGTTTTCCACGGGTAAATCCGAGTCAAAATATGCGATTTGCTTATTAAATTCTTGTTTTCTTATCATATTAAATCTCAGTAAAATAATTAGGTGCCAATTTGTCAGAAAAATACTTATTCCCAGATTTTTCGATAATTTATTTAAATACATTCCAGGATTATTCTTTATCTCCTCGTAAATACTACTTCGGTTTAAATTGGATAGTATTGTATTTCTTGTAATCTTTGATCCTTCTACAATCATATGCTTGGCAACCAATGAATCGAGTATATGATTAATACCATTATGATTTAACCCATTATCCTCTTGAAAACTTCTGTTTTTGATGAAAGAAGCCAAATCAGATTTATAACATACTCTATTTTGATTTAGAAATTCTTCAACGAGAGCTAAAACTTGAGACTCCTCAATTGATAAATCCGAAGATATGGGAATTGAGGCG
>JAHLWT010000045.1 GCA_019057775.1 Promethearchaeota archaeon
TTAAATATTAAACAATTAGTATAATATGTATCGTTTTGATTATAAGCATATTAACTCGAATCCCGTAACCACGGTGAAATATGCTCCTGCCCTGGTGAAATGTTTTCGTACCTCAAATTTCACAGGGCAAGCGTCGCATTTCACGTGGCAGGCCTGTAACTAGCAACTTAAGTTAATAAGTATGGTTTATCTGATTTGGTGTTTTTTAGTTTTTGGTTTGGGATGTTAGGCATTTGGTGGATTAAAAAATTTATCTATGAAAGCTCTGGTACTGGAAGACTATATGAAATTTTCATATAAAGAGGTCCCTGAACCTGAAATAACGGATGATGATGTACTTGTGCAGGTAAAAGCAGTTGGTATATGCGGCAGTGATGTCCATGGTATGGATGGAAGCTCAGGCAGAAGAATTCCCCCAATTATCATGGGACATGAAGCTTCCGGAGTTATTGTCAGAAAAGGGAAAAATGTAAGAGATTGGCATACCGGCGACAGGGTAACCTTTGATTCGACAATCTATAAATTAGATGACTGGTATAGCCTGAAGGGTATGTATAATTTAAGTGATGGGAGAATGGTTTTCGGTGTCTCAACCAAAGAATATAGAAAAGACGGGGCTTATGCTGAATATGTGGCTGTGCCTCAACATATATTATATAAAATTCCTGACAAGGTTACATTTACACAAGCTGCAATGGTGGAACCCGTTGCTGTTGCCTTACATGCTGTTGAATTGACCCCTATCTCGGCTGATGATACAACCGTGGTTGTTGGTACAGGGATGGTCGGATTATCTGTAGTACAGATTCTCAAAGTGTCTGGATGCAGAAAAATTATTGCTGTTGATCCTAAAGAAAAGCGGCTTGAACTTGCGAGAAAGCTTGGAACTGATCTTGTCCTTAATCCGGAAAAAACAAATGTAATTACCGAAATTCAAAAATTTACGGAAGGAAGAGGAGCAGATGTCGCTTTTGAAGTGGTTGGGATAAGTCCTGCTGTTAATACAGCGATTAACTGCCTGCGTAAGGGAGGAAACCTGACCCTGATAGGTAATATTTCTCCAACTATAGAATTACCACTTCAAGCTGTTGTAACCAGGCAATTGAGGCTTCAGGGTTCCTGTGCCATAAACGGAGAGTATTCTGCAGTTTTGGATATGATTTCTTCAGGAAAAATTAATGTAACAGCACTTTTAAGTGCCGAAGCCCCTTTATCGGAAGGAGCTGAATGGTTCAAACGACTCTTTCATAAAGAACAAGAACTGCTCAAAGTCATTCTTATTCCTGAAAAATAAATCATTTTAAAAAAAATAATTCTGAGCGAAATTCTTTGTAAAAAAAATTCCATTCAAAATGGAAAAACTAAAAACAGGCTTGGTAGGCTGTGGAAAAGCAGGACATCTTCATGCTGCTGCTTTAGCAAAACTGCCTCAATCAGAATTTTTAGCAGTCAGTAGTTCAACTCCCGGCCGGGCTGAAAAGTTTGCCCGTAAATATAATGTGAAAGCCTATGCTAATGTAAGCGAAATGGTGGCCCGGGAAAAGCTGGATGTTATTCATATATGTACCCCTCATCCTGCACATATGGAACCAGCAATAGAAGCGTTGACAGAAGGAGCAAATGTATTTGTTGAAAAGCCTTTGGCTTCTTCACTTGAGGATTGTGATGCCATTTTAGGTATGGCAACGAAAGTTGGCAAACAAATTGGAGTAGTATCCCAGAGGAGGTTTTATGTTCCTTGCCAGAGAGTGAAACGAGCCATTGATGAGGGAAAGATAGGGAAACCCGTTTTGGGTACAATCACTATTCTGGGTTGGCGTGATCAAGCCTATTACGAAAGTGATTCCTGGCGGGGAACATGGAAAGGCGAAGGCGGAGGCATTCTTGTAAATCAGGCACCCCATCAAATTGACCTCCTTCACTGGTATATGGGTGAGATCTATGAACTTTACGGTATCTGGGGCAATTTAAATCACCCATACATCGAAGTGGAAGATACAGCACTCGCCATCCTGAAATTCAAAAACGGGGGTATAGGTAATATCATCGTAAGTAACTCACAGAAACCCGGAATATACGGTAAAGTTCATGTCCACGGAGATAATGGTGCATCAGTTGGTATCCAAACCGATGGAGGCGCCATGTTTATTGCTGGTGTCTCAAATATTCAGGAACCTCCTGTAAATGATATCTGGTCGGTCCCCGGTGAAGAGAAAATGCTTAAAAACTGGATAAAAGAGGATTCCAATCTTTTTAAAAAGATTAATCCAATGGAATATTTCCTTCAATTGCAAATTGAGGATTTCCTGAACGCAATTCAGGAAGAAAGGAAACCACTGGTAACTGGTGAAGACGGCAGAGCTACGGTTGAAATATTTACTGCAATATACCGGTCGAAAAGAGATAGAAAAGCCATAAAATTTCCATTAAACCCTGAATATGACAGGACCGATTTTGACGGCAGACTACCTGATAATTAGAAAAACGAAGGAATCTGATAGATACAGAAATACCCAAACACTAAAAAAGCCAACAATAATCCCAATCCAAATATCCAGTTGGGCTGAAGTATCCTGCTAACGTTTCGACTGAAAAGCCCGGGCATGACAAAAAATAAACCGATTCCTACACAGACCGCCTGTAGAGGTGTTAATAACAACCCATCCATAATAGCCGCCAGTTTGACCAGAATTACAGGCCTAAATCCTATTGTATAAACAATAATCATATTTGTGATCAGAAAAAAGATTAAAAACATTCTGAATTGCGTCCGCCATTTAAATTTTTCCTTATAGCCTGGTATGCAAATCCTGAAAGTATCAGCCAACAGCCTTGGCCAACCGGCTAATTGACCAATTTGTGTAGCAATAAGTGCAGCCGTTCCTCCTATCATAAATAAAATTCCTCCAAGTCTCCCCCAATTCTCTGAAAAAACCACGGATAATTGGATGGCAACATTTTCTCCTTCGGGTGCTAATTCTTTGGGGCCAAGTATTCCTGCTCCTGCAACCAGAAATCCAACGGTTACCACTGCCCCGATAAGCATAGCGATGGTTGCATCCACATATAAGACCCTGCACCAGCCTTTAATTTTACGTGCTTCAGGAACGGTAATTTGCTTCAGTTTTTTAAGGTCAGCAGGTTCGCCATAAACATTGGCTTTTGCAGCACCATAACCTGCTCCAATAACCCAGTAGGAATACCAAACCTGGCTTGCAAAACCTCCTGCACTCCAGCCTATTAAAGGCAACATTTCTTTCCAGGGATTTAAGTCTACTCCTTTATTTAACGCCCACTCAGGAACTTGAGGTTTATGAGGAATTAATCCTTTTAAAAAAGTTTGTATATCAGGAAAAACTTGAACAGATACATAAAAGATCCCAATAATTATGATAACAACCAATATACTCATAACGATTTTCAGCCAGTTAAAACTTCCAGACCACACTACAATCAGAGCAAAAAATGTTACAAGCCAACCACCGATATAAGATGAGAAATGGAACAGATTGGATAAAAATACTCCGGCTACTGAAGCAATTGATCCGATTGATATTGTTGCGGCCATAAATTGTGCAATCATGACAACCCACACAACCCAGTTTGTGGGACCGGGTATGCGGCTAAACATATCTATCATTCCCTCACCTGTACATACGGTATACCGTGCTCCGCTCATACCGATCCAATACTTTAAAAAGATACCGGCAACAATAACCCAAATAATGGACACACCCAAAATTGCTCCATTCCTGGTAGCCAGAATTACCTCTCCTGACCCGATGTATTCGGAACACCAAACCAAAGCAGGCCCTATTAATAATAGTATGCCTAATCCTTTAGGTGGTTTCTTAATTTTAAACACTT
>JAHLWT010000046.1 GCA_019057775.1 Promethearchaeota archaeon
TTACATGATGTCAGGTGTTTCCACCTGACATTGAACACTGGAGCAATTAAAATCTTGCCATATCATTAACTGCCGGATGGAAACATCCGACAGCATCTTAATCCGCTAAGCGGTTGAGAACCGCTAAGCAGATTTATTAGCTATCATATTATTTTAAATTTCAATATTGGTTATTTTATCAGTGACCTGAAAATCATATTCCGGGTATTCATAAATTGGCATTAACCTTTCTGTTTCTCCAATTGAATATCCATAAATATCCTTGTATTCGGAGATGTCTTCACCCAGTTCTTTTAACTGCTCAAGGTATTCCTGTACTGGTTTTGGCTCAATAAGATTTACCTTCCCCATTTTGTTTATGATAGGACTGTGGAACCGGGTACGATCGTGATCAAATTCAAGGATGCGCCGTCCATGTCGGGTGATTCCTATTACCCTGAATGAAAGGCTTTTCCCTACGCCGGGTAAATTTAATACATTACGGTCTGTAGCCAGAAAAGGAAGGCCATTCTTTTTCCTCAAGACATTAATATTTTCAACCGCGTTTTCAGCATTCTCATGTAATTGCCGGATGAGTTCGAGATCTTTACCGGGAATCCTGCCAAATCGTTTTTCTTCTATTTGTTCCTGTACAGCACGTGCGTTTGTTGCAAAGCTATGATAGTTTTCCATATAACCTTTTACCGTAAATGTATAGTACGAAAGAATGCCGGCATCATTCAAAACTTGTCTGAGTTTTACTGAATGACCACGCCGTGAAGCAGCTGTAGTAAAAACCAATTGGTTTGTTATAATCCAACCGGCAGAAATTAATCTTTTAATAGCCTCCCGGGATTCCGGTGTAATTTCCATAGCTGATACGAAATGTGTCTGAATGACAAATTGTTTTATTCCTATTTTCAAGGCTTTTTCTTTAAATTCTGCAAGAATTCTTATT
This sequence comes from Promethearchaeota archaeon, assembly GCA_019057775.1. The sequence goes on from JAHLWT010000046.1 coordinate 938, forward strand.
AATCCCGGAGTGATCCTCTGTGGAAGATATACAGGAAGTCTTGTTCCTAATCTGACCCTGACCAGTTCAGCATATTTTTCCTTTTCAGGACGGGATAAATTTGCTTTTTTCTTTCTGAGAGCCATTTGATAAACCTGCTCCAGGATTTCACGAAGACTTCTGTCGGAACTCATCAGGGAATCACCACCGGTGATTAAAATATCACGGAGTTGAGAATCGTTCTCAAAATAATCCAATAAATAGATCAATTTATCCGACCACTTTCCGTTTGGGACTAATTTTCCCAGGTTAAAATTCAGATGCCCCCTTTGAAAATCGTACATTCGCTGACAGGAAGTGCATAAACCGCCACAGGCACGCCCCATGGTGTCGGGGATTAAAATAGCTACCTCGGGATACCTCCTGTGAATGTGGGTTTCGTTGGGTAGTAACCATCCTGCTGCATTTGGCTTACCCGGTTCAACAATATCTTCTTTTTCCCATGCCACTATATGACCAAATTCCTCAATTAATTCTTTACTGTAAATTACATAATCTCTGATGGCAAGGTCGGCTCCGACAGCAAAATCAGGCTCAGAGGTGTTTAAAAGGGACAGGTAATAAGGGTTGATAAAAAAGGGAATTCCTGCATTTTCTGCTTCGTAAAGCAGTTCCATGGTCTCCGGATCAAGCGAATAATCAAGCATTTTGTTAAGGAGATCAGGAGATCTGGCTGCAAATCTTAAATGAAACCTGCTATCATTCCACCATTCCAGGCACTTTGAAAATTTTTCCCGTCTTGTCAAACCCGGTTCGTAACTAAACCGTTTGCTTTTTATTACACCGGAATCAATCCGGTCAATAATGATGTTTAAAATACGTTCACGATTCTCTTTTCTTATTTTTATAATTTCCGGGTCAAGGCCGGAAGGATGCCTGTTCATCCATGCTAACACCTTTTTTTTCGGTGGAAGAGTTCGTTCACTTTTCCCGGAATACTGCCTGAATAATTGTATCATATCTTCAAAAAACGGGGGTTTTCCCCCTCCTGTACCATGGTGAACGGCAAGCCAAATTTGTTTAAAAGGATGATTTACAGAGATTAGGCCTCTTAAGTTAAGATTTTCAAATTCCCTTCCTGCATGATCGAGGTAATCGAGTATCCTGATGGCTGCAAAGTCCTTCCAGCTTAATTTTTCATACTCCCCTTTTACGCCTGTTTTATGTTGATAATACGTATAGGTATTTTGCCGGTACTTCATGTATTGTATAACCCATTTCCGGATGTTTTCTGAGGCTTCTTCCTCATCTTCTGCTTGATGGATTATCGCTGAAAATTCCGGATTTTCTTCTAAAAGAATATGTAATAATCTTTGAGCTTCAGGACATATAGCAATCTTCCCGATTCGTTCTTTTTCCTTCATAAATAATGACTAAACGTTGAAAATAAATTGGTTAGAAAGGTTAATCGTCAATAAACTTTTTTATCCAAGAACTGCTAATCTAATAAAATTGTGAAGATTTTACAAAAAATATAGGTTAGTTGCGCCTGCCGAAGGCATTCTCCCGTAGGGACTCTCCCACAGGGACTCCTTCGGAGCTATGGAGCTATGGAAGAAAGCAGTAGGTTACTTTGCTCTACACCCTATGCTTTCCCTGCAACTACCAGTGCTACTGTTCTTTGAATCAGCTGTTGGTAACTTGCGCCGGATGAAAAGGCTACGACACTGATCAAAACCGGCAGTTCCGGCGTGCTTACTTTGTTTGTTTTATTTTCTACTCCCAAAGGGATGCCTGTGGCAAATAATGTTACCCCTCCGGGGTAATTGCTTTTGTATACTTTTTTCCTTATCACCCATTACCCATTACTAATTATTTGTCACTGCTTTTTACCATTCATCATTCAAAATCCGAAATTTTTGCTCCCTAGCCCTTTCATTATTCATCTTTCATCTGAATAACCAGTTAATAACGACTCGGAGAGTCGTTCTACAATCCTGTCCTTAGCCACCCTGCTTTCCGCTCTTCGCTCGTTTTGCCATTTCCAGCCGAATACAATTCGGCTCTACATTTCGCACCCTTCGCCAAGTACTTACTTCTTGCCACATTGTCTCTCAATCTCTTAGTCTCTCAGTCTCCCCATCTCCTCTTCTCCCATCTCCCTTCAGTGTATAAAAGACCCCATTATCCGTAAAATGGATATTTATGATTTTTAGTACAAGCAAATTTACAAGAATGCTTTCGGCTTTGTACCGGCTGATTTTCGCCATTCGCTGAAATTTGGAGAGGCTGATATGCCCTGTTTTTTTCAAATGAGTTAATAGTATTCTTTCTGTTTCCGTATACCGGACAAGGGTACCGGTATTTTTCCTTTTCCGTTTCCAGGTTCGGATGAATACAATATTGGCTAAGAAGTTCTGGTACTCAACCCTGATATAAACACGCCATTTATCTTGTTCGTTCAGGGCATAATGCAGCAAATTATTTTTTTCCGGAACAATAATCTCCAAAACAGTTTTGCCGGTTATCTCCCAGTTATAATATTCAAAATGTATTGCAGGACGACAATACATTTGTGCTGCAGCTTGTACCATGTAAAACTCTTCATCGGAATGGATACCGGTTATTGCACCGTTGTCTTTAACTCCGATCAATATTTTTCCGCCATCAGTATTTGAAAAAGCAACTAAAGTACGGGCGATCTTTTTTGAGTCGGTAATGCAAAACTTGAAATCAAGCTGCTGATGTTCTCCCTGCCGGATCAGGTTTTGAATATGTTTATCCAATATCTGAGAATTTATTCAAAAATAATCAGAATTCATGAACTTCATATAATTTAATGTATCGGAATTTATTATTCACTTCGTTCATGAGATCGTCACGCCTGCAGCGTGACTAAGTTCAAAATTATTCGTTGATTAATAATAAGTTATATCATTCTTATAAATAT
>JAHLWT010000047.1 GCA_019057775.1 Promethearchaeota archaeon
GAAGTTGTACCATTTATTCAATAATTAAACTTTAATGTTGCTGGAGTCGTAACCTTTAATTCATTTGTAAATGTCGAGGAAGTATTAATATAAGGTAAATTAAAAGATGCGGGATATTCAGGTTGAAACATGTAATCAATTGTGCCATTAAAATCTAATCTTAAGGAATAATTACCTGTTGGTGTATCAGAATCAACCTCAAAATTAAAATTAAAATATCCATTAGAATCTGTCCAAATCATACTACTTGGCATTAAATATGTAGAGTAATCCATTCCACCTTTTAATAGTTTTAAATTTAATGCGGAATATTTAATAGGATTACTGTTAGTACTATCATTAATTTCTCCTTCTATATTAAAAATAGTATTACTGGCTCCTGCACCAGTACGATTAATTTCTCGGGGTGTTGGCCCAGATAAAATGTCAATTGTTGGTTCTTCATTTAATATAAAATAAGAATAGTTTTCTTCGATTCCTAATTTAGCATATAATAGATTAGGACCTGTGATAGAATTTCCTACAGAATAGTGAAGTGTTGTAATTCCATTAGTATCTGTCGTATTCAAGCCTATTTGAATGCCCCTTGTATAATCATAGAAAGAAACATCTTGATTAGCTAATGGATAATTAGCTTCGTTTACGACTTTAGCTTTTAAAACAATCGTCGAACCTCTATTTACAACGGGAGAATCTGGGATATCCGATGGAACATCGTTGATATAAAACCATACATTTTTAACAATACCTTTAGTTACATTAAAATCCATCCTGTTACTTGAATCGTTTACAAATCCCACAGCGTAATCCGTAAAATACCAACTTCCGTTAGTATCTACTCTTAGATCATATTGTCCTACTGGAACAGAAGGATCAACATTAATATCCATATTAAAATCTCCATTAGAATCTGTAGTTGTAAATGTAATGTCAAATGGAAGAAATGGAAGAGTTACAACTCTATTATTTGTTCCTTTTTGAAGTAGTACGAATTCTATAGTTGCTCCGCTAACCCGTTGATTGTTTATAGGATCTATCACGTAGCCTTGAATATTTGTTCTTGTATCTAGTGATATATTAACTTCTTGGGGATTAATATTTTGGAGATTGACTTGAATATCTCCATATACGGTATAATTAGTGGTGGCATTAACGCCAGGATTGTATTGGGCAAATATTAAGTGGGGTCCAACAACTTGCGTATCATCAATATTAATCGAAAGTAAAGCATCTCCATTTAAGTTAGTGTCAGCTTGACCAAGATATTGATAAGAATTTAGATCGTAGAAAGAAATGGTCGCTCCCTCAACTGGAGCACCATCAAGGGTCAATGTTGCAGTTAGGTCTGCTACATTGCCTCTATATCCGGCAATAAAGCCTGAATTTAAGGTTAATAAATAATTTTCTAAACTAGGAGGATTCGCTCCAAAATTATCATAATAGACATCCATTTGTACCCACTGACCATCTCCAGATATACTTGTCGGAATATAAACTTCTGCCCAGTTATACAAATTTTTAAATTTAATAGCGACAGTATTTTTAAATTCTACAGGATCATAGAATTCTTGAATAGTATAACTATTAAATCCGTCAACAAAACGGCTTGCTATGCCAAAAGCTCGTGTAAAAGCGCAAAATGCTGAGGCAAAATCAGACCAATAACCAATTCTTTGCTCACAAAACCACTCCACCTGATCATATCCCTCTGGAGCCGGATTATATTGATCTGGGCTTGTTATTCGTTCAAAATTATATTGGAGATAATTCCTTATCTTATCAGCAACTATAAAGGCATTATCAGAACTAACTATGATTCCATCTAAAACATTATAATGATATGCAAAATCGTCGTTGTTATTTATATATACATCAATGGTATCCCCTTTTAATTGTAAGTATTTGTTTTTTATAGAGTCGGGTGTGTATGTTGGTTCAACCGCAATTGCGTCTATTTCGGAGCTTGTTGGCAAATCTAAACCAAACAACTCGTACGTCATATTTATATCTCCTTGAGTATTAGAATCGAATTCTATTATAGTACAATTAAAGTCGTCTTTATATAAAGTTGGATAACCTTCCATATAATCTGGGTTAGCAAAAATGCTCCCCTCTAAAATAAAAGGAGTAGGAAATAGTGAAGGTAGCACCATGGAATTATTACCAATGTTAGGAGTGAGTGGTATCTTTAACTTTAACAGATCTTTATCCCAATGATACGAATAATAATCACCATACGAATAAAAATCATGTGGCTGTATAGCAGCAGTTGAATGCCATCCAACGCCTGTATATTCGTCAAAACTTTCGTATTTCCATAATTTTGTTGTCATTTCGTTAAAATCGTCATAGTCATATAATCTAAAAACCTCAACTTCAGAAAACATAAGAGCTGCGAGTGCTGAAGCATAATCACTTAAGTCTAAATCGTCAATATCTCCATCAAACATATTTTGTAATGAATCTAAAAGATCTCCTAATTGGTCTTCGGTTAAATTAAGATTAGAAAATAGATCTAGAAAATCGGATAAATTATAAGGAAAAGGAGGATATATTAATAGAGCATCCTCATATTCTGCTTCGGACAATTGGTCGCTAGGAAGGGGTCTTTGGGTCCCCCAGAGAAGGCTAAACAAGAAGATTGAAAATGCAAATGAGGTAACCAATAAAACAGCTGTAAGAATGATTTTAACTAATCGTTTTTTATTGATAGGGGTTGCTAATAAATCCTCACGAAATTCTGACATACTTACTCTATTTTACCCTTAACTTTTCCATATTAAGTTTGCAATATTAATTAAAATAATGATATAAATAATTTTCCTAATAATTCAAATTTATATGAAATATTGATTAATAAAACCAAATAAACGAAAATATTGAATGTAGATTTTGTTTAAATTCACATAAAAAAGTTGAAAAATAAAAATAAATTAAAATTCAAAACCACATTTGGTGCAGACAGATTTCTTTGCAAAAATCGGTTTAGGGATGTAACTTATTATTTTTGATTTATCTTCAACCTCCTTAATTGCAAATCCAGTAGCTCCACAATTAGGGCAAATTCTCCTTCCCGATCCAAGTCCTGGGCTTATGCTAGGAGTTGGTGTAGGGTCGGGGGTTGAAATTGGTGTAGAATCGGTTGAAAGTCCAAAAGAAGGACTGCTACCGTATGTTGGAGTTTGTGAAGTAATCCCTTGAGCTAAACTTGATGGCATGACAGCTTTGGGCTCCTTCAATTCTTGAATTCTTTTTTCTTTATAAGCGATTTCATCATGTAATTTGTTGATTTGGGCTTGTAATGGGCCAATTTGTTGTTGTAGGGTCATATTTTCTTGTTGAACTTGTTGAAGTTGATTTTGTAATTGAGGAATGTGAGCTTGTAGTTGAGCTTTCTCATTGTTTAACTGTGTAATTTGACTCTGAAAGCTTTCTATTGTTGTTTGAAAAGATTGAACTTGTCCAGTTAATTGTTTTACTTGATTATCTCTATCTAAAAGTTGGCCATTTAAATTAGCGCATTGAGCATTAACTTCATTTATCTGGTTTTGTAGTTCATTGAGTGTTTTGTCTTTTTCTTGAACTTGAGTCATTATAATGTTATAATCTGCCTGTGAAGGACCACTAGGAATAGTAATTTCCGGTTGATAAATGGGAGGTTCAAGCGAGGGGACAGGTGTGGGAAGTGGCGTTAGGGGAGGTATAGTTGGTGGAGGTACGGTTGGTGGAGGCATAGTTGGTGGAGGTACGGTTGGTGGAGGTACGGTTGGTGGAGGTATTGATGGAGAGGATATAGATGGAGGTTGAACGGGAGGAGGGGCACGTGGCTTATATTCATCTTCGTCAT
>JAHLWT010000048.1 GCA_019057775.1 Promethearchaeota archaeon
CCATATTAAAAACCATAGCATCGAATTTTTTCAGTTCTTCTAAGTGAGCAGCAACGTAACGGTAAGATCCTCGTAATCCGCTCTCTTCACTACCAAAACTAATTAATCTAATTTCAGTGTTTTCTGGGATTATATCCCTATGGTTCTTAATATATCTGCCAAGTCCTACTATGACTGAACAACTACTCAGATTATCTACTGCTCCTGGAACAACGTTTCCTTTCTCTCCTAATGGTACAAAAAAGAAAAGGCTTATAAAACAAGGGCCACCAATAATAAGGAGCCAAACTACTGCTAGAAAAAATACATGTCTAATTCCAGAAAATCCTATTATTGTAAATACTAAGGTCATTGTCGAAAGTATTAACCAGATTATCATAATTATTATGGCTCCAAATGCAAGAGGAATAAAACCCCATTTTAGCCATTTGAGCAAATTAAATTGTAAGGCTGAATCAATGTGGCTTGAAAAAAGAATGATGTTTTTTATTTCTCCTTTAGGTTTAAATTTACCAACTACATTTTGAGATGATCTTCTCCTGAAAAAGATGTCTATAAACTCTTTATAGTTAAAAAATTCCTCCCACATAATTAAAATTGGCAATAATACCAGAATAAAAGAAATAATGGGAATCATTATTAACCAAGTAATCTCTGAGGTTAATTGCATGAGTAAATAAAGTATCATTGAAAATGGGACCATAATTACGATTAGTTTTATCCATCCAAGAAAAGCTTTTGGATGGCATTCAAATGCTTCTAGAAACACATCATCACAGGTTTTCTCAAGTTCTTTTTTTATTAGATCTGCTCCTTCAGCTTCTTGTGAACTACAAGGCATTCTAGGTCCAATCTCATCAACAATTTTCTGGACTAAACTGTACATGTAATCCGAATCTTCTTTTGAGATTTCAATATTCATTTGCATTACTATTTCGTTAGTTCTAGTTTATAAAAAGAAATTGCTGTAAGGAAATTTAAAGCTTTCACTTTATGTCTTAATGATAATTTTAAATGGATCATCAACGAATAATGAATAATAATTAAAGAATTAAATATATGAATTTATAATGGCATTGGAGATTTATCACATCATAATTTTAATCGTTATAGGTGTACTTGTAGGAATCAGCATAAGTTTTATTGGTCAAACAGGTCAAGGAATTGTTCTTCCCATTATCCTATTATTGACCGGCGATGTTTTTCTAGCAATTGCAATAAACTTGTTAAATGATGTGATTACATCAGCTGCGGTTTCAATAGGGTATCTTAGGAAAAAGAAATTCGCAATTAGAATAGATATCTTGATAGTAATCATGGTAGCCATGATGATCTCATTTTTAGGTGTCTGGGTTTTAATGACCACGGCATTAGGCTCAATTTTTGGATGGTTTATTCCTGCCTTTATCGTAGTTTTGGGACTCCTATTTCTTAAAAGGGGTTTTCCTACTCATGAATCCGTAAAAAAAATGATTCAGAATTTAGCACGGAAAACCATAAAGACAGAAAAAGATGAAGAAGGAATAACTGAATTGAATAAAAAAATTGAAGAACAGTTAATTACTGAGACAAAGTCTATTGAAGGATTCATATCACGCGGATCACGAATGTTTTATATTTTGGCTATAGGGTTTGGAATCTTAATTGGATTAAACTCAGGGTTATTTGGGGCAAGTTCAGGCCTCATTTTTGTACTAGTACTAGTGATACTTTATGGTTACCCTCTTAAAAAAGGGGTCGGTACCGCTCTAATCTTGAGCATTACAATAGGTTCTTGTACTTTCTTATTTTATCAAATTTTAGGTCTTACAATTAAAGGGCAGTTGTTCATTAATTTCGAACTCTCACTATATCTTGCTATAGGTTCGATTATTTCTGGAATTATTACATCGACTTATGTTCAAAAATTATCTGCAATAACTATGGGGCGGGCTGTTGGGCTTGTGATTTGTATATTAGGGAGTATTTCATTGATCTTTTTCTTTATGACTTAAACTCTAAAGAAAACGTGAAAAAAAATTGTATTTTTAGCTTTTTTCAGCTCTAGCAAGTTCAGCTTTTTTGTCCATGATAGCCCTATAAGCATCCATTGTGTTTCTTGGGGGGATAATTTCCTCCTCCTTCTTGTAGAGTTTCATTGCTTCAGAAGTACAAGTTGGAACACAAACACCACATCCAATGCATTTTGTTTTACCAACTTGAGCAATGGCATCTTCTATATGAATAGCATCCATATTACATCGATCCTCACAAATTCCACATCCAATACATGAATCAGGATCAACTTCGGCATAAAAATTAGTAGCGAAGAATTGTGCCGGTTCAGGATACCGTTTTTGGTTTGTTAATACCCCACAACAACATCCACAACAAGTACACATAGCAAATGGTTTTCCAGAGTTGCTAGGTTGAAGGACTAATCCATCATCTTCTGCTTTTTCAATAATTTTAATTGCCTCCTCTTTTGTTATCTCCTTCCCAATCCCCTTTTCTATCACTGATCTAGCTGCAGTGCGAAAAGAGAAGCAAGATTCAAGTAGTTTTGTTTTTTTACAAGGATCTCCTATTAGTTGATGTCCCTGTCTACATATACATTCCATAACAGCAATTGGTTCCCCAATGTTGTTAATTATCTCTTTCAAATCATCATAAGTTGCAATTGATTGCTCCGTTTCTACGGTTTGTTCTAACGGGATTGTTCTTAACTGCGGAATACCTGCTACATTAAATTCTTTCCAAAATGCTTCTTTCATGTATTCCTCAGCATCATTATAAAACTCTTTAGTTAAACGATTTAATTGGTATTCAAAGAATCCAATGACAAATGGAGCCAAAAAATAATATTTTTCTTCAATATCTCCTTCTTTTCGCGTTCCACGATTGATTAGACCATTAAAATACATCTCATCGAGTTTTTGTTCAAGTTCTTCAATAGAAGGAAAAGTTTTTTTTAACTTCTTGAAAATTCGTTTTAATGGTTCTGGTTGAAAATTTAACTTAAGTCCTATTTTTACTTGTTCGGGGGTAAAGAGATGCTTTAGAACTCGTAATTCTACGCCTGAATCTGTCGCAGGATAACCAATTGGTAACTTATCTAAATGTAATGCTAATTCTTTATAAATATCTTGATCAACTTCTACCATGTTTGATAATAATACGTTATGAAAATAAAATTTTCCGATAGAAAAAGATAATTTTCTTCAGTAATTTTATATGTAGAAAGGAACAATTAAGTTCAATATCAAAATTTTTAGTTTTTCATAATAATATAAAATTTCTAAATCAGATTAAAAGAGGTAAGAAGGTTGCCAGAGCTTGGTCATTTTATAATCGCTTTTAGTATAATTATCCCTATATTATATTTCTCGGGAGATAAATTTAATTATAAAGTTGCTGCGATATTTATCATTGGCAATTGGATTGGTCCTGACTCTTCACAAGCATTTGGTTTTTTACCCATTAATTTTCATTACATGATCCCATATCTTATATGGGCGGTACCACTTGCACTATTCTTTTCTTATTTTTCAAGGTTCTCAGTCAAACGCAGTGATCGATTTTTCAAATTAGTAGATGACGGTAAGAGAGATGTTACATGGAGGAATGCTTATTTGCTATTAGTTTCAAGTGGATTGATCCATACGATATCTGATGCATTATTTAGAAATAATTTAAAAATTAAATTTCTTGAAAATATTTTCGAACCTACCCTTCCTGAAATTCATCGTTATGGCTTCATATTTGATTTGGACATTCCTATATTGCAAATGATTAGTTATGCCATTTTGATTACTGTCACTCTTTTAGCAGTATTTATAGTTGATAAGAGATTTAAGGATATTCTCGTTTTCTTCTTCACGTTAATCGGTGTTACGGTTTTAATTGTTTTCATTTTTGGAGAGAGGGTAGTCGGTGGAGAATATGATGTAGGTGTCGGTTTTCTATCATTGTTATTTATATTTATTCCCTTAATGTTACTCTTTTATGTAGCCAAGGATGTTAATGAACATCCTACACCTTCAATAGAAGAACCCCGTATAAATCCTGAACTAGGATTAAAAATTATTGCAGGTTCAACAGGAATCATCGCTCTGTTTTTCCTTTTAATAGGAATTTTAAGCATTACTTCACCAAGCATAGTTCAAGAATTAATAGAATTTAGTGAATCAAGTTACTTCATATTAGGGATTATATTTATAATTCTTGGAGGAATCACGACATTTGGCATTATTGGTCTATTTCTCAAAATAAACACCTGCCGCTACGTTGTCATCTTTATGTGCATCTTTATGACTCTTTTTGTTTATCCATTATTCATTGTGTTATATCTATGCCAAGATAATGTAAAGATGCTTTTCAATAAAAAAAATGAAGCGAATTCAAAGTTTTGATTTATTTTAATTAATGAATCTTAAATATATCTTATTCTTCTTTCCTTTCTATTCTATCTAATACTTCTCGAATCTTTTTCAGTTCTTCCAATCTTAATATGTCTTCTTGAATTTCTCGAGGCTTTTTCAAATCCTGATCTTGAGCATTTCCTAATCGTATTTTATCCCTTATTGCAGTGCGAATAAACTCAGATTGTGTTTGATGAGATATACGAGCATATTTTTTAATATCTGCTAATTCAGCCACACTCACTAAAAATTTGACTTGTTTCTCTTTTAATGCTTTTTCTATTACTTTTAATTCTTCTACTCGTTTGACTCTTTCAATTTCTCTTGCTTCTAGCTCTTCCTCTTTAAGTTTTTCTAGATAAGTACCTTTTTTAACTGATGGTATAGCCTGTTTAATTTCGCTCATTATACTACGTCTAAGAGAGATAGGGCGGTCAACTGAAGGTTTTTCAATCTTTTCCTTTAAATCACTCATTAGACTAACTCTAGGAGAGATATATTCTTCAACTGATGGTGTTTCAACTTCAGTTACTGGTGCTTCAGAATCGTCCCAACGTAGCGTTTGGAGCGATTCAAGTTGAATGATTGACTTCGGGAGTTCTTTTATTTTGTTTCTCCACAAAAAGAGAGATTTTAAGGATTTTAAATTTTTAAATGACTCAGGAAGAGATGTGAGATCATTACCAAATAAACTAAGTACTCTAAGAGACTTTAAATTTCCAATCGTCTCTGGAAGTATCTCTAATCGATTTTCACGCAACATTAAGGTTCCAAGTGAAGAAAGATTTCCTATTGATTCTGGGAGTGTCGTTAATTGATTACGTTCTAAACTTAGATATCTTAATGAGGAAAGGTTTCCAATCGACTCAGGGAGTATTGCTAGCTTTATTTCCCCCAAATATAGTTCCTTAAGTGATGCTAAATTTCCGATTGATTCAGGGATACTATTTAATGGATTCCCATCTAATCGAAGAGTCTCAAGAAATTTTAAATTCCATATTGATTCTGGAAGTATATATAATTTATTTGACTGCAAATTAAGATATTTAAGTGATGTGAGGTTTCCTATCGTTTCTGGGATAGTTTTTAGCCTATTAAAACGTAAAAAAAGTGATTTGAGGGATCTAAGGTTCCCAATCGACTCAGGAAGGGTTCTTAATTTTTTTATTCCCAGTCGCCGTAATAATATACCATCCAACATTAGTTTAGTGACATGATCACCAACTATTTCCACCCCATAGGGTCTCTCTTGTATGTCTAACTGAGGAATAGGCTTCCCAATCAATTCTTCTAAATCTCGTAAAGCTTCGGCTTCCTCAATTTTTAAATTAATCTTATCAGTCATTTTTCTCCCTCCTAATTTTATTTAATTAAGATAAAGAAATTATCATATTTAAATATATGTACCGAATACGTACATATAACAAAAGAAGAGGAAAAAGTCTATACACTAAAAATAAAAATTTTGTTCTAAAAAAAATCGTGAAGAAATTTAATAATAGTAAGTGATTCCTAAATAGATGCGTGTTCAGTGCGTTTTATAATTTCTTCTTGTAAATCAAGCCCTAAATTATTGAAAAAGTCACTATATCCTGCAACGCGCACAATTAAATTTCCATATTGTTCTGGATTTTTCTGTGCAGCCTTTAAAGTGTCCGATGAGATTACGTTAAACTGGATGTGATGACCATTCATTTCAAAATATGACCTAATTAAGTGAGCTAATTTATTAGTTCTATTTTCATCAGAAAAGAAATGTGGAGTAAATTTTTGATTCAATAAGGTTCCTCCTGTCCGGAGATGGTCAATTTTTGAGGCGGATTTAATTACTGCAGTAGGACCATTAATATCCATTCCTTGAACTGGGGAAATACCCTCTGATAAAGGAGTATAAGCTTTACGCCCATCTGGAGTGGCCCCTGTTACTTCCCCGAAGTAAATATGAACCGTTGTGGGAAGTAAATTGATGCGATGTACGCCTCCTCTTGTATTAGGACGATTATTGATCGCATCATAAACAACTTCAAAAACTTGGCCTGTTAATGAATCTGCATAATTATTATCATTCCCATATTTCGGAGTTTTATTGAGTAATTTCTGATGGATAATATCATTCCCATCAAAATTATTATCTAGAGTTGTAATTAAATCACCCATAGATACAGTCTTTTTATCATACACATTATATTTTATAGAAGCTAGACAATCAGTTATACTACCCATACCTACTATTTGAATGTAAGATGTATTATACTTTGCCCCACCATCATTGTAATCCTTTCCATTTTTAATACAATCATCAATTAATATTGAAAGGAAAGGAGCTGGATTATGCGCCCAAATACGTTCAATAATTTGGTTTCCTTTAATTTTAATGTCTACAAAATGCTTAACTTGATTCGAGAATGCATTAAAAAACTCATTAAAATCCGAAAATTCTGAAGGATCTCCAGATTTCACCCCTATATGTTTTCCGGTTCGAGGATCGATACCGTTATGAAGTGTAATTTCAAGAATTTTAACTAAATTAAAATATCCTGTTAGAATGTAGGCTTCTTTTCCAAAGGCACCAGATTCAACGCACCCACTTGCACCCCCATTACGGGCATCTATTATAGATTTACCTTGCCTTGATAACTCTTGAATTATCGCATCAGCATTAAAAATTGAAGGCTGTCCAAAACCAGTTTTAACAATATCGAGAGCTCGTTTTAAAAATTTATCTGGGGTCTTTATACTAATTTGAACGTTACTACTAGGTTGTAGTATTCTCATTTCTTCTATTACATCTAAGAGCATGTATGACATTTCATTGACTCCATCAGAACCATCTTCCTTGAGTCCACCTAAATTAATGTTACAGAAATCAGTGTATGTATTACTTTCTTCTGCGGTTACGCCCACCTTGGGGGGAGCTGGTTGGTTGTTGAATTTAATCCAAAAAGCTTGTAGTAATTCTATTGCTCCTTCCTTGGTTAATATACCGTCAGCTAAATCTTTTTTATAAAATGGATATAAGTGCTGATCCAAGCGTCCCGGATTGAAGGAGTCCCAAGTATTAAATTCAATTATAACGCCTAAGTGAATGAACCAATAATGTTGGAGTGCCTCCCAAAATGTTCTAGGTGCTCGAGCAGGGATATAAGAACAGATTTCTGATATTTTCTCTAATTCTTTCTTTCTAATTGGATCTAATTCATTCACAGTTAATTGTTTAGCTTCTTGAGCATGCCTTTCAGCCAAAACAATTATAGCATCAGCAGCAATTTCCATCGCTCTTAACTGTTCTCTTTTATTAAATGCTTCAGGATCATTGTAAAAATCTAATTTTTCAATGCTTTCTTTTATTTCTTCCTTAAAATCCAAAAAACCCTTATTCCATATATTTTTCCCACCAACTGTATGCCCTGGTGCCCTCTGTTCCATGAATTCCGTGAAAACTCCTGCTTCATATGCATCAATCCATTCCTTATCAACTTGAGAAAAGATTTTATCGCGAATAGATCTTCCTTTCCAAAATGGAATAATTATATCTTTCGTTTTTTGTTTTGTATCCTCAGACACTTTAAAGGAAATTTTCTCCCGAGTGTTAAGAATCTCTAAATCATCCAAGGTATGACAACATACTTCTGGATAGGTAGGCGTTGCTTTTGGTTCTGAACCACGTTCTCCAACGATCAATTCACCGTCATTGATGCAAATCTTTTTGTTTTCCATGAGATGCATAAAAGCTTTCGCTTTCGCAATAGGAGCTGAAAATTTATGAACCGCGCCATCCTTGTAAAAATCAGTTAATAATACGGCTCGTTCCAGTGAAAGATAGGGAATCGCCTTGCGACTTTGAGTTCTTAGTTTTTTAATTCTATCATTCAATTTTTATAGCCTTCTAACAACACAATATTTAAGATTGTTAATATTAAAAAAATCATCACTTTATCTTAATAAAAAAACACATATTCTAAGATATATTTTATCATAAATACTTAATTCTACAATAAGATTTATAAAACTGGCTCGTCTCATGACTGAAAAAATGAATTTGCTATTTATAATAACTGACCAGCAGAGATCTGACCATATGAGCTGTGCTGGAAATCCTATTTTGAAGACTCCTAATATTGATAGTATTGGAAATAATGGAATGAGGTTTACTAATTATTTTTGTACCACCCCTATTTGCATGCCAAATAGAGCAAGTTTCTTTACAGGGATTTACCCGAGTGTTCATGGAACAAGATCGAACGGGATTAATCTAGATCCAAACATTCCTACAATTTCAGAAGTATTACGTACTCAAGGGTTTCATACAACTTCGATTGGCAAATTACACTTCAATTTTTATGCTCCTTCCTATAAAAAAAAGGTAAAATCTCTAGAAAATATACAAGATTGGATGTTAGGTAAGATAAAATCACCTATTCCAACTCCTTATTATGGTTTTGATGAAGTGATTTTAACGACGGGACACGGAGACGTATGTTCTGGCACATTTGTTGAATGGTTAGAAGAACAACAATATGAAAATCTTGATTTATTTAAAAACAGAATGCGAGCTATTTTTGAATATTATTATGATACAATTTTACCTGAGGAGTTATATCCTACAACTTATATAACAGATAAAACAGTGGAGTTCCTTGAAAATTATTCAGAGGGAGATAATAGAGATAAACCTTTCTTTTTGCACTGTGCTTACAATGATCCACATCATCCCGTCTGTCCTCCAGGTAAATATAAAGATATGTATAAACCTGAAGACATTGAACTCCCTTCTAATTTTAAAGATGGTGAGCAGCTCCTTAAGCATAGATTCTTAGGACAATACTTATCATCTAATTTTACTCACCTAATGCCTCAAAAAGTAGACGAAGAAGTAGCGAAAACTTTTATAGCTCTAACTTATGGCTCAATTGCTATGATAGATGATGGTGTAGGAAAGATTCTTAACACATTGAAAAAAACCCGGATGGCAGATAACACAATGGTAATTTTTACCTCCGATCATGGGGATTATTGTGGTGATCATGGCCTTATTTTGAAAGGACCTGCCCATTTTAGAAGTGTTATAAATATGCCATTATTATGGAGGATACCTGATTTAACCCAAACTTCTGTTTCAAATTCTCTAGTAAGCACTGTGGATTTACCCAAAACCATTCTTAAACTCTTAGGTATTAAAGAGAGATATCATCCTGAACCGATGCAAGGAAGAGATATCACCCAAATTTTAAGAAATCCCAATGAAAAAGTTAGAGAACAAATATTAATTGAGCATGACGAGGAACTCGCAAAAGATATGATAATGCGGCTTCGTACATTGGTAACTGAAAATCATCGCTTAACTTTATATGATGGATATGAAGATTATGGTGATATTTTCGATTATAAGAGTGATCCTGATGAAATCAATAATTTATGGAATAGCGATAAAGAACTCAGGAATACACTTCTTGAGAAACTTCTTCGAGAGATTGTCAATCTTCAACCTCGATTTCCTAAACGAGACGCTTATAATTAGGGACAGCATTTATCATTCTTAGTCTATTACTTGTGATTAACATCTTTTTAATACATAAGAATTTAGGAGAAACAAAAAATAATGATTTGATGGATGTATATGAAATAACTTAAGATTTCATGACATTTCTTTATATGATGTTCTCTCTCATCTAAAACATTGTCTTTTACAGACTTAACTCTTTCTGACCTGCTGATTTATAAAAAATAAAGTGATTTTATATTAGAGTAATATATAATAATTTCAAAGCATCTATTTTATAAACGACGAGTCATTAACTCGTAAATTCTTGAGAGAAAAATAATGGAATCTGTAATTTTTTTACTATTACATCTCTTACTTTATGGGCTTTCACCTCTAGTAATAGTAACGATTTTCAGAACTTACAAGTCAACCACTATTTTTTATTCTTATTTTGGATTCTTATATGTCTTCACTCAATTATTTGCTGTTTTGTATTCAATCAAAATTTCTGAAGACCTCGTGATTACAGGAGGTAATATTGCGTACTCTTCTATGATCTTAATTACTTTATTTATTGGTATAGCCTCGCAAGATCCAACTGTAGTAAGAAATCTAACCAGTATTCAAATAATCTTTAACTTCTTTCTGTTTTTATTATATCAACTGCTAGGTGCTGTTTTAAGTAATCCCTCAACCATAAATATTTTTTCCATTCCTTCTGAGCTCTTCACTACTACAATTACGATTAACATAGTGAGTTCTCTCGTTTTTATAATAGAAGTTATTATAATGTTTTACGCGCTAGAAAAGGTTAAAGAACATTTTAAACACCTCTTTTCAATTATCTTATTATATGTATCAATTTACATTGGGATACTTACTTTGGATGGATTTTTATTTCCTTTCATCGTCTCTTTCTTTGAACCGGAATTTGGACAATATATTGTCGGAGGTGTCCAAGGAAAATTAATCCTGGGAATAGGCTTTACTCCATTTCTTCTTATGTTTATGATCTTCCATAAAAGAAGTTTAAAATCGTTCATAGAGGAACCATTCTCAATAAGACTAATGATTTTTCCTAAAAGAAAACAACTCAATGAAAAATTACAAAAAGTAGAAGAAGACTTAAGGGAGACGGAAATAAAATACGAGGAAGCTTACACCCGAGCCACTTTCTACAAGGAGTTATTTACTCACGACATTAGTAATATTATTTCGAATATTTCAATGTCATTTTATTTATTAGATAAAGCAAGAAAAAACCAAGAAACTTTGGATAATGAGAAAACCGAAAGGCTTTCAAATACAATTAATAGCCAATTAATTAGAGGAAAAAGTTTAATATCAAATATTAGGAAACTGGCTGAGATTGATAAAGAGGAAGTTGATTTAAAGCCCATATCTCTACTGGAATATTTATCAAACGCGATAGAGTTTGTAAGAGAAAGTAATTCACAATTACAAATTGAAATTAATGTAGAATCAGTAGAAAAACAAATATTTGTAATAGCAAACGAGATATTAGCAGATGTCTTTGAAAATATCTTGGTAAACGCCATAAGATATAACGATAATCCAGTTCCAGAAATAACAGTTAAAATTTCAAAAACAGAGCTAAAAAGCGTGAATTATCTGAAATTAGAATTTATGGATAATGGGATAGGAGTTCAAGATCCCAAAAAAGACAAGATTTTCCAAGAAGGGTTTAAGGAATTGAAAGGAGAGAAGGGTATGGGGATAGGTTTATCATTAATTACTAAAATCATTAGTCTGTACAAGGGAAAGATATGGGTTGAAGATCGGGTTAAAGGGGACTATTCAAAAGGAAGTAATTTTATCATGTTAATCCCCGAAGTTTAGCATCACTCCTAAATTAATAGGGTTTTTTTAATATCAGAAAAATTAAAGTTGATAAATTTTACTTATCATATTTTTCGAATTTCAGCATTTATTCCATCATCAAGAGTAAGTATTACATAAGTAGGACGAGGTCCAAAAGTATTTTCTTCTAAATATCCTTTTCCGGGGTTTATTATCATCTTTTTTGCTTTTTTTTCAATTTTAGATTCATGAGTATGGCCATAAATAATTACATCTAGATTCTTGTTCTTAAATTCTCTTAAAACTTTTTTTTCAGTTAGGCTTGATGATCCCCCAATTACTGGGTGTGTAATTCCTATTTTGATGTTATTGATACAAATAAGATTTTTCGATGGAAGCTTTTTTCTTATACTTAGTGGATCAGAATTCCCATGCACCCCATAAAAATGAGAACTTTTCAATTCGATAATTCTGTTTAATACTTTTTCTGAAGTAAAATCACCAACGTGGATAATCCAATCTGCATTATTAATAGCTTTAATCAAAATCTTAGGTATATCGTTAAAATCTTGTGCGTGAGTATCTCCAAAAACCAAAATTTCACTAAACATAATAAAAAAAAATTGATTTTATTATTAAATATGCTTCATTTCAACATTTCTAAATGTTCCTGGACCCACATCGAAAAGAATAAATTCTCCTTGTGCAATAACAGCGATACTAGATGAGGCTCTAATGTTATTATTTATAGGTCCTCCAGAACCTAATAAAAAGACGTGAAGCTTCCCATCCAGAAGTAATTTCTCTTGACAAATCATAAGTTTTTTTAGGATATTGCTTCTCTTTTAGGATAACGACTCTGAGCATTTAAATTCACATGAAATAATTGTTCCATTAATTCTTGTCGTAAATTTTGATGTTCTTTATCAAACCATAAATTATTCATTTCATCGGGGTCGTTTTTGCGATCAAAAAGATCTCCGTATCCCTTCAATCCATTGTAAACAGTTAATTTATAGCTATCAGTTATGAGATGTCGAATTCTTATCTTAGTTTTAAACATCTCTATTTCTTCGTCGTGTTCGACCAGGCAATGATCCCTTACTTTCTTAGATATATCTTCCAAAACTGGCGTTAAATCAACACCTTGTATGTCGGGAGGATGGTTCTTTTCAGGGATTTTCAATAAATTCAGTATAGTTTTAGAAATATCAATAGAGCTCGCTAACGCATCTGTTATAGCTGGGTGTGTAACACCCGGAACCTTCCATATCATTGGAACGTTTAATATACCATTATAGGGACAAGGTCCTTTCAATATCATCCCATGGTCGCCCATTAAATCTCCGTGGTCGCTGGTGTAAATCACCATCGTGTTATCTGCTAAGTTTAACTTCTCTAAAGTGGCTAATATTTGACCGATGCTATTATCTAGCATTGCTATAGAACCATACGTGGCAGCAATGAAATCTCTAGCTTCTTTTTCGGTGGTTATACGCAATACCATTCCCCTAAAAAATGGATTGTTCAACAAAGGTTTTAAGAATTTATGCTCTTTAACGCGCACTATATCGTTAAAACTCGCTGGAAGTTCTATATCTTCTGCCTTATACATATCAAAATACTTTCCGGGAGGACACACAGGATGGTGGGGATCGGGATAAGAGATATTTAGAAAAAACGGTTTATCACCATAATCTCTTTTAGAATATCTCTCAAGGAATGCTAAAGCACGCTCGTTAACATAAGTAGTAGGATATAGTTCTTCAGGGATTTCAGTTCTATAAGACATTTTCCCAAAGAATGTCTTTGCTTTTTTTCTTATTATTGGAATGTACTCAGGCCCTTTCTCTTCCAACCAATCCATGTAATGTCCACCACAAATATCGCCATGTCCAACTACAAAATCTATTTCGTCGAATCCATAATATGGTAATGGGAGTTGAGGTCTATTATCTTTATTTATCCAGTAGTGGGCGTTTTCATTAGATTTTGCGTTTTTATCAAATGGCCAGATAGACCAGTTCAAGTGAATTTTTCCGATTTCCACCGTGTGATATCCATTTTTCCGTAGGGTTTCGGTAAAGGTGGGAGTACTTTCAGGCAAGTTCATGCCTGCCGTTCGGGTACCATGCATGTTAGGATATAATCCGGTAAAAATACTCGCCCGGTTTGGCATGCAAATTGGATTGGCAGCATAAGCCGACGTGAATCGCACACCTTCACTTGCTAATTTATCTAAATTCGGCGTTTTTAGTATTGGATTACCCCCACAGCTCAAGTGATCGGCCCTATGTTGGTCCGTGATGATAAACAATACATTCATTTTTTCGCTCATGATAAAGATAAATCAACTAATTCTCATATATACCGAAAACCGGGTGTTAGTACCTAGTCCAATTTAGGTATTAATTGTCTTAATTTGCTCGGGTGATTTTTTAATTTTAGTCTTGTAATCTTTATGATATAAACGTTGTTGTTTGATAGGCATCGACTCAAACATTTCTTTTGCTTTGCTTGGAGGAAATATTTTAAGACTACCATCTTCATTTTGAATCACACATCCAGAATTAACCAGTGTTTTGTATCGTTGTGCTGTTTCTTTAGGATTGCCTGCACAAACAAATTGACAATTCCCACAAGTGAGTTGGATTGTACCCTTTCCACCATAAGATGCTGGTTGATATCCACTTGAACAATCTTTAATGGGAGGCCTTCTCCTTTGACTTGTCAACGCGAGAGACATAAGACGTGAAACTTCTTTATCATTTTCGGGGTAATCGTAACGTCCAGGAGACCAAGTGGAAAACTTACCCGAGGGGTGTAATCCATTTGAACCACCACATGTAAGAAAACAACGCATTTTATTCATCCTCTTAGAGTAATTAAATGTATAACCTCCGAGTGATACAACAGTCTCTTCTGTAGGTGAGAACATTTGATAAGCACAGACTTTTGTACAGATTTTACACTCATCACAAAATGATTCTGAATCAGGTATTGGATCTGTTGGTTCAAGTTTTGCATCAGTAACGATACCTCCTAGAATTATGGCGGTCCCATGCTCCTTTGTGCCAACATTCCCTGACCAGCCAAACGATGCCACACCAGTTCGAACAGCCAGATATCTCAACGAAAGCTCGGGGGGTAAAGTGACTTGCCATCCCGGGACATCAGTTCTGT
>JAHLWT010000049.1 GCA_019057775.1 Promethearchaeota archaeon
GATAATTTTATATTTTGTTAATATAACTTTATTAGAAGTGAAAATGTTGACAAACACCGTAGTCTGAAAACCTTTTATAATTTTAATCTAATTGAAGATATTGAACATAGTAAAAATGATTTGAAAGGATTACTCGAAAGTATTGTTCCATTTGTAGAAATTAAATGCATGTTTTTTGACAAATTATTCGAATGAAGAAAGATTAATTCATAAAGAATAAATTATAAGGACTAATTACTTAAATTGTAATTCATTACTAAAATGACATAAAAATCAGTTCTATTAATAATATAAATGGTGACTATAATGGACTTAAATGAATTAATTAGAGAAAGTCTTAAAAAGTACTCTAGCTATGAAGTTCCTGATCAAAATCAAGAAGAAGGGTGGATTTATCTAAATACTACTGAAAATTCATATCCTCCTATACCAGAGATAATAAAAGATATTAAAAATGCTGTGGATCAGAAGATAAGATTGTACCCTGATCCTACTTCTTTTGAGTTACGGAAAGAAATTCTTAATGTACTATTGCGAGATAAGGATACTTTAACCAATAGGAATTCAGTTTTTATAGGGAGTGGTTCTGATGAGATATTTGATGTTATTTTTAAAGTATTTATAGATCCAGGGGATGATATAGTTATTTTCTATCCCACATATGGACTATACAAGTCGATAGCTATGTTATATAATGCTAAAATTCATGAAATCCAACTAACGGAAGATTTTTCAATTCCTGAAACTGCTTTCACGCTAAAAGCAAAGTTGATGATAATCAATTCTCCGAATGATCCCAATGGTAAGTCCTTTGGCAATGCCACAATCTTAAAATTATGTGGGAATTTTCCAGGAATCGTTGTTGTTGATGAAGCATATGCTGATTTTTCTAGTCAGACATGCTTACCTTTATTAAAAAAAGCTAAAAATTTAATAGTAGTTCGCTCATTTTCTAAGAGTTTTTCTCTTGCGTCTTTAAGAATTGGTTATGCTTTAGCAGATGCTTTGATAATTAAAGAAATGAATAGAGTTAAGCTACCTTACAATATTAATTATCTAGGACAAATCGCTGCTTTTTCAGGTATAAAATACAGAAATGAAATTTTCGAACAAAATAAAAAAATTGTTGAGGAGCGGGAGAGATTAATCAAAGAGTTAGGAGAATTTAATGGTATAAGTGTATTACCTTCAGATGCGAATTTTATATTTATCAAGTTTGATGATAAGACTAAAACTTTAAAATTTGTTTGGGATCTAAAAGAATTAAAAGTAATGGTTCGCCACTTTAGTAAGCCAGGATTATATAATTATATTCGAGTAAGAGTTGGAACTAAAGAAGAAAACGATAAATTTCTAGATGCCTTCAGAAGCATTGAGAAAAAATATTCTTAAAGCTTAAAAGCAAAAGATTTAAAAAATAATATAATTAGGTTTATATTGAGTAAATCTAAGGCGAGTTGGTGCAAATTCCAAAAAAAAAAAATTCAAAAAAAGATAAGGATATGGTAAAATGCCAATATTGTAGTTATAAAATTATTAAACCATATCCAAAAGATCAACTTTGCCCAAAATGCGGAAAATTTTTGCCAATTTTATTAGATCTAACTACGGTGAAAGAAGTAAAACCTCAACCTAAGAATTTTGAAACAAAAACTACTACAGTATCTTCTAAGCTAAAAGGAAAAGTACGAATAAAGGAGAAACCCCATGATATTTCTTTAGATAGTGATAAAATTAAATTAAAAAAAGGAGAATATATAAAATTACTCGGTATAACTTCAACTGAAAGAACCCAACTCTATTGCAGTAATAATAATTATATTTTCTTATTAGAGTTAACAAATAATTTAGATTTTATAGCAACGAGTATCCTAGGTGGAGATCTTGATAAAATGCTTCTAATTTCTGAGGAAAAAAAAAGAGAAGAGAAATGTCAATTTTTTGAAAAAGAGGGTATAATTTATCTAGTTTACGGGAAATTCCCTGATAAGAAAGGGAAATGGATCCTTGAACAAATGTCCACTAATTTCTCGGAATTAATACGAGGTAAAGACATCGACAGATTAGATAAATTTGAGAAGTACAATATTGAAAAAGAATTTAAACGTCGAACCCAATTTATATTAGAACAATATGTTTCTTTACAGGAAATATTTACAGATCAGGAAATCCCTTACATCGAAGATACAATTAGAATTGATTATGTAGGATTGTCATCAATGTCGATAGGTGTAATATCACTTTTATTAGGTGATAAAGATTTAAACGTAGAAATCCCTGGTGAATTTGATATCCCCGAAGAAGAAAAGGAAATGAAAGAGTCAATGCTTACAGCTAAAATCGAAGCAATTGCAGCTAATACTCAAGGCAATACAGGTGCTACACCAAGATGGATTTCTGTGAAATTAGGTTTTCAAAATTATCGATTTTTGACATTTAAAAAGTATGAAAATGATTATTTCCTTTCAATGCTCTCTGAAGGTAACTTAGGTAAAATTGATCAAGTTGAAGAATTACTCCATCCTGAGATAAGTAAAGTCACAAGTACAGTTTTTTCAGGAAATCTAAAACCATTTAATGAATTAAAGACACAAGTAGCTAAAGATTTAAAAATTCGTAGGAATTTTCCGCCCTTTAATTTCAATTAATGCTTTGAATAAAAGACATAAATACGCGAGAAGTCAACTATCAGAAAATAAATCATTTTTCACTACTTAGAAACAGAAATAATTTTTTCGCTTTTTCTTCTCTTTCCTTTTTAATTTTTAAAATCTTTTAACGTGAAATTTTTAATCCTAAAATGATTTAAATATTTGAACCTCCCTTTAAACAATAAAACATCACCCCTGGAAAATAATGACCATTAAACCAGAAAAAGTCTTTAAAGATTTTAGGGATAATAAAATAAGTAAAAATGTTGCTATTAATCTACTGGTCTCAATATTAGAAAACAATGATACTGAGGTAATTCGTGAGAATTCCCTTAAAATTTTAATAAGAATAGGAATATTTGATAACAACCTTTTCAGGATTTTAGAAAATTTACTCATTTCAGATTCTAATGGTAAAATTAGAAATCTAGCTGCTCAAACACTACAAAAAAAGTATCTCTCAAGTGCAATTCCTCCTTTAAAATGGGCATTAAAGCATGAGTCTGATCTGGATTGTTTAATCGCCATAATAGAATCGTTAAAACAAATTAACAATGGTGAGATTAAACTCGTATTTTTAAATGAATTAAAGAAGATTATAAAGGGAAAATGGATTAATAAGGCATTGAAATTTGAAAATAAAAAATACAGATCGATCCTTAAACACCTGTTTAAAACCAAAAAAGTCAGGTCGTTTACACAAGAAGAGTTAGCTGAAATATTGGTTAACTTTTTTTCTATTACTAATATTCTAATTAACGTTCCCCAAGTATATTTTAAATTAGATTTAAGTAATGGACTATTAGAGGAATTAGATTTATCAGATGATTTAGAATATGAAGTTAAAGGGACACCATGGGGGTGGAAAAATAATTTAACATCGCTTGCCGAAATTAAAGGTCTAAGTTATTTGACGAATTTAAAAAAGTTTAATATCTCAAATAACCAAATTAAATGCATTAAAGAAATTACTTCTTTAAATAAATTGACCCATCTTATCCTAATCAATAATAATATTAGTGAAAAAAAGAACTTATGTTATATTAAAAATTTAACAGATCTTGAATATTTAGATTTAAGAGGGAATGAGATTGTTAAGAAAATCCATTTAAATGAATTCGGTTCAAAGTTAAGAGTTCTTCT
The DNA here is from genome assembly GCA_019057775.1 of Promethearchaeota archaeon. Next base: position 3,795 of record JAHLWT010000049.1, read on the forward strand.
AAAAGATTCTTTAATAATTA
>JAHLWT010000050.1 GCA_019057775.1 Promethearchaeota archaeon
CAAATGAGAGACAAAGAAAAATCTTAATCTTGAATATTCTATATACGAATTATTAGAGGCCATTTTTTTGATGCCCATTTTGTATTTCCTGGTACTTCAACCAATCAACAATGACAGAACCCACGCATAATATCCCCCTTATTTTAGGGGGAGAAAAAGAGGGGGTTAATACACCATACGGTAAAAGAATAAATGGGATACTTGAATAGAACACAGATTCTCCTGATATTTTAATTAAATCAGCATATTTAATTACACATTATTAATTGAAAAGCTTTTACACTGATTATGAATTAACCTGTAACTTGTATCCACGGTGAAATATCCTCCTGCGTCGCATTTCACGTGGCAGGCCTGCAACTTGCAACCTATGTTAATTAGTAATATTGGTATTAACTGAAATTTACATTAATGAACATCACTACAATTACCCAAATTAGCAGTCCGACACCGTAGGTTGAAAGTACAAACTTAAGCATCCTGTAATATTCTTTTTCTAATATTGTTTTCAGCATGTAGGCAAGAAAAAACCAATACAGTATTTCGAAAATGTTTATTGTTTGTAACGGATAAATAAACCAGGGATCAATATCCTTTTTGCTTAAAACACTTAAAAGTGAGAAGGAAGCGACATACTGCAATTCATTCAAGTTTTCAAATTTTGCAAAAACGATTACAATTGTTTTAAGCATTTGGGAGAAAAGGAAAACCAACTCTGAAAACATTGCTACATGAAACATTTGCTTAAAGCTTGTTTTATATCCCTGGAATATTGAGCCCGTTTCGAGACACAAGGCAACAAAGAGGAATTTGAAAAATAATATCACCGGAATGATTAAATAAGCTATCCAGTCCCATTTGTGTTTAAATTCTAAAAATTCTTCAATTCTCTCCCGGGCTAATTGCTCTCCTAGGGTTTGATAGTAGAGTTCGTCCTTAATAATGAATTCATTCAGTAAAACGCTGAGAAGAACATATAATAATGAAATGAACAAAAAGAATTCCAGCTTTTTGGTTTCATAAAAATATTTGGTGATGGTTACCATAGTTTTTCCTAATCAAATTATTACTAAACACAAACAAACTCTTTCCAAAATTCGCTGTAAAGATTTTCGCTTTTCAAAAGGTGATCATGATCCCCTTTAGCCTTTATACTTCCACCATCAATAACATATATTCGGTTGCTCATTTTTTTCAGGATGTGCAGACGATGCGAAATAAATATTATTCCAATTTCAGATTTTAAGCGACCTAATAATTTAAGTGTGAAATTTTCCGTATTCCTGTCCATTGCTGCCGTAGCTTCATCCAGTATCAATAATTGGGGTATTTTATATAAAGCTCTTGCCAGTCCGATAAGCTGTATTTGTCCACCGGACAAATTGATTCCTTCTTCCCCTAAAATGGTTAAATATCCCTGGGGGAACTCCTCGAAAAAAGTATGAAAACCATATGTTTGACAAAACGCAATAATTTTCTGAACGTCTCCATCGGTTTCTCCCATACAAATATTGTCCAGCACATTACCGTTAAAAATGTGAATATCCTGAGGGACTACACCTAATAATGCCCTCCAATCATTTGTATTAGTGTCATTAAGGTTAATAGTTCTATTGATTACTATTTCACCATTTTCAGGGAGATAAAATTTCTCCAATATTTGACCTAAAGTCGTTTTACCGCAACCACTTTCCCCAACAATAGCAATTAATTCGTTTTTCTTTATTTCAAAATCAATCTTCTTAAGTAATTGCTTTCGGCCTGGGAATCGAAACGACAGGTTTTTTACTTCTTTTTGTGGTTTAAATAGAAATTGTTAAGAAAGAAAAAAATGTCCGTTTTTTGCCCAATTCTACAGGGGAGGTTGAAATTTTGAATTATTTGGGGAGTAATTATTTATTTACTCTAAATCGTATAATTGTTAAACATGCTAAAATATCAGGGAAAAATATTTGCTAAACGAGCTATGAAAATTATACGTAAATTATTTTAATAAATTAATAAAAATTTTACTTACTGATAATCTTCAACTTACGCATTAAACTTTCAATATCAGGATATATTTTTGAGATAACTTCCTCCAAAAATGGGCTTAACTTGAATTGGTACACCATATATACTGGTTTTTGATTTCTATAAGCATATAGAATTTCAGATAAAACCCCAGGAGATACTTTGTCGGTTAGATAAAATACAATAATTAAATCAGATTGATCAATAAATTGATAATCACGAGCAATTGTCCGGGTTTTTATTTTATCTATAGCTCGAGAAGTTAATTGTTCAATTAGTTCAGGCAATTCAGTCTCCTTGACAGATTTGTAGGTAAGTGACATATCTTTAATATCAAGAGGATTAAAAACTACAAAATACTCCTCAAGTCTCTTAATTAATGGCCCTTGAATTTTTCTTAACAGGTTAGGTTTTTCATCTTTTATTGCAGTAATTGGATAACTTAAATATATTTTTTTCTTATTCGTAAAAAATAAATCCATTAAATTGGCGATATTTTGTTGTCGAGCAATAAGATACATTGGCTTACTGGCAACTTCTGCAAGTATCTCAGTAAGAAACTCCTCTTCTATTAGCCATTCTTGAGTTTCACTTATATCTGGAACTGGGTCACTTTTCCATTTTGGATTCTTTTTGTTAATTTGATAAATCCTCTTTACATCATCCACAACATTTATAAAACCATCTGGTTTTAAGGTTAAAATATCTGAATATGAAATACCAGAAATTAGTCGGTGTTTCCACCTAAATGCTGCATGAATTCCTATACAATGCATATCTAAATCATTTTTTTCACTTTCTTGAATACTGATTTTTACTTGTTTAATTGCTAATGCTCTAACTAGTCTTAGTTGGGTTGAATCAACATCTAAGATTCTCTGATCATCAAAAGAAATTCGTAGTCTTTTACATTCTTCAAACATGATATCTCCAATATCATGAATGATAATTTTTTTACCATTTTTTAATCCTTGATTTTTTAAATCCTCTAATAATTCCTTCCGGCCAGAACCTGAAATACCAGTAAAAATCCACTTCATCTCTTTGAAAGTTTCAAGAAAATTAGAAATATCATTAAATTAATTTTAAATATAGGTAGTAATTATATAATTATCAAATAATTAAATATAGTAGATCTTCAGACCAACCTGGAATAATTTGAGTAAAAAAAGTAAGATATGATTCTCCTTACAATTAATTATCTGAATTTGTGGAGTTTAATATAGATAACATTAAAAAAAATCGCCACATTTTTTACTACACAATTACAGGGAAGGATTTTTCAAACTTTTAAACAGAAATTTGTAAATAAAATTGTTTGGTTGAGCATTATTTAAGATATTTTTTTTCTGATTACTACATTCAATTTTGTAACTTAATTTCAGTTTAATAATTTTACTAATCTATTTATCTGTTTAAAATCCATGATAATCAATCAGGCTTAAAAAATCTCAAAAGACTTTTGGATTTGTTATACGATTAAGGTAATTTTATCATACAAACCAACAATAAATGAACCTATTGTTTAAATAAAAACAATACGTTGCATTTATTCACTTTGTTAGACGTAATTTATGCTTCTATGAAAGCAATTGTAAACAACTTGGAGAATAAAAAAGTAGTCAGAAAATTACTTATTGAAGACTTTGACTTTTTAATTAACAAGAAATTAGGAATTTATGGCATTTGTTTGAAAAAGGAAGTTATTTGTGCAAACTATAAGAAAGCATTTTCTTTTCGATTAAATCCACAAAACATCACTCATCCTGAACAATTTACATTTTTAAAATTTCAAAAGATTATCGACATAGAATATTTGGAAGACTACTTCAAGTTTAATGAAGATAATCCTTTTGCCATTTACTTTATCTTTTTACAATTATATAAAGGCTTAGATATTAACAAGGAAAATGTTTTAACACAATTCCCTCCTCTAAATATTACGAAAGAACAAAAAGCATCACTCGAAAGGCGTAATTCAATAGTTTCAAAATCACAAACAGGTGATATACTTTTTACTCTTGATAGAAATAATTATGTTTCTCAAAAAATTAGTCAGATAGACTACAACCAATTTAGCCACACTGCTACAGTTTATGACAATGGTATTATCCAAGAAATGACAACAAGTGGGTTAAGTCGAAATAATATTGCTGATATTAAACCTGATAATTATGATATTGCCTTATATAGAATAATAGATTTCAAATGTACACAAGATGAAAAAGATAAAATAATTCAATTTTTGGATAAAATGTATGAAGAGAATTATCTATTCAATTGGCAAGGACTCTTTAGAGCATACCTCTTTCGCAAATACAAAGCTTTTAAATTTTTAAAAAGGGATCACCCATGGAAAACTAAAACTGCATTTGATTTTCTCTTTGGTAATACGTTTGAATTAATTGAATATGCATAAAAAACGGCTAACAAAATAGTATTTAAGGCACAGTTGAGCAATAAAAAAAGTCCCGAGGCCCCATGATTGGGATAAACCTCTGATATTTAACCACCTGCTATAAGTGCATTATATTGCCGGGCTGCCTTCTTTTGGAGCAGGTTCTATAAAGAACCCGATCTACTTTTAAGTTTTTTGTACAGAACTAATGATTTTTGAATTTTGATAAAATAATCCAAAATTATTACCCGAATATTACCACATTTCGATAACGACATAATGTAGGAATTTGGAAAGAATAATTTGTGGTTTTTGTAGTGTTAAATAAAATGATTTAATATTTATGCTTAAAAGACCAAATTATATAAGGAAATTATGAAAATTAAGGTTAATGTTATTCTACTTTTTTCGTTTATTCACACCTTCCGTTAAAAAGGTTTATAGTTGGTATGAAATACTATTATGTATTATTTTACTATTTTTTTAATTCTAATAGGTTCATTAACAGTATAAAATCATACGGCATGAATATAATGAAAATAAAAATGTCTTTAATTTAATTGGAACAATGTTTTTTAATATTGTTTGTGTTAGAATATTAAGTAATTTATATGAATTAATTTCGTAATTTTGTATAAAAGATGCATAATGGGTTTTGGAAGAGATACATATAAATATCACTTTAAAATTGGCAATAAAATTGTCTATAGAGGTATTTCAAAAGATATAGATCGCAGAGAAAAAGAACATAAAAGTCAGCATGGTGGAAGTAATGGACATATTATAAGGATAGGAAATAGAACAACAAAAAAGGCTGCATTACACTGGGAAAGGAATGGTGGAAGAAACAGAAGAAGTTAGTATATATTCATACCGTCCTCGTATTTTAGATCTCTTACAATCCCTTCCAAATCCGGGAAAAGGGTGGATTCCGTAATACCTCCTAATATTAATTGAGATTTTATTCTTTCCGCTTTTTTTGTTTGAATTCGAAGCTGAACTAATTCGAAATCTTGAAATAATTTAAAAACTGAGGAGAATCCATCTTTGACAGATCCATGTATTGTAAAACATGCTCTTTGAGACGTCATCCTTTCATTTATATTTGCAGGTGATAATGCAATTGGATATCGTGGTAATTCAGGATTTGTATCATACAGATAAAAATTTACAATTTTGTCTTCTTCATCCATAGTAGTATCATCAGTAAAGTAAATAAAATCTTTATCAGTTGAAAATTTATTCAGACTATGTGGATTCAATAGCCAAACACACGGAGTAGAAACTGAAGGTAAATTACGAACTGCAAAAAAGAGGGCTATTAAGTGACCTTCGGTCCAATCTAATAATCTAGTTGGTAGTCCATAGTGCTGCATAATATGATACCATTCCCATTTTTCAAATTTATATGATGGTGGGATAATTCCTTTTGCCTTATGTATAAATCTGTTTTTAATATTATTTGCATCTTCGGGATCATATTTCCAAATATTATTTCTATAAATACGTGGCTGAAGTTTATATTTTGCTTTAGAGACACCCCTAAACCATAAAGTTTCAAATGTGACAGAATCTTGAAAGTAATTTATATAATCTAAATATTCTGAAAGTGATTTGATGGGATTTTTATTGAAGATTTTATTTACTCCCTTTTTGAAAAAATTACGATTAATTGTCATGCCGTAAAATAATTTGAATTTCAAATTTACAACAACTATTATACAAATTAAAAGGATTCTTATTTTTTATAATATTTTATACTTTCACCAATTACGAGCCAGTCAAAAGTAGAGAATCCGAGCCTATCCTTCAGTAATACTTTTATTTTAACTCAATATCCGCCTTGAATATGTAATTCATAAATTCATGAAAATGAATACATATGGACTATTAAGTTTACAAAAAACGGAAGTACCTTGAATTTAATAATTAGTTAAGGTGTATTTATGCGTATGAACCAAAAACAATTGTAACTAATTAAAAAAAAATGGTAATGCCATTATCCATCAAACTGCGCAAAAACTATCAACAATACTTTGTTAATAATTCATTCTTAAACACGTAGCACAAAGAAGGCATGTTTTGTATATTGTATAAGTAATTAAATCAATTATTTATGCATCACGTACAGGGAATAAACCGAAATCAAATGAGTTTCTTTGCTTTGGAACACTTGGTTTCACAAGACTCATGGGCACGAATGTTTGATGTTTTTGTGGATGCCTTACCTTTAAATGAACTTGGTTTTATATTAATAATATTGTAAGTATTAAAACATTTTAGGGGTTTGTGCGCAGACTAAAAAAAAGAAATAACTACTAATTTAAACCTTTACAAATATGAAATACAATTACTACATCATGTTAATAACTATTCATACAACAAAATTATATTTTAAATAATAAAAAAGGTCTGAACTTACATACATACCTTTTATAATCTATTATTTTTTCTCATATTTAAGCTGCTATCGTGACTATATATCCTATTGCAGCATAAAACACCAGCACTGCAATTATCAGTCCCCAGCTATGCACAACCTCCCTTTCTTTATATGGTATCAACAGTGCTACAAAATCTGATATTATCTGTTTCATAATCTCATTTTAGAATCTAAATTTTTTTTAAATAACAAAATTACTATTAAAATATATTAAATTTACAGCACAATTTTAGAAGGATAAAATTTTAAATTAAAATCAAATAAATAAATTTTATAAAATCATTTAAAATTAAGAAATGACGATTAAGGAAAATTTAGACGTATTTACTACTCCCTATTCTTAGTACTACTTGTTTGACTTTTTTAGTTGAATTTCCTTTGTTAAATGTAGTAAAAAAAATGGTTCGAAACCTATTTTTTATGCCAATCGATATAATCAACCTTAGTTTTTGTTCTTTTTAGTGATAATTCCGGTAAAACCAACAATATCTCTGCGAAATTTTAAGAGGCTTTTGGATTTGTTGTACGATTAAAGTAATTTTATCGTACAAATCAACAACAAGTGAACCTATAGTGAAAATAAATTCAACACGTTGCATTTAGCCGCTCGTTAGTCCTCATAGTCATTTAAAATTGGAAAAGAATAACAAACATCTGCAAAATACACTTAATAAATTCTTCAATAGAATTGCTTTCCTTAGAGGTTCCCTATATCATATGGAGTTAAACATAACAAGGGATGCAAAAGAGTTTTTAGAAAATTGTGAGAAATCAAACCTTAAGAAACCATCAGTCGCACTTTTCAGCATTTTAATCATTAGTGACATTACTGGACCTACAGATAAAGAATGGGAATACAATTATCCAACATCAAGTGATTATATTGTTGATTTTGAAAACTATGAAAACAAAACGTACGATTTAACCATACAATTCAGTCACTTTATTGTTGCGCAGAGTTATGAAGCTTTTGAGACTTATTTGAAAGATATACTGGCTTCCTTTTTTTCAATTAGACCTGAAATAGGCTTCGAGATAATTGCCAAATACAAGAAACAGGATAATCCTTTTAATAGATTTTTTAAGATGATTGGTTTAATCAAATTGAGGAATCAAGATTCAAAGAAAATGGATTGGGGACAAGAAATACGAAAAATTCCATCAGGTACAAATAATGAGGTACTTTTCAAAATTCTAAGATCAATTACAAAAAAAATCTGTGATCTGGAAGTGAATAATAATAAAGAATTAGACCTTAAAACTTGGTACAAACAATTTTCAATTGTCAGACATTCTGTCACTCATGCTAATGGGACCCTACAAAAATCAATTTACAATTGCATATATAGAAGAGATGTATTTGACAGCTATTTTCCATCAATTGTTGATGAACATTTTTGTAAATTAGCAATTGATCGCAATCACGCTTATTGTATCTGTAAATTAATTACTGAGTATGCATTTCAAATTTTTAAATTTCTTTCGATAGAGGTAGGGGAAGATTGGATGATACTAAAAAATATGAAAAATAACTACGGTGCCTAATTTTATAGGGTTTTATCTGCAGTTGAACCAAAAAAAAGTCCCGTTCCTATAACCCTCGGGATCGGGATTGGCTGTCAGAAAAATTTATGAACCACGAAGTACTCCGCGAAGCTAATTTTCCGGGTTAAGAGACTTGTGTAAATTACGGCGCATGCGGCTTTATCTCTTTTATTAAAGTTTGGCAGTTGCGCCGTGGGTTAAGTGGGTTCTTCAATTCCCCGGGATGAATCCCGAGGCTATTATTGTTTAATCCCTACGGGATTTAAGTTGACGCACATAAAGATTTGCTGAAAGCAGATTTTAAATGGGTTTAAAAAGTTGCATTGCTTTAGGAACGGAGCGCTTTTAAGTTGCTATGTGAATTACTGACCGACGGTAGGCGGGGACCTTGAGCGACCCCGTGAAACAAGAGTAAATTTCACAGGGCTTTCCATGGAGTAAATTCCGATAAAACTGACCATATCTGCGAAATATTAAGAGCTTTTTGGGTTTGTTTTAGGTATTGGTTATATTTATTAGTGAGAATAAGGGAGTATCTTCCCTAAATAAAAAATAACGGCAATGCCGTTAGCCAATCGTTGTAGCCAATGCAAAATAAATGACCGAATAGGAAGAATATTGACAATTTTTAATAATTGAATTCATTTTGAACCAATAATGGCAACACCCGAATCAGCATTTGAAAAGGTAAAAGGATTAGTTTCCGACTTTAAGGCAAACGAACTGTATTACTTATCATCTAAATATTCAGAATCAGAAGTAAGGGAGGATTACATTAATAAATTCTTTGAGGTACTCGGTTGGGACGTTAGGCACAAAATACAGAAAAATCCCTACGAGCAGGAAGTAAAAGTTGAAAAAGGAGTTAAAGTTGGAAGGGCACAAAAACGAGCAGATTATGCCTTCCATCTAGGCCCTAACTTCCGTGATCCCGTGTTTTTTGTAGAAGCGAAAAAACCCGCAAGGTCGCTTTCAGATCCTGATGATTATTTCCAAGCCATACGCTACGGTTGGAACGCCAACACCCCTATTGTCATTCTAACCGACTTTGAAGAATTCCATATCATTGATTCCCGTTTCAAGCCCGATATTGATACCGCGTTAAATAAAAAATTGCAGTATTTCCATTATTCTGAATATGCGGATAAGGAAAATTTCGCTGAAATATATTACCTCCTTTCCCGTCAAGCCGTTGGAAACAATTCAATTGAAAAGTATTCTGAATCTCTGCCAAAGCCAAAAGGCAAAGCAGTGCAAAGGCAATTATTTCCCGGTGGCTTCCAAAGTATTGATGAATCCTTTTTAAAGGAAATTGATGAAATAAGAATCACCCTTGCCCGTGCCTATAAAAAGTCAAATCCAACATTGCAGGGCTATGAACTGACAGAAGCAATTCAGCGAACCATAGACCGTCTTGTTTTTATTCGGTTTTTAGAAGATAAACTAATAGAGCAAGAGCATTATATAAGCATGTTCGGAGAAACCAGTGATGCCTGGGATGATTTTGTGGCATTAAGCAAACGCTTAGACGCTAAATACAATGGTATTGTTTTCAAAAATCATTTTATTGACGCTCCAGATTTCAATAAGCCCACAGATGTTTTTGGCAATATTTGCCAAGATTTATCCCACCTGAATTCACCCTACGATTTTGATAAGATACCTATTCACATTTTGGGCTCCATCTATGAAAGGTTTCTTGGTAAGGTCGTTAACGCTACCCCTAAAAGAGTAACCATTGAGGAAAAACCCGAAGTAAAAAAAGCCGGTGGAGTGTACTATACACCGAGATACATAGTAAGGTACATTGTTGCTAATACGGTTGGTGAACTGATTAAAGGAAAAACCCCCTTACAGATTTCCCGGATTCGCTTTGCAGATATTGCCTGTGGCAGCGGTTCTTTTTTAATTGCTGTCTTTGAAACATTGCTTGATTATCACAATAATTGGTATCAGAACAACCCTGTAAAAGCCAAAAGCGATGGCTGCTTTCATCAGGATGGCAAATGGATACTTTCACTGCAACAAAAGAAAAATATCCTTCTAAATAACATTTACGGGGTGGACATTGATTCTCAGGCAGTGGAAGTAACCCAATTGTCTTTATGCCTAAAATTAATGGAAGACGAAACCACCGCCACCACAAATGAGATGCAAGTTTTATTTCACGAGCAGATTTTGCCAGATTTAACAAAAAACATTGTTTGCGGCAATTCCCTTATCGGGTGGGATATTGAAGATGGCATACTTTTCCCAGATGAAGAAATGCGGAAGCTCAACCCTATGGATTTTGAAAATGCCTTCCCTGCTATTATGAATAACGGTGGCTTTGACGCCATCGTTGGAAATCCACCTTATGTATTTACAAGAGACGTAGAATGGGGAGAAGAAGTAAAAAATTATTATTGGACAAAATTTAATATTACTAAATCTAAGGGTACTCAATCAAAAAAAAATCAGTCCGGCAAAATAAATCTATATATATTATTCCTATTAAGAGCTTCTCAATTAATAAATAAAAATGGTGTAATAAGTTATATTGTACCGAATGGTATTTTAAGAACTACTACTTATGATACGGCAAGGAAATTTTTAATAGAAAAAACATCTATTAATGAAATTGTTGATTTAAAAAAAGGCGTTTTTAAAGGTGTGACTGCATCAACTGTTATTATCACCTTTGGCAAATTTAGGAAAGACAATAAAATTAGAATAATTGATGCAAATTACTTGGAAGATAAGTTTATAAACACAAATAAGGTCAATTATATTCCCCAATCACGAATCAAAACAAATGTTAGCTTCACTATAAATTTATATGTGAATGATAAGGAATATATATTATTTGAAAAAATAAAAAAGTCAAAAAAATTTCTAAAAGATATTACTATTGAAATAATTGAAGGTATAGTTGCTCATAAAAAGTATATAGGTAATACCCCATTTAATAATAAGGGAAATAGAAAATTTTTAGAAGGCAAAGACATTAAAAAATATCAAATCCTTTTTAATTCAAAATATATTCTTTTTGATAGAGAAAAGTTACACAGAGCCAGACCAGACTACGTATGGAGTGCTCCAAAAAAAATTATTATTCAAAGGATAAGTGGAGGTAAAAAACCTTTAGTTTCTGTTGTTGATTTTGAGAATTATTACTCTTTTGCCTCTACTAATTTGATATTAATTAATAAGTCCTTTGAAAATATATATTCATACGAATTCATATCAGCTCTTTTAAATTCAAATCTAATCAACTTTTATTACAGCAAAAACTTCACAAATCAATCAAGCCTGACAGTAAATATTTCAAAGACCTTTTTAGAAATGATTCCTTTACCGCAAGAGAATAAAGAAATCTTTAATAAAATAGGTTTATTAGTAAAACAAATAATGCAGACAAAAAAGAAACTCGCCACCGTCAAAATGGACAGGGATATAAACTACTACGAAAGGAAATGCAACAATATAGACCGTGAAATCAATAATGCGGTTTACAAGCTCTACGGCTTGTCAAAAGATGAAATTGAAATTATTAATAGTGAATAATAAAGCACAGGCAACAAAAAAAAATAAACGCCATTAAAACAGGCGTTTATTCAGAACGCAGTGGCAATTTACTTTTCGGTTTTATAGGGAAATATTATTAATTTTAAGTATGACTGCAAAAAAGAGTAAAATAGTTCAGACAAAAAATCCTCGTACAGGCAAATATGTTAAAATAGACCGAAGTAAAGGAAAAATTTTAACCACTAAAAAATCTACCGGTCCATATAGAGGAGTCCCCATTATACGTAAAAAAAGCAAATGATAGTCTACTCTCTACAAACAGGTAGTGTTTTTGAAGAAGCAATTAAATACCAGCCAAGAAGTTGCTTTATCTTGACTCAATTAGGGGGTAAGTTATCCCCTCAGTTAAAAGCTATAAGAAAACAGTTAAAGGCTGAATTAACTACCAGAAATATTAATGAAATAGATGCACATTCATTGGTTACTGGTAGAGATTTCCTCGATAAAATCTGGCGACAAATTTTATCTGTACCTATGGGAATAGCTATTCTTTGTAAGGATATGAAAGCTACAACCGTTGCAAACATTTTTTATGAACTTAGCCTTCTAGACTCTTTAGGAAAAGAAACACTCGTAATTAAAACAAAAGACTTTGAGATACCTTCTGACTTTGTAAGAACAGAATATCTACCCTATGGCCGAGGATGGGCATCCAAACTTAATCAATTTTTTAACAACGTTTTTGAACAAGAGAAATATTACAAAAAAATGGCAGATTTAACGGACGATCCTATACTATCAATTGATTATTTGCGACGAGCATTTCTCATTTCTGGAAATAGAGAATATCTATCTAATGCTAAGAACCATTTTGAAAAAAATAAGAATTTCATAAATAGATATAATCAATTCCAAATTAGAAATTTCTTAAGATCGTAAACAGCCACTAACACTTAGGTAACATCAAATATTAAGTAAGCTGCGAAAAAGTGTTAATTTGAGGAAAATCGATATTAAGAAACATAATAGCCACCTGATCACTATGGTTCGGAATATCCAACCTACTCATGTTTGATGATCGTTAGTTGAAAAAGAATCATATAGTAAACAAAATTGCAAACCAGTTCACACTCCTTAATTCCGTAAAACGGCAAAATCGCCTCATTTTTTTTAGCTTTGTTATAAACAATTTACCAACAAAGAGGGAATCTGGATGTTGATTTGTTGTGGAAAAGGTTTGCCGGGGATTGGTTTACAGCATGTTATAGTAATTAACTGAAATAGAACGCGGATAACGCAAATTGTCGCAGAATTATGAAGATTCAAAAAAGATCAGCGAAAATCTGCGGGATCAGCGTGATATTTTTTCTCGCAGATTAATACGGATGATTAAGATTTAGATTAACCCCGACAGGGTTGTGAACCCTGTCGGGGTTTAATTGAGGGATAATTATTTCCTATAGGCAGTAAGCAGTATGCAGTTTACTGAATACCAAATACCTCTTTTATCTTCTCCACATAATCCAGTTTCTCCCAGGCGAAAAATTCCACTTCTTTGAAGTATTTTTTCTCACCGTCGATTGTTTTTTCCGTTGCTCCTTCTCCCTGGTAGTAAACTTCGACTTCTTCAGAATAAGGGGAACGGCCAAAATGACCATAGGTAGCAGTGCGTTCGAATATGGGGTTTTTTAATCCGAAACGCTTTATAATGGCATAAGGACGGAGGTCGAATATTTCTTTTACTTTTTTGGCGATCTCCCCATCGCGTAAATCAGCGCCGCTGAGATCTTTTATTTTACATGTTCCGAAAGTATTTATATGAATACTAATCGGTTTTGCAATGCCTATCGCATAAGCAACCTGTACCAGCACCTCATCAGCCACACCCGCGGCAACCAGGTTATTGGCAATATGCCTGGCGGCATAAGCGCCGGAACGGTCGACCTTGGATGCGTCTTTCCCCGAAAAACAACCTCCCCCATGAGGCGCCATTCCACCATAAGTATCCACAACGATCTTCCTGCCCGTTAGTCCGGTATCACCGTGAGGACCGCCGATCACGAATTTGCCGGTGGGATTGACGATTAACTGAAAGCCATTTTCGAACAGAACCTTGATCCGGTCAGGAACCATCTTTTTAACCCTGGGAATTAAGATATCACGAATATCCTTTTCGATTTTCTGACACATGGTTTTATCGGCTTCTTCTATAGCTTCCCGGCTTTTATCTTTTGGTTTAACGAATTCATCATGCTGGGTGGAGACCAGTATGGTATCGATACGGACGGGTTTTCCGCTTTCTTCGTATTCGATGGTGACCTGTGATTTGGAATCGGGGCGGAGCCAGGTCATTTGTTTTCCCTCCTTGCGTATGTCAGCCAGTTGCTGGAGCAGGATATGGGATAATTCCATGGGCAGGGGCATGCCGTTATCCATATCGCGGTTGGCATACCCGAACATCATTCCCTGGTCGCCGGCGCCCATCTCCTCTTCCTTTTCCCTTTCAACGCCCCGGGTGATATCGGGCGATTGTTCGTGGAGGGTGGAGATGATCCCGCAGGAATCCGCATCGAATTTATATTCGGCTTTTGTATAGCCTATGTCTTTAATAACCCTTCTTGCAATTTTTTGTATATCGACATATCCGGTTGTTCTGACCTCGCCGCTGCAAACCACAAGACCTGTGGTGACAAGGGTTTCGCAAGCAACTTTTGACTCAGGGTCCTGGCGTAAGAATTCATCAAGCAGAGCATCGGAGATCTGATCGGCTATTTTATCGGGATGGCCTTCTGATACCGATTCGGAAGTGAATAAGTAAGACATA
>JAHLWT010000051.1 GCA_019057775.1 Promethearchaeota archaeon
ATACAATGGGTACACCTCAAAAGCCCATTCTACCTTCCGCATAATTGGTTCAGCTGTTCCATCTTCTGTGATTCCATCAATATTCATTTCTCCCGAACCAATCATAAAGTCGATATGGGAAAGACTAATATTTCCCCCAGCAGCCATAAATTCTTCATCAGACATCTCTTTACTCTTTTTTAAACTAGGTCTGAAAGCAAAACCTAAGGCGATATGATTAGATGCATTTTCATCAATCAAACTATTGTAAAATAGCAACCCCGATTGTGAGATGGGTGAACTATGCGGAACAAGAGCTATTTCTCCTAATTGGCTTGCACCTTCATCAGTTTCAATAATTTTACCTAAAAAGTCCTTGCCTTTACTTGCATTTAATTCTATAACTTTTCCTTTTGAGAATGTCATTTTAATATCTTCAATTAAATAACCCTTATGATTGAGGGGTTTCGTCATTTTTATAGTTCCTTCTGTCATATCTTTATGCGGGAGAGTATATATTTCCTCAGTGGGGATATTGCCAGTGAAATCAATATTATTCTGGCTAGTCATGCTACCACTTAGCCAAATATGATTCTTAGGTAAACCTATCTTAAGATCTGTTCCAGGAGCTTCTAATTTCAGGGCTATATACTGCTTTTGATTTAAATATTTGCTTCTAGTGGCGAGTTGATTTATGTGATCTTGCCAAGCTAAAATTGGATCGTCATATTTGATACGGCAAATCTCAAAAATAGCTTCCCATAATTTGGCTGTTCGTTTATCTGGGGGGAAATCAGGGAAGACTTTTTCAGCCCAACCATCAGCAGGAACAGTGATGACTGCCCAGTTCATTGTATTTTGTACAACTAAATCCCAGATAGGTGCCACATGCTTAAGAAATATCTGTTGCGATGTATGTATTAATTCAGGATCTTCATTAATCAGCAAATCAGGATTCTCTGCGTATATAATGAGTATCGCATCTCCAGATTTACCCATATTTTGTGCTAAATCGGTTCTCCATGAAGGAAACTCTTCAAATGAATCATTAGGGGCATATTTATATCTTAATAGCTGTAAATGATTATCAATCCACATAACATCCACAAATCTAGCACCTAATTTATAAGCTTTAGCTACAATTAATCTCACTAATGGGGCTAATTCAATAGGAGCATAAGTCTCTGAGAGTAAAGGTGCCCCGATTAACAAACGCTGCCCAGGTTGTAAATTAAGCCCTACTTTAATGATTACATCGGCATATTTGTCCAAATTCTTTTCAAATTCTGAAGACATGGGATATTCATTTAAATTTTTGAATTTAATTAATATAATTTGATTATATGTGATATTTTAAGGTTTACATTTTTGAAATGTTTTGAAGATGTAAATTTAAAGGAGGATTTTGTAAATTCTGTTTTAACTCTGATATTTTTAGTCGAGTATAACTTAACTTAATTCTTTAGGCATTTGAGGGAAACAAGTAATATCAGGTAAATCATTATATTGTTGATCAAATGTATAGATTTCCTTAATATTCTTCTCCTTCATTAATAAATATGCGGAAATATCATTAGAATCCATTTTGTAGTCACTCATTTTATTAACCGCATTGATATACAGCATTTTTTTTACCTCAATTATTTCTACTGATTTATTAGAAATTAATCCCATAATAAATTCTTGTAAATCTTCCCAAGACATAATATTTTTTAGGAGATTAACTACTTCAGATAATTGAATTAAGGAGATACAATAATTATTCTCTTCTTCATTTATTTTTTGAACTATCTTTTTTGCTTCCTCTTTGCACCATTTTAGTTTATTTGATAAAGACTTCCCTTTTTTTGGTTTAAAATAAGCATAGATGAAAATATTTGCATCGAGATATATCATTAGAATTACCTATATTTTTTATTTAAAAGATAGTTTTCAAAGTCGGACCAATGCTCAAGTTTATCTATAAGATCATCATCGAATTCTAAAGAATCAAAAAATTTTGTTAAATCAACCTTTTTTTTTGGTATTATCTTAAGAATCCCCTCATCTTCAATGATTATAACCTCATCTTCATTTTTTAGTTCCTTCTTTCTCCATTTTAGTGGTAATACGATTCTTCCTTGAGAATCAACCTTTCTTATTTCAGTATTTATTTTCAGAAAAATCATCTCCTTTGTAATATATTATTCCCACATATATAATATTCATCCACAATATATTATTATTTGGGATTTTTTTTCATTTTCCCAGTTTTCTAATTTGTATTTTAAAAGTATTTACACTTATAGAATTGATTTTAAAATATAGGAATAACATTAATTAATTTTAAAATTCAAAAACTAAATAATTTAAAGCAAAATAATTGAAAATCTTGTAAAGAAATATGACTGAAAAAAATTATTGGTTAATTTTAGGAGCTATTTTCGCAGCAATAGGAGTATCGGCTGGTGCTGCTGGCGCTCATTTTCTTCGAAATATAATAAGCGAAACCCGGTTCATAACATTTAATAAAGCTGTAAGATACCAGATGTATCATTCGTTTGCATTAATTTTCACTGGTATACTGGTGTCTCAAAATCCAGGAAAATTCTTGAACATAGCTGGTTGGCTTTTTTTAGCAGGAATTCTATTATTTAGCGGTAGTTTGTATTTAATAGTATTAACAGGAGTACAAGGGTTTGAAATATTTTCACCAATTGGGGGAATAGCATTTGTTCTAGGATGGGTTAGCTTAGCTTATTCAGCTTTCAATACAAAAAGTGAATAGCTTAATTTCAAAAGAATTTTATTTGCAAATTACTTAAACTTGAGTTGGAGGTAAAGGAGGAACTTGGTTACCTTCCCAGTGTTCTGAGAGTGGATAATCCCACCAATAATTAGGAATTTCAGAATAAGTTCCAAAACGTTTTAAACCACGTTTGAAAGCCCTATAATTTTCCCTTGATACCCTAATATCTCTTGGTTGAGGATAAAAGTACGCTCCAAATCCACCATCTTTAGTTCCCAAGTTCCGCATCATGTGCCATACTTCACGTTCAACCTCTTCAGGTATTCCTTGGGTGTAGATGGATTGAATGTTTACACAACCCCAAATCATGATTTTTCCGCGGTATGGTTGTAAATCAGGATATCCACTCATTCTTGGACTGTCGAGTTCAATCGCGTCCAATCCCCATTTAGTTAATGGGCCTAATAATGGATCAATCTTTCCACAACAATGAAGATGAGCATCAATACTTAAATCATGAGCTCCATCAATGATTGTTCGATAAGAATCCTCATAAAACTTCTCAAAAGTCTTAGGTCCAAAAAACGGACCTTTTTGTTCACCTAAATCATCAACAATCCAGATTCCATCAGGTTTTATATTATTTTTTATTGAATATTTCATTACGTCAACATGATAATCGGCAGCAACTTGTAAAGCACGTTTTAATTCTTTTGGGTGCTTTCTGTGGTCGATGAGATATCTATTGAAACCCCTCATGGCGGCTACTATTTGAGAGGGTCCAAAACAATTAAAAAGTAGTATAACATATTTTTCATCTTGGAGATTATTTAATAGTTGGAGTGCTGGTTTGTATCTACTCTTATGGCTTGCATCTGGTTTATATTTCAAAATATAATCCTCAAAATCATCCCAATCAAGAAGTGAAGCTCTACCGGGATGACCCATATTTTGATCGTTTCCTTTCATATTCCAGATACATCCCCACTCATCAATTTCCTCATGTGGGATTTTTCTCCAATTATTATCTTCATATTCAGGATTATTTTTCGCCCAATCTGGACGATCCCAATTGTACCATCCTCTCACGTGGGGAAACAAATTTTCTTCGCCAACGTTCCATCCAGGTTTCCACTCTTTAGAAGAGATGACTGGAACTGGAAAAACATCTCCAGCTATTAAATTAAATGTTGGAACTTTATCTGGTTTGTTAAAATGAAGGGCTGCTTTAACTCTTTCTTTCGAGTTCATTTAATATCCCCTATTAAGAGTAATAAAGAAATTAAGAAAATTATTAAAAATAAGTTTTATGTTATAAATATAGCTATGGTTTAAGTATTGTGTTAACTTATTTTTTGAACTCTTTTTCTCCCTTTTCTAAGATTTTACTGTCAATATCGCTTACTTCTTTTTCATATGGTTTGGAAGGTTTGGACGGATCAATTAACGTATTGCAAACCCAACACATATTTTCTAAATCTATCATTGCTTTTGCGCATTTATCACAGTAGAAGGCACCACATTCATTACAAATAAAACTAAAACCTCCCACTTTTCCTTTACAGACCAAACAAATTTTTTTTTCTTTAGAAATTGAAATTTCTTCTTCAGTTATATTCTCTCTTCTATATTTAGATATTCGGAAAAGATCTCCTTTGACCTTGATCTCTTTTGTTATTTTTACTTTTTCTTCTTTTTCCTCTCTTAATGCCCAATACATAATCAAACAACCAAATACTACTCCAATTCTAGTGATAAAGAGAAAATATTCTAAGTTACTAAAAAAACCATCGATTATACTGAATCCTAGGATAATAAAACCACCTATAGCTAATAACTTAAATTTCTTTTTTATGATACCTTCTGATTGGATGCCTTTAAATAATGCTACTAATACACCACACAAGTTAGAAAGGAAAAAAAAGACTGTTAGAATCGAGAGAGGAGAATCTAAAGCAATAGGATTATCGATTAAATCTTCACCAGGGGTATCAGGATAAATGTAGTTAAAAGGCCCTAAGGGATTTAAGAATAGAATGATTTCATAAATGATAAATACAACTATAAAAACAGAAAGAATATACCATTTTTTTTTAAGTTGAATAAGTTCAACAACAACGTATATGATACTTAGAGAGGCAATGGGGATCCATACAAAGTTAATAAGACCATGCAAACCGTATGAGTTGTCTAGGTTATTACCTGTAACCAGAATTGATAAAAAATCTATGAATTCCCCTAACCATGGAAAACATATACCAAAAATTACAAAACCCACATAAAAAAGGAGTTTAGCATTTGTTTTTATTGATGTGTAAATACAAAACATTCCAATCGCAAAACCAGATAAAACTATCATTGATGCTGAAATGCCGTTAAGCCAGCCTTCAACTGTAAGCAATATCATTATGAGATTTCTCCATTTCATCAGAGATGAAATTATAAAATTATTATTTTTAATTATTTTTATAATCTTGCTATTTTATTTTTTAGATAAGAACTTACTATAGCTATACTTTATATATAAGAAGGACTAAGCAGACACGTGTAAGTTTAAGAATTCCATTCTTGATAAAAAATATTTAAATATATTAGTAATTACTCTATTAGGAAGAGATCTTCAAATTTAGTTCCTAAGACTTTTGATATCTGTCTACATTGTTCTTCCGTATATGTATTGGTTAATTCATTATCACTCATTTCAGTTAAGTTCATCAGTTCTTTGAATTCCATATTCAGTTTATTTAATGCTTTTCTTATTTTTCCTGTTGATGTATTATCAACATGACTCTTAATTACAGGCTCAAGATAAAAAATTTCGTCAGTAGGCTTATTAAAAACTTCGGCAATCTTTAGCGATAGAGTTATTGATGGATTATACGTGCCTCTTTCCAAATAATAAATTGTTTGGCGAGAAATTCCTACTTTCTGAGCGAGATCTTGTTGAGTTAACTTTAATTTTTCCCGTAATTGTTTAATTCTAGAAACTACTTGTCTTTTAAACTTCAGGAATTTCACCACTCCCAAATTAAAATTTTTTGCGACTTTAAGTCAGTTGGAATAGTTCTTCAATCTTACAATCTAAAACTTTAGAAATTTTGAGTGCTAAACTTAAACTTGGATTGTATCTTCCTTCCTCTAAATATTCAATAGTTTGTATTGGAACGCCAACCATTTCAGCTAATTTACTTAGAGTAAGATTTTTGCTTTCTCGTAATTCCTTTATTCTTGTCTTTAATTTTTCTCCTTCACGAAGTTTAGAAAGAATATAACTAATGAAGTTATCAAATGCTAATTCTTCAGGCTTAAATAATTTTTCTTCTAAAACTTGAGGTACTTGCACTTGTGAGTGCTTTTTCATCATTTCATTTATTTTTTCTTCAATAATATCTGGATCTTTGATGCCAGGAATATATCCTTCCGAATGAAAGTTAATCCCAGAACTCGTAAATAGTGTACCACTCTTCCCAGCCGTCTCAAGCTTTACTGTATACAGTTTATACCTCTTGTCAAAGAATCCATTTATTACATTTATGTTTTGAATTCTGATATATGGTATTGTTACCTTTTTAGTGGTAAATAACCCTCTTTGAATTACAATATGATCCTCTGATACGTTATAGGAAAAATTCTTTATAAATTTCGATAAACCAATGCTGGAAATGATTATTATAACTATCCACACAATAGCTAGTGTAGATAAGATCAAAGTAAGCAACATCCCTGGCGGTCCAACAAAATTTTCAAAATATCTTTCCCCACTAGGGGTGTTTATAATATCTAATGCTGTCAATGAACTATAAATAGCAGGTGGGACTAATATTAATGCTAAAATTACATTTATTTTAAGTAGAACTTTTTTTTTAAAATCTCTATGGATTTCTCCTTTAAACAAAATATCGTCTTTTATCATTCTCTTTCCTCATATTTTTTAGATTGCTTCCTAAAATAAATAATAATAAAAGAAATATAAATAAAACATATAGGTAATGAAGAAATCAAACTCCAATTCTTCAGATTCAGAAATTTTCTCTTCATTTACCATTATTTACCACTAAGTAGTCAATTAAATAGTCAATTAAAAGATTTAAAAATAAAAAAAAATAAAATTTCTTAATTCAAACACTCTTACTTGATGAGACCTATACGCGTTTCTCTTTTCTTACAAGAAAATATAGGATCCAACTAATAACGGGAAAAATCAATGCAAATATCATCCAAAATTCTGCATTTAAATTCCTCCGTACTGCGTCTTTATAGATATATTGGATCATATAAATGCTAACGACGAATGCAACTGCGAATATTGTAATTCCTATCGCAATCATAACAGGATTAATGGTTATGGGACAAGCCAATTTTTTTTTCACCTTTTTATTTAAAATTCTTTTTTATGTTAAAAATCTTTTATTATGTTACTATTCTTGTCAATACTTAATAAATCTTTCGTAGTCCGATCTTTATGATAGTATTAGCTTCAGAAGCATTGATTGTAATGACAAGCAAACTTTACATACAACAGAATAAGACAAGACAAGCCATAATATGAGTTTAAAATCTTTTCCAATGGACTTTATGATAACGAAAAATTATTAACTAATCGAATTTAATTTAAAATAGTAAAAGATTCTAACCAAATTAGTAAGTTTAATTAATTGCAACTAGTCTTTTATTACTATAAATCATGTAAAGGGAGATTAAATCAATGTCTGATGAAGTATATTTAAAGTTGAGAAATTTTTTAGATCAATTTCCATTAGGATATCCAGAAACTCCTTCTGGTGTTGAAGTTAAAATTTTAAAACGACTTTTTACTGAGGAAGAAGCAAGAACCGCTATATTATTGACACACACACCTGAAACGGCAACTCGTATAGCTAAGAGAAATGAACTAAATGAAGAAGATTTAACGAAAAAGTTGGAATCCATGTCAAAAAAGGGGTTAATTTTTAGAATTCGCCGAGAAGGGAAAACTCTTTACAACTCAGCGCCTTTCATGATTGGTTTATACGAATATTCCATAAACAAAATAGATAAAGATCTCGCAAAACTCTTTAAGGAATATTATGATACTGCATATCTTGATGAAATGGGGGCGAGCAATGTACCCGGATTTAAAATCGTTCCGATCGAAGAAACGATAGAAACTGATACGATACTATTACCGTATCAAATGCTTAAAGAGAGCATTAGAAATTCAAGAGTGATTTCTGTTGCAGAATGCATATGTAGGAAGGAATCTAGAATAAATGGAGTGGGATGTAATCATCCTATTGAAACTTGCCTCAGTTTTGGAATTGCCGCAGAATATTACATTGAAAACGGAATGGGAAGAGAGATTACAGCGGAAGAAGCCATTAAGATCGTTGAAGAAGCGGATCAGTCCGGTTTAGTCCATGCAAGTGCTAACGCGAACCATTTATCTAATATCTGCAACTGTTGTCCATGTTGTTGCGCTTCCATGAAAGGCATGACCAAATTTGGTCACGATAAACAGAAATACATGAATGCAATATTTGAATCTATTGTAGACCAAGAGGCTTGTATTGGATGTGGATTATGTGTTGATCGATGCCCTGTTAAAGCAATCACATTAAACGATTACGCAGTAGTTGACAGAGATGTATGTCTTGGATGCGGATTATGTGCTAGTGTATGTTCAGAAGATGCGATAGTTCTGGAACCGAGAAAAGATGGAGTAGAACCCTTTAATAGAGTATTTGAGATGGGCATGGCTATAATAAAAGGGAAAAGAAATAACTCCCAATAATACGTTAACTAAACTTAACTTTATATATTAAGAATGACATAAAACCTATTTTTAGTCAATATTTTTATCTATCTTTTCATTAATTCAAATTATGTCGAAATTAGAACCTGTTAAATTTGATGATTTTAAAGAAGGGGATTCTGCTTCCTTCGCAAAAACCATTACCGAGGCAGATGTTACTTTATTTGCGGGAATATCAGGAGATTTTAACCCTTTACATATTAATGAACAATTTGCAAAAACTCAAATGTTTGGAAAACGAGTCGTTCATGGCGCATTTAGCTCTGCGTTAATTTCAGCCGTACTTGGTTTTCATCTATTCGGTCCAGGAGCTCTATATGCTTCCCAAAAGGTAGTATTCAAAAAACCAGTCTTTATTGGCGATACACTAACAGCGGTGGCAACAATTACGAAAAAATACACTAAAGAAGGAAAAAGTGGAGTACTACAATTTCTTGATGTTGAAACCAAGGTCATTAATCAAAAAGATCAAATAGTTACGGACGGAGAAGCTCAAGTAATCGTAATGTAATTCTTTTTTTTCTATTTATTTTGATTTTTTTTTCCCAATAGTATATAACATCCAGTTACACAATTTATGAAATTTACATATATTATTTCCTTTTTCTAAGTATTAGAATAATATAAATGGTAATATTTGCATAAAATCATATAAAAACTATTTTCTAATAAATATTTCTTTCTAAAAGTAGCAATTATGATTATAGGTTAGACCAAACTTTCGATATAATTATTATTAAAATATTCAATTATAAAAAGAGTTTAGAACAATTCGCAATTAAGATATTTTTTAAGCTTATTTTTACGGGTTTTTATACCAAGTTGTTTATTTATCTCTCCAGGTATGAAGATTACAGATTTAGATTTTACAGCGTCAAGTGAAAGTGATACGACTTCTTCTGCTTTCATCCATCGTTCTGGTTGAATCCAACTTCTTTGAAATCCACTCATACTTTCAGTGTCATGAAATTCAGAGTATGTAAAACCAGGACACAATGCTTGGACAAAAATCCCCATTCCCTTGACCTTTTCTTTGAGTATCTCCGAAAAAATAGTTATCGCTGATTTAGTTGTCGTATACATTATTAGCGAAGAATCCTTATTTATTGCTGACATTGATGATGTGTTGATAATAACTCCTCGTTTTCTTTTTGTCATTCTGGGAATCGTAGCGTGACAAAGCATAACTGGACTTGTGAAATGGACATTTATCATATCGACATGTTTCATTCTCTCTATCTGTAGGAAATTATCCAAAATTCCAAATCCAGCATTGTTTATAAGTATATCAAGATTTTCTATTTCGTTGATTCTTGAGATAACTTGTTCGTTATCAGAAATTTTGGATAAATCAGCAACAAGCACTTCTACATTAATAGAATATTTTTCCTGTAATGTTTTCCTAAGAGCATCTAATTTTTCTTTTCTTCTAGCTACTAAAATTAAGTCAAAACCTTGTTGTGCTAATTGCCGGGCAAACTCCGCTCCAATTCCAGATGAGGAACCTGTTATAAAAGCTGATCCTGGATTTTCCCAACCCATAAAATTTTCAGAAATCATGATTATAGTGTTTTTATTAATTTAATTTCTAACTCCAAATATCAAATTAAGTTTATTCTTTTATAAATTCTTGCTAAACTACATTGTAATGTAATTCTTATTTTTTCTATTTTAATTTACTTTTCCTATATAGTATATAACATCTTGATAAAGGATTTTTGAAATTAATGTGTATTTTTTCCTTTTTCTAAGTATTAAAATAACAACATCCAAATAGATAACATTCACATAAAAATTTTTTAAAATTAGATGTCTATTTTATGATAAATAAAACTTCAAGCAAGTATTAATAACAACTACCATTTTTCTAAAAATGAGTGAATATATTAATAGCGAAGAATTTAAACAAGATTTCAAATCTTTAATCGAAGGAATGAGAAAAATTGGAAAAGAATTAGAAAACTTGAACCACAGAAATTCATTAAATGACATGAAGAAAATTTAGTTTTCTTGTGTGTATATGTGTTATAAGAGTTTTCAGTATTCAGTATATCCCAATTCATATTTGGAATTTTAGGATGTTTTAAACTATAGTGAGAATTTCTTTTCTTGATTGATATGGCAAGCAAAAATTATTTAACCTTAAAACGCAAAATGCAAAATAAAAACTAATAACAAATACTCATATTTTGTTATACAAAGTATAAATCAAGTTAAGGTGGAACATAAAAATTGGAATTTAAAAACTTAATTGTAGAAAGGAAAGAGGATTTACATATAGCTATCGTCAAGTTCAATCGACCAGAAAATCTAAACTCTCTCAACAGGGCTCTGATGAAGGAAATAGAAATGGTGACAGAAGAATTTCATGATGATACTGAAACACGAGTTGTCATTTTTACAGGTGAAGGTAAGAATTTTTGTGCTGGTGCAGATCTTAGTGAAAAAAGGGAGCCATTGACGGTTCTTGGGAGTTTAAGGGACTTACAAGCTGGACCTAGAATGATTAAAAAAGTTTATGACATGGAACAGATTACTATAGCTGCGATTAATGGTTTTGCATTTGGTGGTGGCGCGTGCATTGCCGCTGCCTGTGATTTCCGAATTGCCGCTGAAAACTGCTTATGTGGGTATCCTGAAAGTAAACTAGGGATGAATTTGAGCTGGACAACTTTACCGATTGTTGTTCATTTAATCGGGCCAACGTATGCCAAGGAAATGGTTATTTTGGGAAAGAACAATCACGCTGAAACCCTTTTAAAATGGGGGTTCATCTCAGAAATCCTTCCAAAAGAACAATTGTTAGATAGAGCTGTTGAAATCGCTAAAGAATATGCTGCCCAACCTCCAATTGCGGCTCAGATGATAAAAAGGAGCATTAATCACATAAGTTCAGCTTTAGATCAGGCAATTATGCACATGGACCGTGATCAATTCTTTCTCACATCAAAAACAGAGGATTTTACAGAAGGAATTAAATCATTCTTTCAAAAAAGACCTGGAAATTTCAAGGGAAATTAGAAATTCAAGAAAAAATAAAAAAATTTATGAAATTAACGTGTATTTTTTCCTTTTTCTTAGTATTAAAATAGCTACAGCAATGGCAGCTATGCTAAAAAGAAAGTGAATTTCAAAAGCTATTGAACTTTCTCTTGTAAGTTCTAACGAGAAAAGAGGTGAACCATTATAGCTCCCATCAGCAGTTTCAAGAACTCCCTTTGAATTATAATTTAAATTAAGTTCACTAGCAAGTATTGTTGTATCTGCGGGTTGTGTCATCTTTAAGCCATTGTCTTGTGGTGATACCGTGTAATTTGAAGAGAAAAAATTTCTCCCAAAATATGATTGTAATTGCGTTGCTGCTATAGCCCAATCTAAATCAGTTGGGATGATCAGGAAGAACCCAATAGGAACAGAAAAGTAGTTAGGTGTATCAGCTTTCAAAATTGAAAAATTGGTTCTAATTGGAGAAGGTTTAATTGAAAAATTCAATGGGAAAAAAATAGGGATCTGGGAGATATTGTAATCTGGAGTTACCCCTAATGTTCCTTCAAAAAGCGAGATCATAACATTAAAGTATGAGTCAACAGAAAATTCATCAGGTGTATCATGTATCTCTAATATTAAATCTACTGCCATTAATTCATTATCATTACCTTGCAAATTCAGTGCTACTAATTCAGTTGGTACAGTTCCATCCCCTGTATTACTCATAAGCTCAATATAATTACTAATATTTAATTTAATTACCCATTTATAACTTTCACCCTCTTTTACTTCAACACTCGTAGATTGCCTAGCTAAAGAGGTGCTTATCGCTGAGGAAAAAAGGAGTATACTAAGAATAAAAATCAATATTGGTTTACTTTTCTTCAAGTCGTTTTTTCGGAGGAATGGACTGTTCACCATGATATTTCATATTAATCTAAAGTTATTAAAAAATCTTAGGAAGTGAATAATATTTAATAGAAAATCTGAGAAAATTTGAGTCCTTTTTTCTTCAGTTCTCTTTCTTGAGTTTAGGAATTATCTATATTTAAATATGGCTAAAAAATTAATACTAATGTTAAATTAAAATGATTTGGTGATTAATATAAAAAAACTGCAACCACTTCCCCACTTATCCGCGAAACAAAGGGCTTCTCAGTTAGGTGGAATAGTTTTTTTAGGATTAACTAATATCTTCCACTTTACATTAGAATTTTCAATATTAGAGAAGGTAGATTTACCCTTCTTATTTATAATCTTTCATATGATTGGTGTTTCATGTGGAGCATTGATTACAATTCAATTTGCCCATAAAACTAATATTATAAATGTTAGCTCCGTGTATTTTATCCTATTTATAAGTTTTTTAATAAGTTTAATGATCTTTCTTAACCCTATATATACTCCATTTGGTTTATTCGGAGCAGGATTTTGTATTGGTGGTATTACTATAGGTTTTATAGCAGAAATGAGTATTGTTCCTGAACGTGGCGATCCTAAATTTGGAGGAAGATTCTTAGGTCGAGAATTGATGTATTCTTCAATTTTCGTAATTATATATGCACTAATCAATCTCACCGTGAATTTTTTCTTAACAATTATCTTCATTCTGATTATTTCAATCATTGCATCAGTTTTTTCTCTTTTCGGTCAGAAAAACGTTCAAATTATAACTCAGGAGCATCTTAATATTATTAAACACTTTAAAAACAAAAAAAATTTACCCAAGTTAGCTGTGGGGTTCTTCCATGGCTTCTTTATAATAAATTCGTACTATGCTGCAATTTTAATTTTTAGATCGTTAGGTCTAGAACAGTATTTGAATACATTTGTCTTAATTCTTTTTATAACAATTTCAATTATCTTAATTCCAGCAGGAACCATAGCGGATACAATAGGAAGAAGACTCACAACCATACTTGGATTAGCTATTCAAGCTCTCGCATTTCTTATTCTTTCTTTTCTCATTCAAATTAATTTCATTCTAATTATAGCTTTTATAATAATTCTTGGAATAGGATTTGCTTTTTTTTATATAGGGTTCTCTCAACTCAGTGTAGAGCTACCTGATCGGTCTCTATTAAGAGATGAATATCTCATACGTATGGCTTTTCTCGGTTTAGGTTCTGCGGTGGGTGTTTTACTTGGAGAAGTATTAAGTCAGCTAATTGAAACTAACCCTGCTTATTTAACCATAATTTTGCTTTTTGTGTTCATCTGCGCTACTATTGTTGTATTTCAGGTTAAGGAAACTCTCCCCTCGCGTTCAGAAAAATTCATTAAACCTGAAACTATTGATGAGGAAGATTTAACCCTATATAAAGAACGCAAGATTTGTTTAGTATGTAAAGGAAAAGCCATTGGATTTGAGGTATATATTTGTACTGAATGTGGTGTCCTTTATTGTTTAAAATGCGCTAAGGCACTCAGTACTTTAGAAAATTTATGTTGGGCATGTAATGCTCCTATTGACCAGTCTAAGCCTATTAAACCATTAGGAGAGGAACAAGATGAGTCAAAAGAAGAAGTGAAAGTAGATAAACTAAAGTAAGACTTTTACACATGAAATCATTAATGAAAAAAGGTTTGGTTATTGGATTAATTATGATATATAAGATTAAACCAAAAACTAAGAAATTAATTTTTTTTATTTCGCCCCTCTAATAACTCTTTGAGCAAATGTTTTCGAAAAATTTTTTGCTTTTGCTTTATTTTTTTATTTTGATAGCTTGGTGATACAAAATTAGCGAAAAAGTCGAAGATCGAATAAAAGAACTAGAAGAACGATTGGCTTCCACCAAGGTAAACAAAGCTACCCAAAAAAGCATAAATTTTATTAAAGCACAATTAGCTAAACTCCGCGAGGACTTGATTCGTATCGCAAGTTCCAAGAAAGGCGGTGGTGCTGGCTTTGGTATTAAAAGAACAGGTGATGCCCAAGTGGCATTCATTGGATTTCCCTCAGTTGGGAAATCTTCTTTATTAAACTTGTTAACTGAAGGTAATACTCATTCTAAAGTTGCATCATATGATTTTACTACTGTTAC
>JAHLWT010000052.1 GCA_019057775.1 Promethearchaeota archaeon
ATGACGAAAGTAATAATATTATCAGGAGGTTGGGGGACTCGTTTACGCCCACTAACTTGTATAATTCCCAAAAGTTGAATTCCTGTAGTGAATAAACCAGTAATTGAACATCAAATCTTGCTTTTAAAATCAGCTGGGGTAGAAGAAATAGTACTGGCTGTAAGCGTAATGAGTGAGGTTATAAAGAAGTATTTTGGGGATGGAAAAAAACTTGGAGTAAAAATACACTATACGGATGAAAGACATCCACGTGGTACGGCTGGAGCAATTAAACTAGCTGAACAATTCCTTAAAGATGACAATTTTTTCATGTTAAACGGTGATGTCATTCTAAATTTTGATTTTAATGAAATGGTTAGTGCTCATAAAAAATATGGAGGAATTGGGCTAATCGCGAGCAAAGTTGTTGATGATACTTCTCGATATGGAATTTTAATAGTTGAAGAGGAATCCCAGAAGATATTGAAATTTCTTGAGAAATCTGAATATCACGCCCCTGGAGAAAAAAATGTACCTATGCCGATTAATGCTGGAGTTTATCTTTTAGAACCGGAAATCTTTAAATACATCGAACCAGAAAAAAAGATCTCAATTGAGACAGGGGTTTTTCCTAAGTTAGTTAAAGAAGAAAGTTTGTTTTATTATCCAATATCTGGTGTATGGAAAGATATTGGAAACCCAGAGGAATTACTTGAAGGGAATATCCTTTTAATGAAAGATATAATTAGCAACTCAAAGGAACAAAAGAAAAATTTACTCAATCAAAACCTTGATGTAGAAGGCAAAATAATTATACATCCACCTGTCACTATCGGAGAAAACGTAGTGATTAGAAAGAACTGTCAAATTGGACCAAATGCTATAATAGGGGATAATGTATACATAGGAAACAATGTAGAAATTAAAGAAGCCGTTATATACAACGAGGCCTATATTTCTAAAGATGTGAAAATAGAAAAAGCCATCATCTCAGATAACTGTTTAATCCATGATGGTGCTAAATTAATCGGTAATAATGATAATCTTGTCCTACTCTCCTCACACGTGGAAGTGTTAGGAAATGTTAATTTAATTGCTCCCTCTAATAGTTCGATTACAGTATGTCATCATGAAGTTGTAAAAGATTATACAATAAAAGATTAGATTACACCTTTCTTTGTGATTTTAGAATATTCAATTTTCAATCATTATATAAAGAGGCTCAATAATATGGAAAATTTGAAAGAAAACGGTCTGAAAATATATAAAGCAATATTTGGTGGTGAGAAGAAGGTAGAAATAGATGGAATTGATTACTCCATCGAAAAATTTTCAAGTGGTATTAAGTACGTCGATCTTTTTGGATATCGATTTATTGAACAAAATCGCAATAAAAAATCAGAATGGGGCAAAAAAGCACGAGAAGACCATAAGATTATGTGGATCATAAAAGGAAGACGATACATGGCAAGGATAATGGATGATGAATATACTGATTTAAAAAAATAAAGAATTTTATTATTTTATTAACATAAGATAATATGAATAACCTTCGTGAGACAGGGGTTTTCGTATCAAATTATTATTTACTTTCATCTTTAGTAACTCCAATTCTATTTAGAGATTAATCTCTCTCCGATTATAAAAAGAGAACGAAAATGCTAAAATGAATTATAGTCCGATTATTATCTCTTCTGCAGATATAAGAAGCTTTTTATTTAGGAAAACTTTATTTGGAAAAGCGATTAAACCTTTAATTTTTCATTAACAAGTTCTAAATATGATTTTTGTATAGAATCTTCTTTTTTAATATTGAATAAGCTTAAGAAATCGAATAAGACCTCCTGAATTTCTTCGATTTTTTCTAAAGAATCTGTTAAATATTCAACTTCAATAAAGTGTTGATTTAAAATTGGCAAGTAGTCAATTAAAGCTTCAATAGAATAGTTTTTATAATCAAACTTAAACAATTCTCTTTCTTTTTTGACACTCAACACCTCTTTGAATCCGAGCAAAGTTAAAATCCTCTTCATTTTTCCATAATCTTCAATTTTTAAATCTATTTCTTCACGAGTTTTAGTAGATTTATCTATCTTTTTTCCTTTGTATGTAAAATAAACTTCTTTCTCTTGTTCTTCCCATTTATTATCTTTAATAAATTTAATCGACTTACGGAGTCTTAAAGCTTCATCAGTCTTTTTGAAGTCTCTTAATCCATTCGGCATATTAAAATATGTATCTTCATGCATTAATGAAAATTTATAGATCCCCTGCTTTTCTTTGAAACATTTTCTCATTAATTCTGGATCAGAGATTTTTGCTTTAATTTCTACTTCAATCATAATAATATTATTTGATAACAATTATAATGAATTATTTTTTATTAGTATTAATTGATTGAATTGGGGTTGTTGTTTTTATCACTCAATTAAAAGCAGAAGCAAGGAAACTCGCAGAAAAATTCAAATATCTTCCTTACATAATAGAAAGATATCTCGAATTCTTAGGTCTAGATAATACAATTAAGTTATTAGAAGCAAATGAAAAACCATTAATCCCATCAATAAGAGTCAATACCCTTAAGATCTCTCCCTCAGAACTAACACATAAATTGGAACAAAAAGGATTTAAGTTAGAACCATTAGAATGGGTTCCCTATGGATTTAAAGTAATTAAAGAGACTTTCAATTTAGGATCTTCTCATGAATATCTTCAAGGTTATTACTATTTACAGAATATAGCCTCGATGTTGCCTGCTTTAATCCTTGATCCAAAACCGAATGAATTAATTATTGATATGTGTGCTGCGCCTGGGAGTAAAGCAACACATCTAGCCCAAATAATGAACAATAAAGGCACGCTCATTTTAATAGATAGGAATAGGAATAGACTCCCCTCTTTAGATATGAATTTAAGAAGATTAGGTATTACAAATTCGATTATTTTAAATTTTGATGCAATTAACCTACATATATTGAATGTAAAAGCAGATAAAATACTACTGGATGCACCATGTACAGGAGAAGGATTAATAAGGCAAGATAAAAGCAGGAAAACTAGCAAAAAATTAAAAGATATTGAAAAAATGGCTTCGATACAGAAAAATTTGCTTACAGCAGGTTTAAATACCTTAAAACCAAATGGTACATTATTGTATAGCACTTGTTCAATTGCTCCTGAAGAAAATGAGTTGGTGATAGACGATGTACTAAAAAAACATCCAAAATTTGTTATTCGAAAAATACAGATGGAATATGGAGTGAACGGATTTGTTAAGGTATTTGGGAAGGATATAATGCCTCAACTAAAACATTCGCAAAGGATATATCCACATATTCATGACACCATAGGATTTTTTATATGTTTAATTGAAAATAAGCAGAAGTAATAACATATATTAAATGCCCTTCCGCAGAAAATCATGATAAATTGAAATTTTTTTTAATATTTAGACTCATATCTAAGTCATTTCTTTTTTTGTTGAATTTTAGTCGTTATACCTTTATAGGAGCAATGTGATTAATAATATTCTGATTTAAAATTTTATCCAATGGCAATTGAAATTCTCTGAAAACAGTGGTTTAAATCTTCCAAATTTTATTAGTTTTCATTATTCAAATAGTTTTAATAATAATTTTTGTTAGTGGAAATTTGGAAAAAAGAAGAAGAAATAATAAGAATAAGAATCGAAGCGTATCGAAGAAAATCGAGGATTTGGTAAGCAAATATAAGAATTTAGAAATAGAAAAAAGCAAAAAAAAGGCTTGGACATCTCATTTTTCAAAGAAATTACAATACTTTTTAAAAATCTTTCCCGTAAGAGTAAATGTTTCATTATATTTATTAAGAAATAATCTTTATAGAATTCTTAATAATAGTATAAAGAACACTAATATTAGGAAATTAGTTAAAAAAGAAATTCTGAAAGCACCAAAAGGAACATTTTCAGAATTTAAAAGGCTTTTTAGTGAACTCACCAACGAGTTAAAAGATCAAAAGCAGAATGACTTTATCCTATTGAATAATAATAACTAACTTTGCGATGAAGACTCGAATTAAAGCTATCCCCCTTGGATTAGATCATCCTAGTGTAAAAAAAGTAATAGGGATAGCAGAAGAAATTATGAGTAAGAACAAAGTATTGAATATTGAAACATTATACAATAAGGCAAAAAAGAGCTTAAAACTTCCAAGGAATGGTCTTCTAAGTATTATCCAATTATTACTAGATAAGAAGATTTTAATTGAGGGTTCTAAATTTTCTAAAGGGACAATACTCAAAAACCAATGTAGAAAAAAACTCTATAATTTCATTATGATTTATCCGGGGGTGCATTTCTCTATCTTAAGAAAAAGAGTTCTTTGCGATGATAAAGGGAATATTGGGAGTTCTGGGCAATTAGTTTGGCATTTAGAGATGTTACTTAAATTTAACTCGATTAAGAAAACTAAGGTTGGAAACTATACAATTTTTTTCCCATTTGATATGGATGAAGAAGTGGGAAAGTATTTCTTCTTGATTAGAGATCAGGTTAATAAAAATTTTTTTAACCTATTGATTAACCAGAATTCTATTAAAAAATCTGATATTTACAAACTCATAAATGAAAAAAGAGAAGATGTATATTACCGCTTGAAGAATTTAATGGAACAAGAACTAATCTTGCCACTAAAAGAATCTGATAAAAAAATCTTAGTAAATTCAGCTAAAAGAGATAACATCTTAGGAGTATTAGAAAAGTTCAAGGATTAATAATTAAAAAATATACTAACAAAATAAAATTGAGATTCGATTAAAAAAATGACATTAAATTGGAATATTGAAGTTATTTTTGATTTTGTTATTGCTTTTGCAGGTTTAATTAGTACGATCATCACTTATTTACCGCCTAAAACTCAAAAAATAACTTCACTTAATTTTATTAGGCTTTCAATCTTTGGAATGTTTATATTTATGTTTTTTGATGGGTTGTCATTCCTCTTTGTCAGCGACTTTATTGCTCGTTTAACGGGATTAATGCTTATACCAACCGCATTATCTATAATCATTGGTGTTAATTATACAATAAGGGAAACTTATTATTCCAAGGGATTCGTCTTAGTTTTTGGCTTAAGTATTCTATTTTTATTTGTTGGTCTCCAACCAAATGCTACAATACCTAGTACAGAATCTGGCTATCTTAGAATAGAGTGGGTAGGATTTTTTAATATTTTTGGGATATTATTTACGGCTATAGCAGTCTTGTATATGTTCTATTGGGGAATTAAAACGTGGTTAAATGCTCCATTATTAATAAAAAAAGAAGCCTCTCTATTTTTTACAGGGATATCAATAACTACAATTATAGGATTATTTTTTTATTTCATGTACCTTTTTGAATCGTTTTATATTTTAATTTCTAATTTATTAATCTTAATTGGTGTAATTATCTTCTTGGTTGCTATACTAAAAGAGCCAAAATTGCTATATATACTACCTTTCACCGTTCACCGAATCCTTGTAAAAGACAGAGAAGGAGCTCCCTTGTATGATCATGATTGGGTTGAATCAAATATTACTGAAACTATTTTTACTGGTTTTTTAAATGCTGTTCAACTCATGAGCCAAGAAGTAATGGATATTGGGGGGCTCTTAGATATTAACTTAGAAGAAGGAATTTTAATTGTGAGAGAATCTAAACTTGTGACTGTTGGATTAGTTGCTACAAAATCTTCCAAATTATTACGTGAGTCAGTAATAAAATTCACAAGAGATTTCGAAGAAAAATTCGAATGAGAGTTAAAGGATTCAGTTAAAGATATGAGTCAGTATAAAGGCGCTTATGATCTGATCGTAAAGCACTTCTCTAACTTTCCTTATAAGATTATCAAGAGTAGAAAGCAACCATTATTACTAACTGGAAAATATTTGAAGATACCTTTAGAATTAGAAACTAAACTTAGGAGTGTTTTTACTGATGAGGAAGAATATGAAGCTATCAAAACTGAACTAATCAAGTCACCACTCAGTATGCCTACGGAGTTTATTAACCTTTATAACGATCTAAAACATGAAATAGATCAATTATCCGGCGAGGATCTTAAATATCTAAATACGAATCTGAGTAATGAGGAATAATTATATTCGCTAATATGAAGTGAGGGAATGCTACCTTATTCAATCTTAGTTTTCGTTCATTTATTTTTAACATAGATCTTTCTGCATAAATTTAGTCCTAGTAATTTTAAATATTCAAAAAATGAATTAAATGATGTTAACTATTTTTATAAAATTAAAAGGGAGAATTATACGAAATCCAATGTTATAAAAACAAGAAATAAATCATAGATCTCAGTGCACATATGATATTCTTGAAAACATCAGTATTAAAATGAAAATACTTTAATTCTAATCTCCTAAGTATCGTATTAATCAAGCAGATTCTTTGCATAATTTTAGTCCTAATAATTTTATATGTTCAAGATGTGTCTATATTCTTAATTTGTTTCTATAGAAATTTGAAACAAACTAAGGTGAAATTTATATGAAAAAAAATTTAAACATAAAAAGAATTTGGGGAATAATAATATTTCTTACTGTGAATTTCTTGGTTTTAAACTCATTCTATTTTACTGAAAATAATCTTGGAAGTGTAGGCATATTTAATCAAGATGAGAATCATTTGAAATTATCTGCTGATCTACCGGGCACTTATTTTCATAGAGAAACACCCACGAGTTTTGTAGAATTCCCTACTTCACCAAACATTAATACCTATTTTTACGGCACTCCAGTTGTTGCAACGGCTGTCAAAAACGATGATGGTAATTGGGCAGGTGTTGGTATTTCTGTCCCCGGCTATTTTGGGGTGAATTTCTCTGGATATTCAAATTTTGATAGTTCAAAGCACGACGATATAAGATATATAAACATAACATACGAAATTACTTTTACTTATAACATTGAAGTAGATTCTGAAGATCTTGTTTTGAATTTCCATTGTGATGATGGCACTACACAAGGTATTACACTTTTTGAGACTGCTGACGATTATATAGAACTTGAAGGTTCTTTAATCATTAATGAAGCCAACTTAGACCAAATATTTACCCGTGTTAAAGATGGTGGATATATTGAATCTTTTTCTCTCTCCGCAACTACATTCGCTTCAGGGGGACAATTTATTTATGTTGATTATCTTGATATTTACTATTATTACCCACTGAGAGTTACTCATGATCCTATTGTTATTACAGATGATAGTGAATTTACCTTTGTAAATGGAGTAATAGATGGGACAGGAACTTATAGTGATCCATTTATAATTGGTAATTGGTCTATTAATGCGGGTTGGAGCGGATCGAGTATTGATATTTCTGGAACGACAGCGTATTTTACTATTGAAAATTGTATTTTAATAAATTCAGGTAATTCTGGTACAGATGCAGGTATTAGATTAGAAAATTCAACTAATGGACGCATTTTTAATAATAACATTTTTAACAACCTTAAAAATGGCATTTATTTAACATCATGTAAAAATTTTAGCATTTCAAAAAATATAGTTTTTAATAATAGCAATGGAATCTATTTATATGGTTCTAATAACACTGAATTCTCCGATAATAATTCGTTTAATAATTCTAATGGAATATTCATGGTTTATAGCAATTTCTGTGAAATGTATCGAAATAATTTATCTAATAATGCCGGTGTCGGTCTAAATATTTCAACCTCAAAAAATAATAAATATTACTACAACTTTATTTCACATAACGAGAAAGCTGTTGAATTATATGATTCTACTGAAAATTATATATATGAGAATTGGATCTGGAACAATAATTATTATGTTGAGGGTAGCATTGATGGAAATTACATTTATAATAACTACTTCTTTTCGATTGAGGAACATGATACTGATGGAGATGGATTAACAGATATAGAAGAATTCACCATTGGAACTAATCCTAGTTTAGTCGATACTGATGGAGATAATTTTATTGATGGATATGAAGATGACTACGGAAGTGATCCATTAGATCCGAATGATTATCCAAAAATATGGAAAAATGATTTCGATACACTCATGACATATCTTAATGGAAATACAACTCTGCTTCAACAAGTAATTAATTGGTATACCAAATTAGAAGGCTATATGGATGGAAATGCAACCGCGCTTGCTGAAGTGATAATAAATGTGAATAACAATGCAACCCTACTTAACACTGTATATGCTTTAGCTACTCAAAACGGCGCTTACTTGTCGCAAATTAATGGAACACTCTCAAGTAGCATAGATGATATTCAAACGATAATTGACGAGTTAGGGATTACTATTGGAGATACTGATTATGATGGTCTTGATGATTTAGGTGAGCTCACTCATGGCACTGATCCTACTATGATTGATACAGACTTGGATAATTTGAACGATGCTTTCGAAATTAAATATGGTACAGATCCGCTTGATGATGATTCTGATGACGATGGGCATTTCGATGGTATCGAAGTCGCCTCAGGTACAGATCCTCTAGATGCTGATGATTATCCTGGAAGGGTTGCCCCTGGTGGCGGAATAAATATTCCCCTCATAATTGGCACCATAATTGGCGTAGTAAGTGCTATTACAGTGGGCATACTTGCGGGAACTTTCTTCTATTTGAAAAAACGAAAAGTAGAATAAATAAATTTATTAAATGTTCTTTTTTTTTATTGTTTTTTCCTTAAGTAAAATCCTTTATCGCTTAAATTCATTGCAATGATTTTTTTTGCAGGAGACTCTTGTAGGCTCTTGTTGTTAACATTCGACCTAGCCAAAGCAATAATTTCACCACTCTCATTAAAAACCAATAGAAAACCATTTTCTTTTAATATCTCAGGAGTTTTAATAACCATTTTCTTTAAAATATTATTACCATATAATATTGATTTTTCTCCTAAATCATTTACTTCTATTCGCTGAAATTCAGAAAATATTTTTTGTTTAGATAAATATTCTACTCCCTCAATGCTCATGTAGAAATTTCCCTTTTTGATAAATCCAAAATATAATCCAGCAGCGTAAATAGTTTCCTTTAAATTAATTTTCTTAATGAACTTCATTAGTTCGTAAGTAATTAAATAAATTTTTGGAAATTCTTTTTCTGTGGTTGATTTCTCGATTGAAACATATAAAAATTCCTTTAAACTATCAATTTCTGATGAAAATTTAACAGATATATTATTTAGGGACTTAGTTATTATGTTTGTTTCAATGTTGTTGATCTTTCTAAAAATTCTGGTATCATTCATTACTAGGTAAAATAAAAAGAATAAAGAAGATTTAATATTATTAATCTATAAAAGTATTAAAAAATAGGTGTATCTGAAATGGGTATCCGAAAGATTGAAGATGAAATTAGCTTACGAGAAGCGATGAAAAAAAAAGCTGCTGAATTAAAAATGAAAGACATGCAAGCAAAAGCCTCAGTGGAAAAATTTACAAAAGACCGACTTCGTGAGCTCGCTAAAAAACATGGAATACTTTTAGCATTAACTCCAGAATTGAGGCAAGAGGTTAAAGAGTTACAAAAAAAATATGGTATTCCTTCATCAAAAATAATAACTGAACAAATAACTGAGCATGATGTCTTAAAAAAATTCTCTAAAATTGATTACCAAAAATTGGGAATGCTCGCTTACCAGAGAGTTTTAATGAGTAAAGAAGAGACTGGAGGTATAATCCCCTTATCAGAAGTTTTCGAGTTAGTAAATACTGGCATCTTAAAAGGGAATGTTGAAGTAAAAGATGTTAAAAAAGCTATGAAAAATTTGAAAAAAACAAAAGTAATTGAGGATATTACTCAATTAGAATCTGGATCTCTTTTAATCAGATTTTTCCCAATCCAATATACAGATGACGAGGCTAAGGTTGTCAAATTAGCTAAGGAAAAAGGGGTTCTTACATTAGAAGATGTATGTATTAATTTAAATTGGTCGCAAGATCGCGCCTTTAGAGCTTTAGAATCACTTGAAAAAAGCGATATAGCTAAATATAGAGAAAACATTCTAACAGGGAAACAGTGGTATTTCCCTTCATTATAAAACAAGCTTAATTTATTATTCTAATCTAATCTTAAAAGCTAATTGTCCATCCTCTAATTTCATAACCTTGGCTCTGCGATTTTTTGCCAAGATTTTAAAAATTTCTTCCAAATCTTCTAGGGGGAGATTACTAAAATCTTGTTGCTTTGCTTCTCTTATTTCATAAATCAGAATAGGCTCAATTTTTCCATTTTCATAAGCCCAGTTATAAATCTCATCTGACCAGACTTCCAGTGTTTTCCAATATACCCTTACTTTATTTTTCTTTTTTGAAAGCCATTTAGCTTGCTTTTGATTAATTAATTCTTCTACAATTTCTATTATGTATTGTTCCCGATTTGTAAAGTTAGAAAAAGGTTTCTCGGAATTCAATTCCCTAACATAAACAATATGAATTACAGCAAATCTAGCATAATCAAATAATACTTTAGCCCATTCAGTCTTCCAAGAAATATAGTCATTTTTCTGTCTGTTTTTATCCGGCATTGAATACATAAATTTCTTTCTTTCTTCTTCCAGCCAAGGATAAGCTTCTATTAAATTCTCATATGCTGTTAGCTTCTTTTCTATTAATTCTTTTTCTCCAATTATCTCTTCTTCAAGCGTTTGAAGTTCTGCTTCTATATGTTCAGCATGTTGCTTATAAACCTTCTGGTCTATTTTTCCTAACTGGGACGACAATAGATCTTGAAGTTTGTCAAATTCTTCTTCGATATAATTTAGATCTGTTTCTTTCGTATCTTCCTGTTTAATAATTTCTTTTTGAGTAGCTTCTCTCTCTAAATCTTCTTTTTCTTCTTTTAACTTCCTTAGTCGTGCAAGTTCTTTTCTTAATTCTTCAAGTTCTTTTTCAGCTTTTACTTTAGTTTCCTTAGGTATTTCTTCTGTTTTTTCTCTTTGTCTTTCCATCTTAATCAACTAATTATATCTATACTTCACCGAATTCTTCTGCCCAATTATTATATTGTTTTAATAACGATTTACTAGTCATTGGTTTAACTTTTTTAAGCGTTTTAGTAAAATCATCTAAAGTAATGGCTCTAATTTTTATATCTTTGTCTGCGCTTTCTAATAAGCCGCTCGTATCTAATTCACGTATAGGGAGCA
This sequence comes from Promethearchaeota archaeon, assembly GCA_019057775.1. The sequence goes on from JAHLWT010000052.1 coordinate 11,156, forward strand.
TTATTACTTCACGACATACGTTAGCAATATCTCTTCCAGAATATCCTTCAGATCTAACCGCTAATTCTATATAGTCTTCATCTTTTAACGACGTATCTACACCTTCAGTGTGAATTTTGAAAATTCCTGCTCTACCCTTTAAATCTGGAAGGGGGACGTGTACTCTCTTCTCAAATCTACTGAGCATTGCATTATCAATATCCCATGGACGATTTGTAGCTCCTAAAACTAAAAGAAGTTTATCATGAGTGGATTTTAATCCTTGGATTTCACTTAAAAGTTGTGTTTTAACACGTCTTTCACCTCCACTTTCAGAACCTCCCCCTCGTTTAGTAGCTATTGAATCAATTTCATCCATAAAGATTAAACTCGGTGCTTTTAAACGTGCAACCTTAAATAAAGAACTAATCAATTTTTCACTTTCTCCTAACCATTTACTCAATAAATCAGCCGAAGATGCACTAAAAAAAGTAGCACTACATTCCGTTGCTGCAGCTCTAGCTAATAATGTTTTTCCACATCCAGGTGGTCCAAATAATAATATTCCCGACCAAGGTCTTCTAGCCCCAGTAAATAGTTCTGGTTTTGCAATCGGTAGAACTATAGCTTCCCTTAAAGCTTGCTTTACATTTTGTAAACCTGCGATATCGTCCCATCTAACATTTGGAGATTCGGTAACAATTGTTCCAGATATCATATCGATAAGCTCTTGTTCTTCCGATGATACAGCTTCGGTTTCAGATTCAGAAGTTCCTCCATCTTTTGAAGTACTATGTCTCATGGATGGGCTTCCTCGTCTTGGTCGTGTTCCACTAAGATGAGATTTTAGCACCTTTGCTCTCTCCACATATTCCTCAATATTTCTTTGACACATCATTCTCATTTGAGGATTTTTATTATATTTCAAGAATTGCAATAGAATTTCTGATGCTCTTTGATATAGATTTATTGCTTGTCTGTATTTACCTTGATTATCTGACTCAACTGCTTCTTGTGCTGTCTTCACACCATATTGATAAAGTTTTGAATCTACTGATGACATAATAAATATAAAAACAATTTTTCTATTTATAACTAATTTAATTTAACTATCCGTATTATTAATAATTCTAACCGTATATATCAAATTTTTCAAATTAAATTAAAATTGATCTGATTAAATTTATAATCATTTTAATAACATGATATTTTATTGATGAAAATAATAAAAAAATTGAAAGAGTTTAATATAATGAATTCTTGGAAATATTTAAGATATAGAATATAAATTTCAAAATATTATTCATTACGAGAAAGGGAAGTTAAAAAAAAAAAAAATTATTTTATTAAGAAGTACTACTATGCCATAGTCATTAACGACTGGTTTCTTACTAATAATGAAATAATATCATGAGATATTTGTTCTGTATTAGGAGTAGAGACATTATCTAATCGTTCTTTTAAAGTTGTGTTGAAAACATCCTTTAAATCGTTAAAACTTATTTGTTCTGGGGTTTTTCCGGGAAACTTATCTTGCACTGCTAAGCGAATCAATCCTTTACAGGACATAGGTTTTTTTTCTGTCAATGTTGCAAGGAATTCTCCAAAGAAATTAGTTATTGCATTGCTCATCGCATTCCCTCCATGATTTCTTCTTCTGAGAGCTCTTCGATTATGGCAGTAGATATATATCCTCGATTAAGATACTTTTTAAATCGTTTTGGCATGACCCAAGCAAGAAGTTCTGTTGAAATTTTAAACATGTTTACCACAAGAATTAATAATGTTGCTAGGGTAATTTGACTACCACTTGCTGGTGAAGAAAACAATATTAATATGCCCATCACTATATCGCAAATAGTGTAAAATTCAATTAATTTATATCTTCCTATAACCCATGGTTCTACTGCTTTACTTGACGATAAACTTTTTAAAGAATTCATTGCTGATATAAACATCCAAACTGCTGATAAAATAATACCACTTCCTATAGATATTACTCGTATCATTTCTAGTGAGCCATATATTTCATTATCTACTGTAACTATCCCCGCATATACTAGTGTTATGATTAATTCAGTTATTCTAAGTATGATAGCTGAAATCAATATTATTTTAAAGGGAGATTTACGACCTTGATAAAAAGTACGATCAATAAAAGTCAGCAGTACAACGGTTGTAATCAATGAAATTATCGTATACATTGTCTTAGTTATTTGAGTATTAGTCATTAGAACAACTAAAGAAACGCAGGTAATAATGTAATATAGAAACAATATGAAGAGATTCTGTTTATTTTCATTTCGCGAAGATAGATATAGTGAAATTGCCATTACACTATAGAGGACAACAAAAATACTATAATAAGAAATATTTGTATCCATATAATCACCTTTTTTTTAGATAAAAAAATTACTTTTTTTATAAATAATGAAAAAAAACGTATTTAAATTTTGGTTTTTTTTACTATTTCGTTCTTTTTGCATAAATAATTATAAAAAATAATAAATTCTAAGTTTTTTACACTATTCGAACTTAAAAACATGCCCATTCTGTTTTTATCCGCTTTACCTGCTTCTGAAGTTGAACATAAAAGGATTTAGAAATCCATCGCATTATATGTAATAATTTTTATTACATCAACTGTGGCAAAAGTAAACCAATTGAAAAACTCTACAAAGAAATACTAAGGTAATAGAAAACACATTGTTATTGAGATTTAAGCTAACCATTGAGGTCCCTGAATCGTTTTCTTAACGTTTTTCATAATTATTATTACTAAACTTATATTTAATTCCATTCAAAAATAAATATTGAGACCTATCTACTACTAATATCAATATTTTCATCAATAAAATTTATTGACAGTAATATTAAGTATTCTTATTTTCTTTAAAAAATAATATAATTTTTATTAATTCAATCTCTAACTATGTTTTTACTCTTTAAATCACAGTAAATAAATATTGGTCTCGAAAAATAATTATATAAGATCGGTATATTATATATTATATAATTCCAAACAGTATTTGATAATTATGGGTTTTCTAAAGGATATTTCCAAGTGGCTTTCGGGAGGTAAGAGTAAAGATGGCCCCCGCTCTGCTGCGATTAAATTGAAAGTATTTAATAAAAGATTGATGCGGCAAACAAAAAAATTAGAAATAAGCGCAAAGTTAGCTAGAGATAAGGCAGTACGACTTCGAAAAGAAGGGGATATGGAAGGTTCCAAATTTCATGCCCGTAACTATCTACAAACAAAAAAACAAGCTCGTTCAATAGACGGATTTCGTACAAACTTAGATGGATTGTTATTTAAATTGGAACAAGCAAATGCTGTTAAAGATGTCGCACAAATTATGACTGGTATAGCTTCATCTCTCTCAACATTAAAAGCGCAATTCTCAATTCCACAGCTAACAGAAATGATGAAAAATATAGATATTGATATGGAAGATTTTGCTGTAACAGCAGAAATCACAACAGAAGGGATAGATAGCATTCAGCTCGATACCGCAATAACAGATTCCGAAGTTAACAATGTTTTAGGTGAAATGGATGCTGAGATTCAAGTAGAAATGGGAATTGCTCTCCCAAGTGCCGGTTCTGATGAAAAAATAGCCGAATTAGAAAAAGAATTAAATCGGCTAAAATCTGATGAGTAACTTTTTTTTTTAAAAATTGGCTTAATTATACCTATTGGTAAAGTTTTGTCAAGATTAGTTTCTCTTATCAATATTTAATCAAAGTCTATTTGTAAGAGATAAGAATTAAAAATTACCATACTTATAAATAAGACTTTTACTTTGATTAAACTTAAAAATATAATAAATAATTATAGATTTAAATATAAAATTATTATAAGTAGAATGGAAGCATCATTTAAAGTCATAATTATTGGACCTGGTGCAGTAGGGAAAACGAGTCTGTTAAACAGGTTTGTGCATGAGGAATTTACTTTAAAATACAAATTGACTATTGGTGTTGACTTTTTAACTAAAACTTTAGAATACGAACCAGCAAAATTTGTTAAACTCCATATATGGGATATAGGAGGTCAAGAAAAATATAAATTTCTCCATCGTAACTTTTACGAAGGCTCATTTGGAGCATTGATTGTGTTTGATCTTTCAAGACATCAAACATTTTCAAGTATGAAAGAATGGCTTTCAGAAATGCGGAGTATTGTAATTAATGATATCCCTAGCGTAATAATAGGAAATAAATCCGATTTAATACCTGAAATTGGTCAGATTATAGATAGGACCGAAGTAGAAGAATATGCAAAAAAAGAAGGTTGTTTTTATATTGAAACATCTGCTAAAACAGGAGATAATGTTGAAAAAGCCTTTCTCGAACTCACGCATCGCATGACAAAAAAAATGGGAAAGCTTGTTAGCAAAAGTAAAGAAGAATCATGATACCAATCAAAGAAAAACAACAGATAAATCTAATTTTTAAATTCTCTAAAAAGCATTTCTTAGCAAAATTATTAAAAGACTTATTTCTATTTTAAACTTATTCTATAATTCAATAATTATAAATTAATTGATGGTTATTTTGAATTTTCCTGAATTAATAACAATTGGCAGCAATACTCTAGATGTAATAGTTGAAATCGACGATGTATTACGATTTGAATTAATAGATAAAGATATTATTAAAAAATATACTGCTATTGAATACTCCCGCAAATTAAACATAAAAAATGTAAGATTTGTACCAGGGGGTTCGGGTGCTAATATTGCTGCGAATTGTTCAATGATAGGCTTGAATAGTGCATATATTGGTGTAGTAGGAAATGATTTTTCTGCTGAAATCTGCTTAACTGATTTGAAGAAAAGAGGTGTAGATCTCTCTCAAGTGATTCAAACTGATAAAGACACCACAGCATTATCAGTAATATTAAGGACTCCGTGGGGAAAAGATAGAAGTATTCTTGCATATAAAGGAGCTAATAACTTACTAAAACCTTCAGATGTTGACGAAGCACTATTTCATAATATTAAAGCATTCGCTTGGACATCATTAACGACTGAGGATAGTTGTAAAGCTATAGAAAAAGCAATTACATTAACAAAAAACAACGGAGGAATGGTTTTTGCTGCCCCTAGTATGTCAATTATAAAAAATGCTCCTAAATGGGCAAAAATCCTAATTTCTAATTCTGATGTTGTATCGATGAATTTAGACGAAGCTCAAGAGTTTACAGGTGAAAGTAAAAAAACACTTATGATAAAGATCTTTCTAGATTTCGGAATTAAATTAATTTCTATAACTGATGGACCCAATGGTTCAATTATATCGGATGGAAAGACAATTATAAATAGTGGTGTTTACACAGCAGGGAATGTTGAAGATTCAACTGGAGCTGGGGATGCTTTCTTAACCGGTATCTTAATTTCTCTCTTGAATAACTTCTCTCTTGAAAAAACATCGAAGATGGCAACTGCGATGTCTTACTTAGAATGTCAAGAAATTGGTGTTCGAGAGGGATTACCTAATAGTATACAGGAACTTGAAAATTTTGTAAATAATAATATTATTAAGCAAGTTATTTCGGAAATTATATAGGATATGGGATTTTTTCTCAAATCATTAAATTTTAATTTTTAAAAATATTCTTATTATTATTAAAATTGCGCTCTTAGTACAGTGGTTAGTATGCCAGGTTGCCAACCTGGCGACCCGGGTTCAATTCTTGGAATCAATTTGATTCCTCGGGAAAATCCCGGAGGGCGCATTTAAAAATTTTTATCTTAAATTAAGGAGTCCAATATGACTATAAACATATCAGATGGTATTGAAAGTGGTAATTTAACGATCAGAATTTTGACAATTTAATAAATTATTAAGGTTGCCCCCCTTAATTGAAACTCAACCTTTCCATTGTTGAGGGCGACCCGGGGTCAATTCCCAGAGGGTGCATATCTTTCTTTTTTTAAACTAAAGTATATCGTGAGACAATAAATCACTTTATAAATCATAAAATTCAAGTAGAATCAAAAGTTTTACAAAATTGATTGAGATGGAAGAGATAAAACAGCTCTATGAGAGATTAAAGTTCGCTTCTGATATTGAGCGAGAAGAACTCTGGAAAATTATAATTGAAAAAAATCGAGTTCTATTTGATAAAAAAAGGGAAGAATTAAATAAATACCTAAAAAGAGCATAATTTAATCTTCATATTCTTATTAACAGTCTTTTAACAAGAGAATTTATAGAACTATAAAAATTATCAATATTATTCATCTTCGTATATTATTTCCCACTTTGGGTATCAAAACACCATTTATTTTTGCAATCTTTAGAACAAAAAATATGTATTGAGGTAGCTTGGCATATATTTATATGACGTTTTAATCTTCTTCCGAGTTTCTGTTTTCCACAATATTCACAATTAAAGTAAATTCTGTTTGAAGAAGTTGTATTTGAAGATTTCTTTTTAGTGAAGTTTGTGTTTGTAACTTCTCGATTGTATACTAATGGCATTTTTGGATAATTTTTATGAAATTGCATTTGATATATATTAGTCTGATTTTGAATACAAGAGATATTAAGGAAGTTCTCTTTAAATATATTTGTTTATCAGAAAAGATTTCTTCTCCCCCATATCTCATAAAAGACCTCATGTAAATACCATTTTCGCTTATTATTTATATATTCTAACTTCATTAAATTTCAAGTTTTCTATTTTTTTTTATTAGTATCGGAAATATTTCTAAATATTTTTCTATATAGATGGATTTATTATTTAGAACAATAAAAAGATGTGATTTAAAATAAAGGCTCTAATTGTATATGACACAAAACATGGCAATACTAAGAAAGTGGGTGAGATGATTGCTGATGGAATTAAAACTGGTGAAGGTAATGAGGTTACAGTCGAAAATGTAAAGGACATCGACCTAAATCGAGAATACATTTATGATATAATTATAATCGGGACTCCAAATCATATAGGAAGGCATACTAAACCTGTTAAAAAGTTTATTAATGGACTTACAACTGCAGCATTGAAAGGAAAATCTTATGCAGTGTTCGACACGTACATGTCAAAAGATTATGAAAAAGCAGTTAAGAAAATGGAAAAACAAATCAGTGAAGTTATGCCTGATTTAACTAAAGCTAGTCCTGGATTATCTATTAAAGTAGGAGGTATGAAAGGCCCAATCATTGATGAAGATCTCCCAAAATGTATTGAATTTGGACAGAAATTAGCGAGCTAAAACTTTAACTTTTTCTCTTTTATATTTATGTAAAATTGGCATAAAGGACCGATGAAATAAGATGTTTTCACAAAAGACATATAATTTCTTTAGAGAGATCCAAGGAGATTTGTGGTGCCATCGATTTTAGGAATATTCGCTTCAAAATAATATTTCACAATTCCCATCAAAAAATTAAGGTACACCATAGTAATTTTTTCATTACACTCTTTTGTTAGATGGTTAAGGATTTTCTTTGAAGTTAAAACAGTTCCCTTAGAATCTTTCACATAGGACGTAATGATTTTTGAAAATTCAAATGCTTTATTAATTTCATTTCTTAGGATGATTAATGCTGCTTTTACATCATTTTCAGCTAAGAATTTATCAACCATATTTTTCTCTATTTCCAATTTTTTTGGATTGATTAACCCTTTTTTATCACGAACAATATCTCTACCCATAAATATAAGGTGCTCTTTATATCGTTTTTTGTTTTTATTATACTCTTCATTTGTAATAGCAGTTATATCCACTTCGAATGAGTTCTGTATGACATAATTAAAGAAATTTGTAATATGATCGTACAGGAATTCCTGATCAGAAATAATTAGCACTTTTTTTTTATAAAAGATTGATTTGAGAAGATAAGCTATTAACAGTTTAGGCATATTCAGTTTTATTAGATCTAACTTAAACGTGTCTGCTCCATTCTTATCTGCTTGAGTAATTAATTCATCTGGAACTTCAATTTTAAAATCAGCAACAAAACAGTCTCTAACTATTAAATTTTTATCGAGATACACTATAAATGAATGCTCACAGATCATTCCACTTGTAATATTAATAGTTAGAAGTCCTTTTTTACTATTTTTAGTAACATCATCAGGAATTTCAATGTTTTTCCACTCCGAACATACTGGACACCTGACGTCAATCTTTGCCATGATTATTACAAAAGAATATTTTAACTTTTAATCTTTGAAGAAATAAACGTGTTATTTTATATTTCTTATTTTTATTTTAATTATTACATTATCCAAATATAAGTACACATACAAATAATTTAAAATATCTTAAATTGGAAGAGATTATTAAAATCTCGTAATTCGACCATAATTTCTTTCTATTAAATTAGCGACAAGCAAACAAACAATAGCACTTATGTTTTCTGCTAGTAAAAAAGAAAGTGTGCTATTTAAAAACAAATAACATATGAAGAAACTGCTAAAGAAAAACACGTTAAATAATATGAATATTATTAGCATTGGTTTTGTTATCGGAAATTTTAAAAATTTCGCTACTGTTGAATTTTTTCTTCCTGATTTTTTAAATTGGCTTCTTAATTTTTCCCTTCTCTCAACCTGAGCATAACTTTCAAAAATTATCGTGGTAGCAAAAAATAAAGCAGCCCAAATCCCAATTGGTAAGAGAATTACCACAAAATAATTACCTATCCCTAAGAAATATTGACCTACAAAAATAAAGAATAACTGAAACATTCCACACATACCTAGAAGTAATAACCCTATTCCAAAGTATTCTTTCGATTTCCAACGAATTCTGATTGGCATCTTTCTTTCCTAATTTATTTTATAGTGGGCCCGGCGAGAATTGAACTCGCGACCTTCCGCACGTCAAGCGGACGTCATACCACTAGACCACGGGCCCTTTTTTCATTGACTTTAGAGTTATATAAATTAGATCATTAAAAAATAAATATTTTATGAAACCTAAATGAAAGATTGAAAAAAATATTAAATAAATTAAAGCTTCTTTTCTCTCAAAGCTCTAATCATTGGTAAATCTTTCCCTGAAATAATTTCTAACATGGCACCCCCTGCAGTAGAAATAAACGAAACACCATCTGCCATTCCTGACATCTCAGCAGCGGCACCCATTTCTCCACCTCCAATTATGGTAAGAGCTCCATTTTTAGTAGCTTCGACCATTGCAGCTACCATCTCATTTGTTGCGTCTCGGAAGACTTCCTTTTCAAATATGCCTGGTGGGCCATTTGCTATAATTGTTTTACATTTTTTCATTATTTCTTTGAATTTTTCAACAGTTTTAGGGCCAATATCGCCAGTTGTAGTATTATATGATCCAGTTTCGTCAATTGTAATTGTTTTTCTGGCGCCATTCTCCTCAATAATTAAATCATCGGGAAGGATAATTTTATCTTCATACTTTTTGTACGTATCGATTAACATATCTCTGTTAGCTTCTAAATCTTTAGCGATTATTTTGTGATTGACTTCCCCCATATTCTTACCTAAGGCTTCAAAGATCAGAATGGCTGTTAATCCGGAACATAAAGCGTAATCTAATTTCTCATTGTCGAAATTATATTTCATAGCCTTGAATTTATCAATTGCTTTTGCCCCTCCAATGAGCATAGCCATAGGTTTATCTGGGGCTTCCATAATCTTCTTCAAATTATTTAACTCCTTGTCAGTTATAGGTCCTGCTATCATTTTTGGCCAACCTACTATTGATGCATGTGCTCTATGAGCCGCTCCAAACGCATCTACAATGGCATAATCTACTAACGGAAATAGAGTTTTTATCATATCAAGATTTTCTGCTTCTGAAAAATCATCGTAACCTTTCATTTCTGCTTCATATTTACGAATATTATTTAATACTAAGACTTCTCCTGGTTTTAGTTCCTTAATTGCATTGACGGCATCGTCGCCAAAAATGTCTTTTACAAACTTAACTGGACGACCAAGTAGTCTTTCAATTTCTCTTGCATGAATATCTAGATCTGTGAAATCATCTTTACCTGGTCGAGACTGGTGGGCAATTATGATCACGGCGCTTTCCTTATAGATATCTTTTAAGAATGGCACTAAAACTCCAATTCGAGGTGATTTTGTAATTTCCATCTTCGCAACATCAATATTAGAATTGATATCTACACGTATTAGTACTTTTTTTCCCTTCAAATCAACATCTTTGTAAGATGTATAATCGATCTTCATTTATTACTTCACTTTAAATTAGATTTTAATTGATTTAGTTGTAATTTATAATTATTTTGGGTAGTTATTATCTTTTTTTATAATTATTATTTTTATTAATCATTTAGTAAAATACAAAATCTATGATAAGTTAGTAACTATAACGTAATCTTAGGAAAGATAAGGACGCATTATATGAGTGAAATAAGAGAGATTCTCAATAAGTTACTAGATAAAAAAATATCATTAGAAAATGCTGAGAAGCTATTAAAGGCAAATTTGGTTGAAGAAATTGGAGATATGGCGAAACTAGATATTTTCCGTAAAACAAGGACGGGTATTCCAGAAGTAATTTATGCTCAAAATAAAGATCCGCGAATATTAATGGATATTGTTTCTGGGTTTCTAAATAGTAAAAAATTTGCTATTATTTCTCGTTTTAATGAGGAACAGAAAAACCGTTTAATTAAAACTTTTGATAATAATAAAGCGTACAAAATTGAAATTAATGATTTAGGGAAAATCATTGTAATTAAAGAACCTTCATACAAGTTTATTAGAAAAGGGGGGATTGTTGGAGTTATTACTGCTGGAAGCTCTGATATTCCTGTTGCTTCTGAAGCTAAGCTTATAGCAGAATCAATGGGATGTGACGTTATTACAAGCTTTGATGTTGGTATTGCAGGAATACATCGGATTTTTACTCCATTAAGTAATATGGTAAAAAGAGGTGTTCATGTGATAATAGTTTGTGCGGGGATGGAAGGAACATTGCCTGGAGTAGTTGCAGCTCTCGTTGATGTTCCCATCATCGGCGTCCCAATATCAAGTGGATATGGTATGGGTGAGAAAGGAAAAGGTGCTCTTATTACAATGCTACAATCTTGCTCTCCCGGATTATTAGTCGTAAATATCGACAATGGATTTGGTGCAGGGGCTTCTGCTGCTATCATAGCCAATAAAATTTCTAAAAAATCTTAATTGATTCTCAAAGTTGAAAATTATATCTCTCTCCTAGCTTACATTATTTCTAACTATGTTCTAAATTTTAGAATTAGTTAAGCTTATTTTTTGAAGTCCAATTAATTTTATGCTTTAGTTAAACAAACTTTTAATTAAATAAAGATTATTTATTGATTTTTTACTATAAGCGAAACGCTAGATTTCTTCACAAATCATCCCTTTTCAATATCTCTTGCCTTTTAGTTTCAGAGGGATAAGTATAAATATATAAATTAATAATATAATATTGAACTTATTTTTAAATAAATTAAATTTAAATAAAAAATTCCAAGAATAGCTAGTTGAGACCCTATGGTCGCATCTATAGATCATATTGAATTTTTTGAGAAATCTAAAAAGTTTTTTGAAGCAGAGGATATTCCAAATTCTTTAGAAAACTACGAAAAGGCGATGGAACATGTTGATCGATCTCACATAAAAGATAAAAATGAGTACATTCAGTTTCTACTGTCAGTATTAAAACACTGTGAGGGAAATAAATTGCCGGAACAAGAAGCTACGGTTTTGAGAGCATTAGGAAGAACTTACTCCATTTTTAAGCAACACGCTAAAAGCATGAAATATCATTATAAATCATTAAAGATTCAAAAAAAACTAGGAAGGAAAAAAGAGACAGCAGAAGGTTTAGTTTTCCTTGCAGAAGACCTTGAAGTATCAGGAAACCTTGATAAAATCATCGCAACATTCCAAGAAGCATCAGATATTTTTCAAGAGTTGGGGAAACTAAAAAAAGTTGAAGAAATCAAGAAAGAAATTTCGCGATTACAAAAGTTTTCTAAAGAAATGGTTGAAGACGAATATATTATGAATAAATTTAACGTTGATAATTACTAGAAGTCTCAATATTGAATTTTATTTTCAAAATTACTTTTTTTCTTTATTTTTCATTTTTCGTAATCAAGAAATATTTTTTTTATCTCTGATTGTACAAGCAGTTGAACTTTTTTAATTGGTAAACCTGATTTCCTACTAATCTTTTTTAAGTCTTCATATTCAGGTTTTATATTAATCATATCCTTTCCAACATCAGATTCGGTAAATGATACCTTAAAACGCACTTCATAATTTTCATCATTTAATTCAATACTTCGAGTTTCAGTCTTCCTTTCTATACACACGCGATTGATAATACTAAATCTAACACCTAAAGTACCCAGTTCATGTAATATTGTCTCAATCAATTCAAAAGTCTGCTTAGGATAACAAATAACTTTGATAATATGCCCCGGTCTATTCTTTTTTGTTATTGTTGGTATAATTTGAACATCTAAGGCATTTTTCTTTTTATATAAAGTTTCAAGTAGGCTTCCAAGAATTTCTCCTGATACATCATCAACGTCTGTTTCTAAGATTGAGATTTGTTCCACATACTTATGTAAATAATGCTCTAAATTTAAAGAACTTAATCCATTACTCTCTCCATAGAAAATCCTTAAGATATTTGAAAAATTTTTAAACTTCTTTTGGCCTGTGCTATTTATTGATTTTAAAATATTCATCTCTGGTAGATACTGGTGAAATTGAGGATTTAAATTTGCTAATAAAGCAGCCCCCGTAGGAGTGACGAGTTCTGATTCAATTGGTCCTCCGAATGAGACCAAATTTGATTTCTCTAAGATTTTTACTGTAGCAGGAGCAGGAACAGAAAGTATACCATGACTAGTTTGTACTTTACCTCCACCTAAAGGAATTTTGCTACAAAATATTTTAAAATTACCATTAAAATATTCTAAACAATCTAACGATAAGGCCACACCCACGATATCTATTAATGTATCAACAGAACTTAGCTCATGAAGATGAATTTTTTCTATTAAATCTCCGTGTACATCTGCCTCAGCTTGAATTAAGGAATCTAAGACGTGTATGGTGTAATTTTTTCCTCCTTTAGAGAGGTTTGAATCAATTAAAAAGCTTTTTAAAGCATTCTGTAATGTTATTGCAGTTCTGTGATCTTTAGTTTCATAAATATTTATTTTTAGTTGGTTCAGTTGTATTCCAGAATGTTCTGTCTTTAATAACTTAAGTTCTAATCTTGAAACACCAGACAAATGATTTTTTAAATTTTCTAATTTTTTTAAAATTACTTCATTATCTGGAACTAGTCCTAAAAGAGAAGCGAGAAACATATCACCAGAAATTCCAGAATTATTCAAATCTAGATATAATACTCTCATCTTAACTATTATCCGGTTTTAGTTTGATACTTATAAAAAAATAATATTAATAGTAATCATTATTATATTAAACTTATAATAATAAGAATTATCAAAATTTAATTAAACATTCCAAGTTTAATGTAGTATTATGTCAGAACTCCAGACAATAAAATGTTATCTAACTCAGTTGCCTGCAACAATTTTAAAACTATTAAATATTGATCCGCCTCTTGGTAAAATACCTGAACCAATTCAACAAGTTTTAGATTTTTATCAAGGTATTGAACGAATTAGTATTAATCTAATCGACAATTTTGGACTTTTTGAAATTACATACCTTAAACCTCAATTCATGATTAGAGAAGCACAATTAATGCTACTCCTCTCTACAACCAATCCATATACGTTAGGAGTTTTACACCAATTGATTTATGGGGGATTTGAGATTGAACCTAATGGGTTTCATCTTTTAAAGGCTATAAATGCTGCTGGTAAAAATACCGCATTTGTCGGAAGAAAGAAAGATTTAGAAAGATATGATGGAGGTACAAAATCCATTCATAAAGATAGTGATATGTCAACTTGGGTTCAAAGTGCTCAAGTAATTAATACAAATCATCTTTCTTGGATGCATTATTTAGATTTTGAAAATTTACATAAACAACAACAGCAATTAAAACGAAGGACTCCAGAAGATTTGATAGAAAAATTAATTAATCGTACTGACAAGTGGATACTCGGTAATTATAGACAGTTAAGAAAAAATTCTCTCATGATTATAATCGGTGACCACGGGAGAAGCAAACTGAACATGGAATATAGTGGGAAGATCGCGCAGTGGCGCGAAGCAAGTGTCCCAATAGCAATTTTTATAAAAAAATAATTCTCATTGTCATAAGTTAAATTCTACTTACTTAGTTGTTTAAAATGGAAGAATACAAAAGGTTTACAATTTCTCTTCAACTGGAGTTGTATGAGAAATTCGAAAAATTCCGAAATAAAATCGGTTTATCAAGATCAGATGCCATTCGGAAAGCAATGAACATTTTTATGATACAGGATGAAAATATCTCAATCTCATCTGATAATGTTGTTGGATGTATAACACTAATGATGACTCATCAGCATTTTAATCTGACAGAAAATCATTCTCATGAACATGTAAAAAGTTCTAAACATGATCATGAGTATAGTTCAAGATCAACTTATGCTAATGTTCTACAAACCGATGAAATCCTCAAAAATGATATTCAGCATCATTTTCATGATATAATCATTTCTACTATGCACGTGCATCTTGAATATAAAAAGTGTTTAGAAATCATTGCTGTAGCAGGATCTTATAAAGACGTGAAAAATTTGAAAGATAGATTACAAAAATTAACGAGTGTACAATCTATTGGATTTTTTATTGTTGATAATATAAGTATAGAGAAGTAGAAAATAAGAATAAAATATTCCTATTCCTTAAGAAAGAGAATTAGGTATTAGGCGATTTGGTAAGGAATTTTTATTCTTTATTTATTAAATAAGGGTTATGTGTGTTACTTCTAAAATCTTAATTTAGAGATTTAAATTTCAAAACTCTCAAGGATTAGTAATTTTTCACTAATTAAAAATAAATAAAAATGAGAAAAAAAAATCGAATTAAAATTATTATAAAAGACTACAAATCTTTTTCTTGGACTGTTTTTCTGTTATTTGCCTTCGCTCTTGCGATTGCTTTATCGAGAACATTAATGATTGCGTTGTTAAGTGAAGGACCATCAATCAAGTCTCCACTTGTGTTGCATTCTTTACCCTTTATATATTCTCGAACTTTGCTTTTCACAAAAAGAGCTTCGACAGTACCAGCTTTTTTTGCCATTTTTTTTCTTCCTCCATTAATGATTTAAACTTAAATAAAAATTATATTTTAAATATTATTCTGTCTTTCTTACATTTAAACTTTAAGATCAGATCATCTTAAACAATGAATAATCTCGCTCTAACTCCAATGTTTGTGTTCAAGTTTTTTTTTAAAATCTGGGTTCAATTTTAAAAATTAATATAAGTTAAGTAAGGTTTAATAATAATCAGATAAAGAAATCCCTTAATTATCAGAATTAGTCAATTATTGAAAAACAAAAAACTATTAAAACATCAATTTTTAAGAAGGTAAGATAAAGTTGAAGGAAATGATTTTGTCAAGAGCTCCAGTTCGAATCTGTGATATTGGAGGATGGACCGATACGTGGTTTTTCCCAAATGGGGCAATATTCAATATCTGCGTTGATCTCTATACATATGTTAGATTAGTTAAAAATCACAGCAACGAAATTAAAATAATTTCAGAAAACCTTAACCAACAGACAATAATTAAAGATGTCAGTAATATCGAATTTAATGGAAACCTTGATTTGTTAAAAGCGGTGGTGAAGCGGATGAATGTTAAAGCAGGTTTAAATATTTTTATTAGAGCTGATGCACCTCCTGGTTGCGGTACAGGTACAAGTGCAAGTGTTTCAGTTTCTTTAATAGCAGCACTAGCAGAATTATTAAATAAAAGCTTAGATCGAATGGAAATTGCCAGAATTGCCCATGAAATCGAGATTAAAGAATTAGAATTAGAAAGTGGAATTCAAGATCAATATGCAGCAGCTCTAGGTGGTATCAACTTTATGGAGATTAATTATCCTTTAGCGAATGTCTATCCGTTAGAATTGGATGTTAGTAAGATATGTCAACTTGAAAGTCAATTGGTTTTAGTATTCATACATTCAAGGAGTTCTGATGAAATGCATAAAGCTGTAATCGAAAATTACATACAAGGAGACGATTCGACTCACAACGCGCTGGAAACAATTAAAAGCTGTGCCTATGAAATGAAAAAAGCACTAATTTTAGATAATCTTGAATATATGGGAGAAATTATGAACCGAAACTGGGCAGCACAGAAAAAACTACATCCTTTAATGAATAATCCAATCGTTCAGAAAATTGAAAATATATCAAGAAAAAATGGAGCGATTGGATTTAAATTGAATGGTGCAGGCGGTGGAGGATCAGCAACAATTCTAGCAGAGATAGGGGCGGAATACAATTTAAAGAAGAAGTTAATCCAGAATGAGCTTCAAATATTACCAATAAAACTTGATTTTAAAGGCGTTCAAACTTGGAAAGTAAGGAAATGAATATTGAATTCATAATAAGTCTTCAAATATGAAAACTTTGTGCTTTTTATAGTTATATTTCAATAGTTTAACATGGGAGTATTGAATCAGCTGCCTTTACATTCCAGTTTTAATGGAATTTACGAGAATACAAATCTTCACAATTTATTCATCTTCAATCGATCTGGTATATGTTTTTTTGGAAAAGATTTCACAAATTACTTTAAGATGGAGAAAAATTTAATTTCTCCGTTTATTACTGCCCTGATGTCATTTTCTCAAGAGATGATTGGAAAGAAATTTCGGACAATAGAAATGGGTGATGTAAAATTTGTTATTTTTGAAAGAGGGAAATTGATTTATAATATATTATGTGATTCGATTGAAAATGAAATGTATTTAGAAGAAATTATTTCTAAGATTGACAAACGTCTTTCAAACTATTTAGATAAAGAGAAAATTAATATTGATTCAGGGATAGTGTTTGATAGTAAATTAAACGAAGTTATTGATAATATAATAGATGATGTATTGAGCAATGAGTTTATTCTTAACTCAGAAGTTAAAATTAAAGAATATTTGAAGGATTTAAAATTAAATGATGATATAGATGGGACAATTCTGCTGACTAACAAAGGAAAGGTGATATATACCTCCTATAATAAAATAGATTTGAAAATTTTTTTAAAGGAAGTGGATTTTCGAGTAAAAATCTATAATAATTCAATATTAAAACTATTTTATACCTTCAAAGATAAGCGTTTTATTTTTTCAGAATACATCCAAAATAAGTGCTTCATAATTCTCGTTTTTAATTCACACGCAAAATTCGGAGTTGCTGCTTGTTACTTGAATCAAGTGGTAAATACTGTTAAAAAACTCCTTTCAATTTAATCTACTTTCATACTTTTAGTTTGGTTTAAAAATAGAGGATTTAAATATTAAAATTTTTATGCCTTAGAATTAACTTAGAAATCTAAGAATATTAATTAAGATTTATTATTTATATAAACTAATTTAAAAAACTCTCAAATATAAATTTAAAATAAACATTTTAATGCGAAGTGAAATCAAATATGTCAAAAACAGAAGAAGGTTTAAAATCGGCATTTGCAGGAGAGTCTCAGGCAAATCGCAAATATTTAGCTTTTGCTGAAAAAGCAGACAAAGAAGGATTCCCTCAAGTAGCAAGGGTTTTTAGGGCTGCCGCCGCCGCAGAAACAGTCCACGCCCATAATCATTTAAGAGTTTTAGGAGGTATCAAGTCTACTAAAGAAAATGTGAAAGCTGCAATTGAAGGTGAACATTATGAATTTACAAAGATGTATCCTGAATTTTTAGAATTCTCTAAGAATGAGGGAAATAAGGATGCTGAGAGATCATTTAATTATGCTAATGAAGTAGAAAAAGTTCATCACAAATTGTATTCAGCAGCTTTAGAAGCTGTTGAAAGCGGTAAAGATATGGAAAAGAAAGATCTTTATATTTGCCCTGTATGTGGATACACGCACGAGGGGGATCCCCCTGAAGAATGTCCGGTATGCGGGGCTAAGAAAAAAGTCTTCAAAAAAATTGAGTAATTTTTTTTTATTTTATTTTCATATTAAAAATTCCAAGGACTATAACAATTTCTTATTTTTAATAAGTATTCATCCAATGAGAAATTTAATTTATTCTCAGCATTGTTTAAAGAATTAAAATTCGCACCATCATAATAATAATTAATAAGAAGCTCTGAAATCCGCTCATCTCCTAGTGATATAATAGTTTGAAGCCTCGCACTCTTTATCAGCGTTTTATAATTTCTAAATTTTAATTGAATAGAGGAAAATTGTTTTAATTCTTTTTCTATTAACTTATATTTTGTTAGTAATTCATTTATATTTATATCCAAAAAGAAGTTAATTTCTTTTTCATACGGAGTATTTAATTTTGGAATTAATGGATTTACGTTGATTCTAAGAGATTTTTTCTCAAACCCTAGATTATTAATTTTTTTTAGTAAATCAATAGTATCATAAATATCTTCATTGGTTTCATTTGGTAAACCTACCAAGAAATATAATTTAACGTTTTTAATTTGTGAATCTCTGATTTTAGTTAAAATCGAAAAAATTTTCTCATTTGATACTCTTTTACCAAGTGCATATCTTAATGATTCGGATCCTGTCTCTGGAGCTAAAGTTATGGTTTTAATATTTCCTTTTTCCAATATTTGGATTATTTCATTATTCAAATGTTCTATTCGTATAGAGGGTAGTGTTAATCTTTTTCCTGTTTTAATAATAAATTCACAAATTTGTTTGAATTTGGGATGAGAAGACACACAAGACCCTATGAGGCTAACAACGTTGAAATTGGAGTTTTTTATTCCATTCTTAATAATACTTATAATATTTTCATAGCTTCTGTTTCTAAATGGGGAGTTATGATATGATGAAATACAGAATTTGCACTGATAAGGACACCCTCTATTTACTTCAACAAAAAAGTTTTCTTCAAATATCTTCTTTCCTTGGGAGGATTTAGACATTAATTGAATAATAGGGTTCGGAGAATCATTTAAATCTTTTAATACTGTCCTATGAACTTTATTCTTCAGCTTAGGAATGAAAAGACCTTCAATTTTCTGAGATTTTTTTAAAAATTCATTATATATAATTTTGTTTTCTTTTAATTCAAGAAGCAAGTCAAGAAATATCTTTAAGTTCGGTTCTGAATCACCGATAAATAGAACATCAAAAATTCTGCTGAATGGCATTGGATTTGAAGTCACAACTGGACCTCCTCCAATAATTATCGGGATTTGTAAATTGCCGTGCTTTATTGAAGGTTGACGTTCTTGAGAATATATAGGAATATTTGCCTTTTCTAATATCCATAAAATATTTCTAAAATCATTTTCAAAGTGAAGTGAAAAGCCTAAAACGTCAAAATCAATTGGTAATACTTTATTTTCAAGAGATCGTAAAAAATTCTTCGAATTATAATCCTTAGAAGCAGGAAATCTTAATTTCAAATTTTCAGGTAAAAAAATTCTCTCACAAGCAAAATTATCAATAGAATTTATAAAGGAATAAAGAAGTCTGATAGCGTAGGAGGACATTCCGATCCTATAAATATTGGGATAAATTAATCCAAAAGATAAATCGATTTTTCTCCAATCTTTAATAATAACATTCTCAATTATCATTGAATTACCAGTTTAAAAATTATAATAAATTTGAACTTAAATTGAAGATTCAATTTCACTTTTTACTTTAATTTTTTTTATTTCTTCAACAATTAAAGGCAGAATAATACCAATTTTGTCATTAATTACAACTTCAGCACGATCATCTAGATAGGTAGGATCGTCATTTACTATAATTAATTTTCCTTGTTCTCTTAATGTATATAGTGGTAAATCACATACAGGTGCTACACTCAATGATGATCCTGCAATTAACATAACATCAGACTTTTTAGCTAAATCTACCGACATATATTTTTCAAAATTTGGAAGATTTTCACCAAATAAAACAACCGAAGGTTTTAATGGAGCTCCGCAATAATCACATGACGGTGTTAATTTTTTTTTCTTTAATTTGTGTAGAATCTGTTCTTTGTTGTAGCTTGCACGACAACCTAAACAACTTAATCTATTAATGTTGCCATGAACTTCGTAGACTAGTACAGCGCCAGCTTTTTGATGTAGTTCATCAACATTCTGAGTTATAATACCCTTAATTATGTTCAATCTTTCAAGAGAAGCAATAGCATAATGACCTGAATTAGGTTCAGCATTGAATAAAGTAGGAGCAATTTCTTCAGCCATTTTCCAGAATTTTGACGGGTCTTTTAGGAGACTTTCCAATGTACCAAACGTTTCAATCGGGTACTTCTTCCAAATACCATCATCCCCTCTAAAATCAGGGATCCCAGACTCAGTTGAGATTCCTGCTCCAGTTAAAGCTATAGCGTGTTTTGAATTAAAGAGTAGTTCTGCAGCTTTCTTAATTTTCTCTTTATCTGATGTTTTTAATGTATGTGTTTTCAAGTTGATGATTAATATTTAATTTCTAAAGGATATTAATTCTAATAAAACTTAAAATTAAATAATACCGTTTCACTTTTTTAAATTTTTTTTATTATGATTCATTAAATATTCATCGTATCTCTTTTCCCAGTCTGAAATTAGTTTTTGATATTTTTTAAAATAATCTCCCTTAATTAGAGAAATCAATTCTTCTGCTCTTGTTATCCCTTTTGGAGTGATATTAATCTCTTTAAAAGAATTTGCAGTTTCTTGATTCTCTGTTATATATTCTAAATTAAGCAGTTTTTTTCTATGTTTGCTAAAATATGAATTCTCTTTATTAATGTAATGAAATGCATTCATAAAGAAATCAATTTCCTTAATGTAAATAAAATAAACACAAATTAAAACAATATCAAAAGCAGATAAACGTTGTTTTCTTGCATTATACTTTCTGTTTCTATGTTCCCAATGCGAAACTAATTCTTTAAACTCGTCTGGAAATTCTCCTGATCTTTCCTCAATTAATTCTTTTGCCTTTAGTATTCCTTCAAAAGTAATTTTATATATATCCTTATTAAACCCAAATCCTCTATATTGAAGTAATCTTTTCTCATATTGAATAAAATCTAAATCTAGTAGATTGCTTTTATATTGTTTAAAATAACTAGAAGATTTTTCTTGAATATAATTAAGTTCTTCTGCAATAAAAAATTCTTTTTTGGTGTCTTGAGAAAAAATTTCACATATATAATAAATACAAATTAAAGCTGAATATATTGATTCTCCATAATCAAACATTTTCAAGAAAGGATTTGGAAAGGTATTCATGTTATTTTTTAATTGAGATTTCCAATGCATAATGATATCTCTTTTTTCATTAACTTTTTTATATAAATTATCATAAAATGTATTTACATATAATGCATCTATTTCATTCCTTAAAATTGTAAGAGCGTTATCATTGTAATTTACCGTTGTTATCATTGTATGACAATTCCTACAAACATAAATACATTCTTGAGCTATTAGATTTTTAATCAACCATTTGATAGATTTGGTGTAATATAAGCCAAATTCAATTTTTTGAAGACCATTTTCAAATAAAGCTTCATTAGTGTGATGTGCATCAAAACAGTCAAGATGATCATTAATATTAACCTTTTCACAAATCGGGCATACAAAATTTTCTCCAAATATATATTCAATAACATATTTCTTTTTTACAAATCTAAATATTTGATTTCTTATTCTACTTAAGACTTGTGCAGGAGTGTTTTTTTTGGACAGTTTTATATCTTTTTTAGTATGCTCAAAATATTGTTTTGCCAAAAGATTCACATTTTCTAAAACATATGATGTGTTTTTATCAATATCTTTTATGGATAATAATTTTAGAAAATTATAGATTCGAGTAAAATAATACATTTTATGATGTCTAGAAGTATGACAATTCCTACACCTTAAATCCATTCCACCTATCTGACTCTTCATTTTTACTAATGCTCCATTAAAGCTTCCACCTAACATTGTTTTGGGAGTAATATATCTATATCCTTCTCTTTTTACAATCGTTTTATACCTTTCAAGTCGATGGTCAAAAGAAAGAGCTGGTAAAAATTTATAATCAATATCAAACGGACAATAGCCATTTATCCCTTGACATTTACCATCATAATATATTTTTATTTCAGTCTTGAAATCTATATCCAAATAAGTAATAATATTCCCACTTCTATCCACACCTAGTATTAGTTTATATAAAGTTATATAGTTTCTAATTGATTGTCGTGTTGATTCTGGTAGCGAATCATATCGCTTTGTTCTAATATTAAAATCAAATTCTTCCCTTAGATATTTAATTATTGCTCGACAAACAGCTTGCCACATTGATT
This sequence comes from Promethearchaeota archaeon, assembly GCA_019057775.1. The sequence continues at coordinate 33,556 of JAHLWT010000052.1, forward strand.
CTGATACAATTGACTCATCATGAAATAATAAGGATATTTCGGAAAGATTAATGAATTGATTTGTTTCATACAATCGTTTAACTTCTGTTAAAAATCCAACAATAGAACATATATATTTCTCTATAAATTCTTTAAATTCTGTTTTTCTTTCAATAATTTGAGGTTCTATGAAATTGAAGACTAATTTTTTTATATATTCTATAATATCTAAAATCTTATTCTTCGATAATTTGTGAATGGTAGTTTTTCCTAGTTCATTAAAAACAAATTTAGAAATTTGAACTTTTAAATCTTCCGAGATATATATATTCCTCTTTAATTCTGGAAAACAATAAGGACAAAATAATTTCAGGTCTTTTCTGCTTTTTATTAGTTGATATGTATCTTTAAATTGTTTTTTACATTTCTTACAACGAAATCTTATATTTAAATGACCTATTATTCTATTTTTCAATATTGGAAAGTCCCTCTCCTGAAAGCTTAATAAAAAACACAATACGAGAAGCAAAAAGAAGAAGATCCTATTCCTCAACTATATTTATAAGTAAAATATGTAGGAGAATAAATAACCATCAAGATAAGACTAAAAAAACAAAACAAATATCACTTGAAATGTTCATGTGATTGCATTACTTATGATTTCATTAGTGATTCCGACATTTAATCGATTACTAATGTATTAATCAGATTAATTTTGTATATGGCAAATATTATACTCATAACTTTAATAACATTTTTTTAATACAAACTGCTCCGTATGATATAATGTATTAATATCTATTCGATCATTATTACTAATAGCCCATGATGCAAGTGAGCGAAGGTCTAATTCAAATCCATAGTGATGCAAAGGTCTTAATGTCATATCTAATACAATTGGAAGTTTAGAGAAGATCTTTTCAGAAAGAATACTATCATAATCCACTTCTTTTTTAATATCTTCTAATTTCATAACCTCACGAGAATTCCAGGGTGATTCAATATTTCCTGTTAGCAAACACTCATAAAAAGAATCAATTGCCTCAATTAATACTAGAATTTCTGACACCCAGATATTTTTCTTGGAAAATTGAGGTAGTATTTTTTTACTTAAAGAATTGATCGAATCAAGTATTTTAATATTAGTATTTGTCTTTGTATTTAAAAATTCAATAACCCTGAATAATTCTTCAACTTTAAGTCTTAGAAGTAGGTCTTTTTCATCAATTTTTTTAGTGGTTCTAATATTATTAATCATGGTTTTTAATTTCTTGTTAATAACTTCGGGAAGACCTCTTCTCCATTTTTCATAACCATACAATATAACTGAAAGATTATAAATCAAAAATTTTAATTTTCTTCTCATTAAATTGAATAATTTGGTTTTTGCTAAACCTAAATTATTGCTTTCTATATTTTTTCTAATACTGTTTAATAATTTCTTATCACTTTTCCAAATTTTTTTATTCTTTAGTGAAAAAACTGTGTCCCATTGGACAAATCTTTTTAAAGCAGATACCATAATCTTCACACTCGAAAGGTATTCTCTTAGTAGAATGATATTTTCTTCTTTTGAATGTTGAATAACTTTAACATAATCCTTAAACCTTCTAGCAAATCTAACTATTTCTAAATCTTCATACCAAGAATTTTCATATTGTCTAAGCGCAGTATTATAATTAGATACATCTTTATCGCATTGAATAACAAAAGCAATCATAAAACTGCTGAAGGATTCCTGTATTAAGTTTATAATAGTTTCATTCATATAATCTTTTTTTAGGATGTTAATTGATGTTGATAAATTTTCCACTTTTTCATAAGTATCCTTAGCAGATTTAAGAAATTTCAAGAATTCTGATCCATAATCTTCAGATCTTTTAATGACATTTTCAAGTGCTATCAAATATTTATTCTCTGGAATAACTAATTTTTCTTTTGCAAAAAATACTGATGGTATAATGCTTGAAGGAAATAACCCATATTGGTTAAGTAATTTGTTAAAATACTCTTTGCCCTCATCAGATATAGTCCATCCTATTTTTTTATTAAATTCTATCTTTTTAATCAAATTTGTTTGCATTAGATGAATAAGGAATGGTTTATTTGTATAAAATAATTTATCTCCTTCTATTATTGGATCTTCACTCCATAAACCATCTAATATTGAGATAAATTGCTCGAATATAATACGATCGTTTTTTGAGCGTTCCATCAAAAATTTAAAAGATTGATTGATATTTTTATGTTTTGCCTCGAGATCTTTTTGAATAGAAAGAATTACTTGATCATCTGATTCAATAGTAATAGAATCCTCTGTAAATTCTAATCTCCTAAATCGATCTAACAGAATATCAATATAATCTCTAAAAGTAATGATTGGTGTTCCATTTTGCTTAGCAATTTGTTTTAGTCTTGAAAGATACTCTCTTGATACCTTTGGAGGATTCTGAAGATCCTTAGCAAAAGCCTCAAGTCTCAAATTTATCATTGCTAATGCAGTTTCTAAATCAATAGTAGCCATCTTTTGATAATTATCTACACCTCCAGAAATAGAATGGTCCCTTCTGATTTTTTCAACAATTTCACTTATAGCTGAGAAAAAAAAAGATGTTTTAACACCACTACTAGTAAAATCCTTCCTGTAAATTTGTAGAGCTTTAATAAAACCAATTACTTCATCAAAATAATCTTTTCTCCCAGAATGCTTATAAATATCTTCAATAAAAATAAAGAGAAATTTTTTTTTTGTTGATAAACTTTTTAACATATTAATACAATCTTCTTCTAAATCTACTTCTGGAATTGAGTATTGTAATTCATTTAAATGAATATCTGTAAGTTGTAGATTTAATTTTAAAAAAAACTTTCTCCTTATTTCATCCAAAGTCGCTCTTGCTTCTAATGAAATAAATATTACAATAATTTCTTCGTGATAAATTGAAATCAGTCTTTCGATATATTGAAATAGAGTCGTTTTGCCCGATCCAAAAGGACCATAAATCCCTATAGTTTTGTTTAATAAATCTGAGATATCATCGGTTATAAGAATCGTTTTGAACTGTTCGATTGTAGAGGTGGGGTAAATAACTTTTTCAAAAAACTCTTCTTGTATATTTTCTAGACCATCATTGGAAGGGAAAGGATCAGATAATAATCCAAATTTATTATACCATTTAAAATGCTCAGTAATTTCAATTCTATCTTCATAGTTTAATTTAGGTAATAGATCAATAGGTCTTATATGATACATTTCAAGAATAGATTTCTTTTTCTTTTCCAAATCTTTTATCTTTTCTTCAGCAAACTGAAGTTCTTCACGTAATTTAGTTATGTTGCTTTTTTTATGCCTTATAGATAAGATTTTTTTTAGATCTTTGCTTACTTTTTCGAAATATGAAGTGTTATAATACCTTAAGATCTTATCACGAAGGTTACGTATTAAAGAGAATAAAAATAATTGATCAAGAGCCATTTTTAATTGTTCATATTGGATTATTATTTTATTTTTAATTAGATACTTAATAAAATAAAAGGATATACGATTAAGAGTGTATTGTTGACCTTTTTTGATTTCTTTTCTTAGTTTGAGTAGTTGGGTTTTATTTGTAGCATTCATTAGTTCATTGAATCTCTTTTTAAAAAAATCTAAAAATATTTCTGGGATCTCATATTTTTCTAGAGGATCTAATTTTTTTTCTTTATCAAAATCTTGAATACCACTCCCCAATGGTAAAAAAATTATTCCATCTTCTTTACCACTTGAATATAGCGATGTATCCCTCCCACAGTGCAATATGCGAGGTAAAGTAAAATAAGGAATAATTTTAATTTGGTTGAAAAGGCTGTCAAATTCTAATATCATAAATCTATAGAAAACAGAATCTGATTTAAAACCTTTAGTGAGAAATGTGCTTCCATTTATTATTGATATGTATTCATTTCCCTCAACATCTTTCTTAATACTATAATCAGGTATATGTTCATGGCCAGAAATTAAAACATGACAAGATCTATTAAGAATTGCATCTAGTTGATGCCTATTTTCTATAAACAAATATGATATTGGATGGTGCATAATAAAAATCGATAAATCTGAACCATCTTTTTCGTCCGTAATTTTTCTTAGATTTTCTATATCAACGTATAATGGTAAGTTATCTTCTCCGATCGTATTGATCAAACTGCTATTCAATACAGTGATATTAATTATTAAATCATATAGGGAAAATTTTAATTTATAATCTGTTAAAGGAGGAATTTTACCTAAAAATTTTTTTAAAAACAAATTAAAATTGCTAAAAGCGTTGTTAATATGATTATGAAATGCTTTTGAATTAAAAATTTCTTTGTACATTTCTAAATTTGGTTTTTCTACATATTTAAATTCTATATCTAATTCTTTTCTATTGTAATCATGATTTCCACCAATGAAGATAAAATTTTCATTAAGAATATCTAGGCTGGCTCGTAGACGGTTGAAAAAATTCAATGCTTTATTAAATTCCTCTTCACTTCCTGTAGATGTTATATCTCCAGTTACTAAAACAAGATCAATCCAATTTCCTTCTGATATTAAACCCTCAAAGAAATTTATGATGTTTTCAAATATTCTATCCTGAGTTTTATCATCTTTATTACTGATGTGTAAGTCTGATAAGACCGCAATTTTAATCAAAATTCCTCTTCACCAAAGTTATTAAATAAATATATAATTGAAAATTAATTTTAGACGAGTCTGTATAATTATTAATATGTATTTAATATAATTATGTATTACCTTAGAATATCAATATTTATTAAGCCTTTTAAAATTTAATTAGCGTTTACCACCTTAGGTAAAAGCAATTAAAAATCTCATAGATGATTTAATAAAAAATTTAGAAAATAATTAGTCTTTTTCTTGCTCTTACTCTCTCTGGTGTCTCCCAAAGTACCCATCCTAAATTACTAATGTTTTGACGAGAAATTTCGGAATAGAAGAAATATGTTAAATCAATATTAAAGTGTCTAATACAATCAATAATATTTCTTGGTTTTTGCTCCTAATATCTCTAATTACTCTATCCCTTCGATTATTTAGTTCTTTACTATTGCTATCATTTCCTTCAATAAAAAGAATAGTTTCAGATAATTCATTGTTTGGTCCGAATAAAACTAAAACACTTATATCATAATTAAGTTTAGCCTTAAATTTGGATAACTTTTCTAAATCAACAATTATCTCCTCTAAGTGTTTATTATTATTTGATTTTGCTGGTTTTACTTCAATATGAATCAGTTGAGAAGACTGATCAATATCACCAGGTATATGAAAAATTAAATCAGGTCGCAAATTTCCTATACCTGAATTATGACTCGTTTTTTCAACTTCTGCTTGAATTACATAATTTTTTAGCTTATTGCTAAATTTTAATCGTAGCTGATGATAAAATTCAAAATGAAAGGGGCGTTCCAACCACGATGATTTCTTCCTATAATAATGTTTCTGATCAATATATACAAAATCTTTTTCTATGGAAGCAAGAGATTGGAGTAACTCCTCTATCAACTTATTAGGGTGTATATTTTGACCTTTTGGTTTTACTTTAATTTTATTTATCATTATTCTTAATTATTAATTTTTGTCTTACCCTATAATAAATACAATTATTAAAAGGCAAAGTTTTCACATTATTCGATAAACTATCCGATGAATGTATTCTTAATTCAACTTGGAAATTTTATGGGGGTGCTCCTTCAAATAATAATGAATCGGGGTAAAAAATTTTCTCTTTAATTTATAAACCTCCATCCTTGAATATTCCCATAAATTTCAGGTTTATACTTTTCCCATATTCCACCCTCTCCTCTAAAATCAGGAATTCCTGACTCGGTGGAAATTCCTGCCCCAGTTAAAGCTACAGCATGCCGTGAGTTAAACAATAATTTTGCCGCTATTTTAATTTTATTGGCTACTATTGATTTGCTTTTATTCATTTTCGAAAGAGGTAAAACTTTTTAATTTTTTTAATGTAAACAATCCTAATAAAGCTTAGGTTAATTGTTTAAAGTCGACAACACTTTAATTATATGAAAAATGGTTTTAATGGAATTGATATTATATTTAAACGTTAATGAGTTTATGAAAAATCACTTTCTTGAAATAAAATAAAATTAATATGTTCTCTATTTTTACAATAATTAAGCCTAATTATTGATTTTATACTTTCTTAAAGTTTTATTTATGATATCTGCTTTTTCTATTATTTTAGAAGATGAAATTCTCTATTGTTCTAAAAAAAAGAAATATAATGCATTTGAAGTTGTTTTATTTGTAAATAAATTACTTACTAGTTTAAATCCTAAAAAAACTTGGAGATTAAATAAAGTCTGTCTGAAAAATCAAAAAACAACTAGAGAAAGAATCATAGTTGAACATATTATTACGAAAGAAAACAAAAATTTATTCTTTTGCTCAATTGGAAATTTTAATGTAGGTTCAGAAGAAGCAGTCAAAATTTTAAATGAATTTGGTAAACAAGTTAACCTACAATACCGTAACTTAACTGATCTAAAATATGCATCAAAAGAAGCTTCATTTGAAAAAATTATAAAACTGATAACCGATTATTTAAGAGATAAATATACGGAACCTTTAGAGGAAGAAATAATTTTTGAGAAAAATGGAAATTCTTCTAAAAATACAATATTATATACAGGCATTTCTGCCCAAGGATTACCGATAATTTCCCAATTATATGATAAAAATCTTCTAAACAATTTACAGAAAGAAAAAACCAACGAAAATATTGAATTATTTAGCTCTGATCTTTCTGCAAAATTAGCTACTATTTCAATGAATGCTCAAATTCGTGCAAAAACAAAAATTAAGGAAATTCATATTTCTGATTTTAAAAATCAAGAGAGTACAAAGATTATCTTCTTTGGAAATATTAAAGAATATTCATTAGATTTTTTCGCCTCAGGTAATTTTTACAAGCTCAGAGATATTTTTAAACAACTAAAGGCAAAAATGATGATGGACGCTGTCTTTCTAGAAGATTTTTCAGGTGACCTGAAACCTTTTAAACATTTAAAACATCATTTGGACGATATAGTAAAGGAATTTGATGCCTAATTTATTAATCCGCTTTATTATCTTTAGTTTCTTCTTTTTCAACCTCGGGTTTAGCCTCGGGTTTAGCCTCAGGTTTAGCCTTAGGCGTAGTAGGCCTTTCTGCATCTCTGTCAGTTCTTCTTTTATTCTGAGCAGCTAATTTTTTCACATTTATCCTTTCAGATCTTCTTATTTCAGACTTACGCGACCTCTTTATATCAACTTCTACGATTTCATACTCATCGTCAAGAATTTCTTTGTCTTGCCCTCCCTCAGGGATAGATACAAGTTTACTTTTACTTACGATTGCATTAGTCAGAGGGTAAATAGTTTTTGCCACTCTTTTAACTTGGCTTTGAAATTCTCCATAAATCATTCCCGCAATGAATTTTTCGTGATCTAAACTTTTAGCAAATTCTCTCAATATTTCCCTCATTATCTTTCTGATTAATATCTGCTGGCTGCTGAGTGCTCTTTTTAACGTGGTACAAACCATGGTCAATCTGAAAATATAATTGTCTTTAGTTGTTAAATTTATGATAGTCTGTATTTTAGTACTCCCCCTTCCTATTAGCGACCTGACAAAATCATTTGTATATTGGTGGCCAATAAATATTGAGTTGCACTTTTTAGCTTGTTCATTAACATCTACTACTCTAAACCTTAGCTTTAAGCTTATATCATGGTATTTATGAGTGAAATCAAATAATAGTGTTTCGATTGAGCGACCTATTAAATTAGATTCTGTCCCTATAACTTCTCCAATGGGTTTAAAATTAAAGATTGCTGGAGTTAAAATCTGATACCAATGCTTATCTTTAAAAGAAACTTTCTTGGTTTTCACTTTTTTTTTTCTAGCTTTTTGACTCATAAGATTTTCCTCCTATCTCGCTACAAGCGTTCTGATTTTCTCTGGATCATATTTAAAATCAGGTGCCAAGATTTTTTTCTTGCGATAATATTTTATCAAACGATAGATTTTTGATTCAGTCCTATTTAATCCTTTTTTCGCTTCTAGATCTTTATGGTTTGTTTCAAGATGATTCCTAATAATCAATGCTTTCTTAACCAAATTTGAGAGATCTTCTGGGAGTGGTGATTTTATCTCATTATCCTCAAGAATTTGGCTGATTTTTTTCCCAGTAACTACTTTTACTAGTGGAACACCCATTGAATCTCTCAGTGTAATTCCTATCATAGATTTTGAGAATCCTTTTTTCGCTAGCTTAACTACTTCACTCTCTACTTCGTTTGGTGGTTTTTCAATCCAAACTGGTTTTTCTAGACGTGCAGGACGTACACTTCCTGACTTTCCCTTTTTCCTTGAATGCATTCGAGCCATAATAACACTATAAAAATAGAGCTGTTGATAACTTAATATAATCTTAAATGAACTTTCAAAAATAAAATTTTGGATTTGGGAAACAGAAATGGTTGAGTTTTTTGAATATGATTTTTTGAAACATTTTAGAGGTATAAAATAATCTTATAATTGTTATGGAAAAGAAGGAAAAAATTCTATACTTTATTAGTGGAAATACTCATAAATTTAAGGAAGTTAAGCAATTCTTTAAAACAGAAAATGTAAGCTATATCTTAAGACAAAAAAACCTTAAACCGATTGAAATCCAGGCAGAAACTATTAAAGAAGTAGCACAATATAAAGTAGCTAGTGTGAAAGAAGCAATAGATGACTCTTTTTTCATTGAAGACTCGGGTTTTTTTGTAGAAAAACCGTTAAATGGATTTCCTGGAGTTTACTCCTCATATATCTTGAAAACTATTGGAAATAAAGGAATTCTAAAATTAATCAGTGATTTTGATAAATCAAGAGCATATTTTACCGCTATAATTGCCCTCTATTTTAAACCTTTAGAAAAAATATTCTTATTTGAAGGTAATATTAAAGGAAAAGTCTCTGAAAGAATTATTGGAAAAGGGGGTTTTGGTTTTGATCCAATTTTTATACCAGATGCGATTCCATACAAGACTTTCGCTGAATTTTCAAGAGAAGAAAAAAATAATGTATCTCATAGAGGTCAGGCAGTAAAGCAATTAATAAATTTTCTAAAAGAAAACTGTTAATTATTAGAATTTATTAATTAAAAATTCTAAAAAGTTTGGCGAAATATATCCATTATAGATTGACGACTTAGACGTATTAAAATTAAGTACGTTCCTAGAAACCCTACTGAAATAGATATTATAAACACTCTAAATAGCACATCGAGCGGTAGCTTAAAGATAATTGGCATCTCAGTCATAAGTCCCGTGTTAGTTTCCATTAGATACGCTGAATATGTCCCAATAATAGTTCCCATAACACCTGCAGAAAGTAATATTATCATGCTTTCAATTAAAAACATATTTCGTACATTCCTGCTCTTCATTCCCATTGAACGCAATATTCCAATTTCAAATTTCCTTTCTAACATAACCGCATACATACTACTTATTAACCCAAATATACTTATCATTATTACAAACATTAAGATTAATTCCATTAGGAAACTCTGTCTTTCGGTCATTGCTTCCATGAAATTTATTTTTGAGATTGCATCATCAATTATTATATCTTTTTCTTGGTACATCATACGAATATCTTCTTTAGTTTCTTTAATATTTTCTTCCGATTTATCCATTAAGTTGATAAAAACTTTATCAATTATCATATTATTCTCTCCTGGATTAGCGATTTTCATTAAACGTATATAATTTTCAATGGATACCATTATTCCTCCCCCATTTGCAGTCATTTCATTACTTCGAAAATTATAATAACCAGGTATTCCCCCTGAAATTCCTACAACTCTAAATAAAGTAACGTTACCTGGATCATTTTCTACTTTGGGGTCATAAAAGGTTATACGTATCTGTTCTCCTACTTCTTGAATTCCTAACAGACTTGCGATTGATTTTGCAATGATACACGTATTGTTATAATTAAATAATTCATTAAAAGAATATTTTGTACTACTCTTTCCACTTTTCCAAATAATCAAGTTTTCTTCGATTATATCTTTAAAATCTTCATCAACACCTATAAAACCAGCATCCACAACATCAAAATCCATCATATCTCCTGCTGTCGTTTTAAATTTTTCTTCTTCTTGCGTACCGTAGAATTGAAATAAACTGGTCATTAATTCTTCAGTTCCTTCGCCTGAAAATCCTACTTGTCCTTCGCTAACCTCGAAAGCAGCTGCTAAAGTGGCTTGAAAATCAAAAGTATTATGAAGCGATATAGTCAATTTATCGATTCCAGGCAAATTTTTCAATTCTTCAACAACTTCGAGAGTTAACGCATCATCAGGGTTATATAATTCTTGGTTCATTACAACTAAGTCGGATCCATACTGGAATCTCAAATTTAATGACGTGTTCTCAGATTGCATTTCATTCATGCTTGTAATGAAAAAAATAAATGAAAAACTAATAGAAAACATTAGAACCGTGCTAGTATTACGTCTTCTATATCTTTTTAAAGAAATACTGAGAATATTACTATATTTTTTTATTGCTGGTGATATTATTCCGAGAATTAATTTTTGAATTAGAGGGACAACTCCAATAGAAGCAAAAACTAATCCAATTAAGATTGCCATTAGTAGACCAACAAATAAAGAAATAGTTAACATAAAATCCCCTGTTACAAAAATATTTGGCAGTAAGATAAAGACAATCATACCAATGGTTGCAATAGAGATACCTGCAAGGAAGCTTTTAACATTCATGCTTCCTTCCTTCTTAATTTCATACCCTTCTTCTTTTGTTTGAAAAGGTGTTATGGCTTTAATTAAATTTATCTTTGCTGTTTTCAGAGCAGGCAATAGTGCTATTATTAATGATGCAAATGTTCCGATCATAAAATTTATTAATATTGTCTGCGGTTGGATTAACCAAGTAACTTCAGAATATGCAAATTGAAAGTTATACATCGGAAAAAGAGCTTCAGAAATCGGTCTCATAAAAATGACACCTAAAAGCATTCCTATAACAGAGCCAATTAATCCTAGCAATAGTCCTTCAAAAAGAACCATTTTAACAGGATATATTTTCTTTCCTCCAACAACTCGAACTATTCCAAATTCCCTAACTCTCTCCTCTACGGATGTGGATAGGATACTATTTATTAGAATTCCTGTTATAAAAATTGAGAGAATTGAAATAAACCAGAACATCATGGTTACTGTCATCAATAGAAACTCTCCTCCCTCGAGTTCTTCCAATTTTGGTAAACTAACCATAAATTCATTAAGGTTCAGCCTTTCTTGAACTCGAGCACCGATTTTTCGGAGCCTTCTTGTTGTTCTTTTTAAATCACTTGCATCGTATACTGATTGAGGATTATTTATAGTTCCTACAATGAAATTTATTTGCCCCACTCGCTGCAAAAATCCTTGAGCTTGTTCTAAATTTACAAGTACTAAAGTATTTTCAAATTGCATGAATTTTAGACTCTGAAGGCAAATTTCAGCAACAGTAAGATTTAAATCATAAGTTTGATACTCTAAGTGGATAATGTCACCTCTTGTCACGTTTAATATTTCTGCGACATTCCATAATAGGACACATTCACCATAATCTGGCTCACGATCATAGATTTCATCTGTTCCTTTTCCTTCTTCATCAACAATTATCAAATCTCCTATATTTCCACTTAAAGCCTCATTTTTGAAATCAATCCCATACAGTTGTAGAGATCCACTTGTATTGATATTTTCTGAGGAAGCTGAAACTATCATCATTATACGAGGGAATAATTCATCAACTCCGTCAATATTATTCAATTCATTCTCGATTATGTTTTCATCATAAAAAGGATCGAAAGTTAAATCTGTCTGCAAAGTTCTTGTAATCATGATATCTGATGAGCCGGTTGCTGAGGTTACATATAATAGAAAATTATAATTTATTGTATCATTTAGCATGCCAACAGCAGTTAGCAAAAATAGTGAAATTGCAATACCTGATATCCCAAAAATCGCTTTATTTTTATCTCGTTTAAGATCGAGCCATGAATGTTTGAAAAATTGTAAGTTAATCCTTTGCTTTAACTTGTATTTTAACGATCTTATAGCCATAAACAATACCACAAATTATTTTATAAATTCATTAATCATCTAAAATACTATATTTATCATGTTTACGTATAAATTTTCTTAATAATTTTCCTTCTTCTGCTAAGAGTTCTTGAATATCTTCCTTTTTCCTTCTAATTAATCTTACTCCTTCGCAATTTTTATTTTTACAATAATAATTTTCACCTGGTTCATCCTTCCACCACCATCTTCCACAATTTTCACAATTATATGCTGCGTAGATTTGATCATGTTCACAAACAGGACAGATAATATCAAATTTTGAAGAAACAAACCAAGATTTACATGATTTACAAAATAAAGTCAAGGGTCTCTTGATTTCTTCCTTTTGTTCAACTAATTCAATTTTTTTAATTATCTGGTCTTTATCAATATTTTTGAGTCTAATCCGTTCTGCGTGAATATTTCTGAATTTTTTAACCCATATTTTTCCGCCTTTTTCAGAAACAATAAATAATACTATTCCTGCAAAAACTGCAGCGAAAATTATTATAAGGTATGGCCACCATTCTTGCCACCATTTTAAATTATTTACTTTTATTATGATAAAAGTCTCTCCTTTATTTCCTTCCAAATCATATGCAACAACTCTAATCTCATATCTTCCATCATGGTTTTGAGTAGTATCCCAATTAAATTCGAGGATGCTTGTATTACTATCAAATAATAGATTATTCCTATCAACGCTTTTATTGTTTAGTAGTATATAAATTCGAGACTCGTCTAATTCAACATTATCAGATAAACTCGCCTTAATCATTATAGTTGACACAACCGTAATATCAGATTCAGGTTTGATAATTTCTATTTCTGGAGCTATAAAATCTGTTCTTTCATCATACCCGATATAAATATTGGATAACAACCAACCATAACCTAACCCCACAATATTGTCATTTGAATTTAATGTAAACATTATCATTACATCTTGATCTACATACTGAGAAATATCTATTCTAACCCTTCCAGAAAGAATATCTAAATCATAGGTGTACTCCTTAAGTAATATCCATGTATCTCCGAAGTCTTTAGAGATCGAAACATTACACGTATCAAGATCTTCTGTCAGGAAAAATTCATTTTGTAGAGAAATTTCAAAATCATATTCAAGATAAACATTATACTCGCTTCTTAGATATAGAGGACGAGTGATTAATTTAATATCCCAATTTGGGCCATATCCTTGTTCAAAGCCTCCAAAACTCTGACCTAAACCTCCATAAAGCATATTATTACCTAAACGAGTTATCGGATGCCACGTATTATCTCCATTAAGCCAAGCGGTCATTTCTTTTGGAATTGGTGATCCTGAGACATAATAATCAGATAATTCTATGTTTGAAAAATTATATCCAATAATCTTATTATCCTTAATTTCTTTAAACTGTAAGGGAATTGGGTCTATAAATTCAAACAATGAATTTTCTTTGTTAAACCATTGAGTTTTGTTTAAATACTTTCCATCTGAAATATAAAACCTAAAAGATTGATTGGAAATTATACCTAATTGGATGGATTTTATAAATACTATTCCTTTATCTCTAAAAGTAGTGGAATTCGCATTCCAATCACCATAAATATTATACATGGTGTAGTTTGAATTATCTATTTCTAAGTAGATGAATTCAGGATAATTATTATCTCTATCATAATATTCACAAGAAAATGTAAACTGTTGAAATTTTGAACCGTTTAACGTAGAAATATGTTCATTTATTTCAAATGTAATCTTTGGTGAATAGTTATTTGTATAATTTTCAATGGCAAAATAATCTAACATAAATCCTTTATAGTTGATATGATCAAAAGTGTCATCCAGAGATGTATCAAATCTAAATTGTATATAATTCCCAATATATTGTGTTAAGTTAATTTCTTCTAAAAACCAGTCTTGCTCTTCATTTGTGTATGTTATTAAAGTGTTCCATCCTGTCCAATTGAGATTGATTTGTAAATAGACAAAATCTCCTGCGTTTATACTTGTTCTTAATCCAAATTTTGCATAAGGTTGGGTAAAATCCTCATTAATGTGTGTTAGATTATATAATGGGCTAATTAAAGAACCATTTGGGAACGGATCAACCGTTAATCTAACTGGTTGATAAGTATAGTTTTGAGGATAATCATGAGATATTCCAAAATATACACAGTTCCACTTATCATCATAGATCCTTGATCTATTGTCATTAGCATTGTCTTGTTGAAGTATATTCCATCCTGTTTCGGTATAAGTCCAATTACCAATTCCATTATTAAAGCTATAATAATTAGGGAATTGGATACTTTCTGTAGGAAATTCAATTGTAATATTTAAAAATCCGGTTTCTGGATATTTTACCTTAAATTTTCCATCACTACCCATAATGGAGTAGTGATAGACGCCTGGCGTGGAGAATTGGATGTAATCACTAATGAATAATGCTCCATCAGTATAATTATCATCAAATGGGAAAAATTGAGTTAAGGTATAGTTTTTAGACGTTTCTAAGATCGATACATAGATTTCCTGTGGTGGTACATTTCTGGTATCATTATCATAATATTCGATATAAAACCTAAAACTATCAATACTATAGTTCTTTTTAGGTTCCATACCTAAATATTCTTGTTGACTCAGAACTGTTGTATTTCTAGTGCCACCTATGAATATAATCTCGGGTACCTTTAATTCTGGTTTAAATTTATTTGTTACTTCAGAGACATTTAGAATAAAAAAGCTTTCACCATCAATAGCTTTAATAGTAATTACGCAATTTGTTTGATTTTCTTTTGGAGTAAAATAGAAATAATCAAAATCAATCAATTTTCTTGAGGATTCTAATAAAATTGGTTCTCCATATCGGTTTGATTCATTTGAGAATAAAAGTACGTCAAAATCAGCATCATTATCAGGTAAAGATAACTCAAAAACATATTGCTTATTCTTAGTGAAGTTGATTTGACGAGCAAATACATGAGTTCCAAGAGGGTTATCTAAAGAGCTTGTTAAGGTTCCATTAATGGTTGTGTTAACTCTCATACGTGAAGTTAATGCATCAATAGCAGCGGGTATATTAATTCTACCATACCCTTCATGAATATCTTTTATCCCTGTTGTTAAAGGTGCAGGAGATAAAATTGGTGAATAGGCACTCTCATCGGCAATAGTAAAAGGATCATCTTCCCTCTCAAGATTAGTCTCTGACGCCGTCATTAACAGATATGCTTTAATGTATTTCACCCATTTTGTTAAGTTTAATTGATTCCAATTATTCCAGCTACTCCATTTTGCTTCTATTAAAACATTAATAGCCGCAGAGACGATTGCCGTAGATATCGATGTTCCATAAGATGCTGTTACTTTATCTATTCCTAAATCAGCTGAAATAATTGAACGATAGCCAGATATTTTACTCCCTCCTGGAGCTACTATATCTGGTTTGGTGATGTTTTCAAAATCCCTTCCCATACTGCTATAGGACGTAACCTGATCTTTATCATTAATTGCTCCAACTATTATTGCATTTTTATTTTGAGCTAATCTATTTAGAGAATCAGAATATTCAATTCCTTTATTTCCAGCTGCAATTATAACCAAAATTCCATTCTCTATTACTTCATCTATTACTCTATTTATTGATTTAACATCTTCTCCTAGTGTTCCGACACTTAAACACACTCCTAATATATGGTATTTACTTCTATTTTGTAGAACACTTGAAAACGCTGATATCAAATCAGATGAATGTCCGATTCCTGATTGATTCAAAATCTTATAAGCAACGATTTTAGTACCATTTGCTATGCCAGTAAAATGAGAATAATTTAGAATAAAATTCTCCGGGAAGTAAGATATGGTTGCATTAAAAGAAAAAGTAGGTTTACTCTGAATTTGCTTATGATATTTTAAGTAAATATCATATATTCCAAAAGTATCTGCTGAAAGTGAATAGTTAATCGTATAATATTTGTTTGTAATTTTGTTATGAGAATAGTTTATTAAAACATCATCATAATATAATTCGACCCAAAATCCATCTATTCCCACTACATCCAAGTTCCAAGATGTGTTTATTACTATATTTGAATCTCTTTTTGAAGCATTAAAAGAACAGAGTTTTAATGAATAGTTTTTGGAAACAGAATATTCATTAAATAAATCCATATGAGCATAACTTCTATTGAAGTATATTATGGATGGAACACTCATGTTATAGATATCTTTACCAGTTCCAGAAATAACAGAAGAAATAAAAGTTCCATGCCCATTATCATCAGTTATAGTTTTTTCATCAATAAAATTTTCCCAAGCAACAATATCACCACTTAAATTTACAGGTTCATATCCATTTGTAAAAAATTGGTGCTCTGGATTAACTCCCGTATCTAACACTGCAATCGAAGAATTTGTAGTACCCTTATAACCTTTTTTATACCATGATGAATTGGAGACACCTATTTGAACAGAGGCGTAATTCATTTGGGCTTCTAAAATTTCATCATTTTCAATTATAGCATCAGGGAATTCGGTTTGAAATAATGTTTTATTCGCTTCTGAAGGCATTAGAGCGGCAAATCCTGAAAATGAAGCAAATTTATGATTCCATTCTTCTTTAATTATCCCTCCATGGTATTCAAAACGAGAAATAACCGTATCATTATAAGAAGACTTCTTAAAGAATACTATAACTTCCTGTTGATAAGAATTTGAAGTCTTTATGAGTAAATCCTGAAAAACTTCTTCTTTTATTTTGGGTGATGAGTTATCTGGATTTAAATGATTGATAAATAAGAATGTATAGACATTTAGAACTAATAATAATAGGAAAATAGTTTTAAGCTTCATTTTTCTCAATTTGGTTCACTTTTTTCTTTAAATGCTTCTTTAGAATCTAATCCTTTGTGTTTTTGTGATAATATCGTCAATCTTTCTTTTAATGTGTGTTCGACCCTGAGAATCGTATCTCTTGAACTAAGCCCAAAAATATACAATTCTCTTCTTTCAAATTCGCTTCTTTTTCTCCTATATTTTTTGATCTGCCAAGTGTAAATAATATAAATAACAATAACACCCATAATTGGCAAGTATAAGTAGGAAGACTGCCTAGTTACTGGTGTTATGATTTTTATATTAACAATATTTGATTTTACTTCGTTTTTGAGTAAATAGAAATAAACAACACTAGCGGGTTTTAATTCTATTAATCCTTGAGTTTTAGCTTTAATCGAATAAGTAATAGTCACTATCTCACCTGGTCCTAAGGAATCAATTACATTAACAAGTTTACCAACTGTTAGAGTGAATTCCGATTGTGAATAACTAGTTACATCGTTAATCATAATATCTTCTATGATGATATTTCCTGTGTTTTGTAATTCGATTATGATTATCAACTCATCCCCAATCTCTAATTGATTTGATTTAACTGATTTTAATAGTGTGAAATTAATATTTCCTAAGATTAAATATAAAGAATTGGAAATCTGAATTGTATTACTCTCTGAGCAATCAAAATAGTTTATTGGGGGATAATAATATCCTTTCCATCCTAACTTCATAAAAGTAATATTGAAAGAACGAGTTTCATTAAATGCAATTTCGTTAAAATTTAATGTTAGATTATTAATTTTCATTAAATCCCCAAATTGATCATTCATTGAGATATTTAATTCTGGTATTTTTATTCCATATGGGCTTGTATTTCTTAAAGAAATTGATAAATTGAATATTTCACCTATTACTGGTGCTTTATCAGAGATACCCGAAGGATTTTCAAACAAAATTTCGAGAGTTCTAAGAAATGGAAATTGAAGCTTATAATCTACCGGGGCATAAATATATACTTCATTAGTCAATGTATATAACTTGGTAGAATTCCCCCCTTCAAGAACATCTGGATTATGATAAATAACTGAAACTTCTTTAATTGAAATTGAATTTGGAACAAAAAATGTAAAATTAATTGTTTTTTCCTCTGAAGGAGCCAATTTTGGTAAATAATAAGTCAAATTGTTATCTTGAAGAGTGAAATCATTAACATTATAAATTATTCCAGGAATCATTAATGAAATACTAATATTTTCAGCTATATTTGATCCAATATTTTTGAAATATATACTGTATGTATTAATCTCTCCGGGAATTGAAGTGTATTTATCAAGAAAAGAATTTGTTAGGATTGAAACACAATCATATGTGCTTAATGAAATCGAATTTGATCTTC
Organism: Promethearchaeota archaeon; assembly: GCA_019057775.1. The sequence continues at coordinate 51,939 of JAHLWT010000052.1, forward strand.
TTTCAAACTGAACAATTCCTGTTGAGGAACCATAAACGACTCTCGATCCAGTATCTTCATTAATATTAATGTTTCTCGTTAAAAACTCAATATCTAAATCATTTATTGAAATGTTGAACTGTTCCGAATCACTACATTTGATTTTAAAAAGTGAAGTATAGTTTTCACTATCAAGTGGATAAAACAACCAATCTAAACTATTATTATTATTATTGATGAATGAGAAGATATAACTATTATTTGTCACAGATTCTAAATATGGATTCATATTTTGAAATTCTTCGGCGCTAAAGTTAAAAATTTCTAAGTCTATTGAAACAAGATCGTCGGGAGCTGTGTAATTAATAATTAGAGTAACTTTTTCTAATGTGTTATTGAAAAAATCGATTTTTGTAACATTCTTAAAAATAAAATTTATCTCGATTTCTTGTTCTAAAAAACTTTCAACTGATTCAATTATCCAACTTTCATTATCAGTAGTTAAAGCCATTTCAGGGATAGTGTTATCTAATATTGTCCCTGAAATAATCTCAGGAAGCGGTATGGTTGAATCTATTGTAAAATTATTTATGTAAAATGGGATAAATGAATCTAAATCTTCGATTGAATAATTGCTAACTAAGTATGATATTATTTGTCCCGGTTCTAATTTCCAGTTTTCAGCATTCCAAATACTATCTTCATTTGTAAAAAAGTCTTTTAAATCATTTGGGGTGAGTCCTACTGTCAACAATGCTGCGATTAATTGAGGGTAACCAGTAATTATTATATCAATAATATCATCCATATTCTCATTATATGGTGATAAGTTTGTAAAATTTAATACATCTGGATAGAAGGTATCATAAGTTCCTGTTCCAAATGAATCAAAATAGAATAGTAGCGGATCTTCATCAAAATTATAAAAATCCTCTAGTGAATCATATTCATTAGGGTATTCAATCCGAATTATCTCCCATATAGTAGTTTGAAATTCATCTGCTAAAGGTTGATTTCCAAATGTAAGAAGTAGGAAAATATCATTAAGTTCAAGAGGAATTGGAGTAGGAACGCCCCAAGAAGTAATATTTCCCACATTTTTTGCCGAAATATTATATTTGAAATTTCGAAACGCGCCATAAGATGCATTTTCTCCAATAAGTTCTTTTTTAAGCAAAAGATTCGATTCAACTTTAGAAACATTATAAGTAACTGTGAAGTCATTAAAAGGATTTACAATTCCTGTTGGAATATATGGTAAACCTTGAAAACCTAAGAGCGGTAACAAGTTAATAATATCCGATTGATCTTGTAGGTTAACGGGTTTGACATAAGAACGTTTAATTCCTTCTTCATTTGACCAAAATAGATCGAATGAATAATCCTCAATTTGTTGAATATCAAATTCGACTCCTGCTAGGAAAAATAATAAGCCTAATTGTTCCAATAAGTAATCATAAAACTCAAAATTCATTGGTGTTCCATCAATAATATCGCTTGCGAGGATATTTATTTCAATACTGCTCAAGAAAGCACCAATTAAAGCAATATAAATCTTTTTACTAGGAGCAAGTGGTTCTCCATCATAACCTAGTGCTCGCCATAGACTAAACTGATATTGATTGTTCCCGATATTTTGAATTCCTTCAGGTAACCCTTCGTATTGAATTGATATTGTTGAATAATTCGAATTATTTATTAAAGTAAAAGTACTGAATAGCTCTAAGACTTGTTCTAAACCTTCTTCTGATATTGAGACATTGAATGCTTCTCCAAAGTTTTCAAAAATTGTTTGATTTTCTAGAATCACAGTATCCAAACTTTCTAGGAAAGACAAATCAATGGATTCTATGTTGAAATTTATTTGGTCGAAGTTGATTTCATAATCACCATCAAAAAAATCTAAAGAATTTATTAGCATATAGGTTGATGACAAATGATGATTTTCTATATATTCTTGACTAGTTAGGCGATCCACATCTAAAGCTTTCCAATATCCATCCATTGGAAAATTTCTTGTAAGTTCATCAAAAAAACACACCCAATTAGGATAATATCCTACAAATGGAAAGAAATTAGTTTCTGATACGTTTACCATGATAAGATCAATAATAAACTTCCTTTTTATTATTTCAAGTCCTCTTTTAGCTCTCAACCGCGCGTCAGAAGGTTCTACATCATGGTCATAATAAAGGAATCCAACAAAACTATTATAACCTACGGTATATTGAGAGGGAATATCACTCTCAGTTAAAAGGCTCGGAAAAATACTTGGATTTCTTCCATTAGAAACACTTAAAAGGACATTACATTTATAAAATGCCGGGTCATTTGAATCAAATTGGGAAAGAATGTTAGAATCGTTGGTAAAAAGAGTTTGTTTAATAATTGATTTATCTCCTGCAACATAGGCATGAATCTTTTCAGCATAAAGATCACTCCCGGCGATATCTGATGATCTTAACTCATTGATGCTACTAAATTGCTCTTCAATTTGATTTTGTTCTTCGACTTGTTCAGTCTTTTCAAAGTTGGAATTCAGGTAAAGAACCAAATTTGAGGTAAAAAGCATTAAAAGTAAAGTAAGAATAGTGAGTAGTTTTTTTTTTATCAACTTTGAATCCCTCTAAATCGCTTCTCGATATATTTCTACAATCTTTTTCTTTCTAACTTTCCTTAACAGTAATTTCATACCCAGGAAAATCATTACAACAGACAATATATAAATAAATGCTATATTAAACCAAGGAATATACAGTACATCTGGAGATCCCATTAAAGTGTTTAAATTTGAAGTAACAAGCCATGCAGTTAACCACCCGACTAATATACCAATTGTACCACTGCTGATCATTATGATAAGAGACTCAATGATAAATAAACGATTGATATCCTTTCCTTTTAATCCTAAAGTCCTGACTATTCCAATTTCCTTTTTTCTCTCAATAATCGTAGAATATGATGAAGATAATAATCCAAAAATACAAATAAAGACCGTAGTCATAGCAATTACAGTAAAAAGAATATCTATTACTACAAAAAAAGATTGTTGTTGGATTACTTCTCTAGCTAAATTAGATATGTCATAGTTGTAATCTATTTGATAAGTTTCATCAATAAATTCTTCAATATGTCTCGCTCTTGATAAAGTATCTTCTCGAAGTTTAATAAAAATCCTGTCTAAATATGGAACTGGAGGAATATCCATTATTTGAACATAGGTCTCTTGAGAAATCAAAACACCGCCACCTATTGCTCCAATTGGGTTAGCCGAGAAATCTTGAGCAAATCCAGGCATGCTTTTTGCAATTCCAACAATCTCAAAAGGATAGACTTCTAACTCATCTCCTCTATGAACTACTATCCGAACCTTGTCATTCCTCCGTAAAGCCATATCAACAGAAATCGCTTCTGAAATTATACATGTATGGGATTGGTTATTATAAAATAAGTAATTAAAGGAGGTATCAATATTTCCTGAAGTCATTCCTATGAATTCTCTTTTTACTGTATATGGATAATCTTCATCAATCCCTATCAAAGTTATTTCCTGTGTAGTTAATCCAGCATAATCCCCTATTTCAGTTATAAATTCTTTATTCTCTTCAGAATATATCTGTGTCAGTTGATAAGGTTTTGCTAATACAGATGATACTTTTTCAACACCATCGATTGCCAATAACTCAGCTTCAAATTCAGTAGTTATAATTCTATTTGGATTTATAGATGAAGTTGCTTTCTTGACTTTTAAAGATCCAACTTCTTTATTATCTGATTTAAGGTCATCATTAGAAAAACCAAAAAAGCCACCTCCACCTCCACCTCCGAATCCAAATCCTCCTTGATATGAATCAGCAGGCTCTTCCCATCCTGTGGTTTCGAGAACTAAATCTGATCCGTATGCTAATCGAGTACTTGCAGTTGATTGAGCTGAAAAAGTATTAATCATAGTGGTAGTAAAGATAACAAATGAAAATGATAAAGCAAATATCATTACAGTGCTTGAATTCCTTCTTGAATAGCGGAATACAAAAATCTTAATCACATTGTGGATTTTACCAGCTAGCGGTCTAAATATAAGAATTACTAATCTTAATAATAGGGGTATTAAACCCAGTCCCGCGAGAGTTAAACCAATGTTGAAAATCAATAATATAACTACAAATGTTCCAGCAAATAAAGTAGTATCAGTTGAAACCATTATTCTTGGAATAACGTAAAACACAAATCCCCCATTAATTGCAAGAATTAACCCGATGAGAATTAACTTATAATTAACTGTTGCTTTTTTTTGTAAACGATATAATGTGTCTTCATGGCGATATGGATGAATAGATTCTATTAATTGAAGTCGCATAGCTTTCAAAGCAGGAAATATACTCACAATCAGTCCTACACCGATTCCCATACCATAAGCCATCAAAATGGACAAATTACTATAAGAAAAGGGTAAAGCACCAAATCCGGCTATATTGGTTGTAATAACACTATTTGCGAAAGGGATTATTACAAATCTTGAGAGGATGAAAGCCGTTAGGATACCTGAAAGGGTTCCAAAATTACATAATAGAAATCCCTGCATAAGCACTATTGAAAGGTTATATTTCTTGTTAGCTCCTAAAGTTCTAAATATACCAAATTCTCTTATTCTTTCCTCCACAGATGTTTTTAATATCCCATTAATAAGAACACCAGAAATCAGCATTGCTATTATAGAAACAAAAATAAATACAATTACTATAAGCACACTTAAAAATTCAGAATATCGTAGTATTCTTAACTTCGGTAAATCAATATTATATTGAACAATTCCGATTTCTATTTGAATTTCTGTCATTAAATCCTTTACAGACTTTTCAGATCCTCCGATATCTCTTACATCGTATAGATTTTCACCGTGGGAAAACGTTAATATTAATTGGCTACATTTTCCATTAAATTCATCTATTCCGAAATACTCATAAAGTGTATTTATATCCACAATAATTAAATTCCTATTACGATAATTTGCAGGCCATTTTAAGTTGAAATCAAATATTCTATCGATGATTAAATTTTTTGTTTGGTTAAGAGTCACCTCTCCAAGGGTTAACTCCATTCTAATTTCAATAGTATCATTTACAGAATATTTGATTAGGTCATTAAACCCCGAATAAATCGCACAATGATCTAAAGGTAATCCACTCAAGTTAAGTAACTCTTTGGATACAGGATCAATAAAAGCTCCAAAATTTATGCTATTTTCAAATGTGAAATTTATAGCTGAGATTGTAGCTACTTGTACCTCATTTGTTAGATTAAGAGTATAAAATCCTTTTGAAATATTCACTTCTCCTTTTACTTCCATTCTGGGGATAAAATCCTCTATTGCATTCGTTGTATTTTGAATTATATCAATAATTGAATCATAATCAAAGTATGAAGATCTATTTTCAGGTTCTCCATAATAATGCCTCACAGAGATACTAGCGTCTTGATTACCTGCTTCAATCGTGAGAAAATCTACATATCCAATAGCAATAGAATCTGCTAAAAATAATACAACAGTAAGGAGTCCTATTGAAATTAACATTCCAAGAATTGCAAGAATTGTCCGTAACCTTTGCTTTCGCAAATCTGAAAATGCGTATTTTAAAATTAGTTTAATGTGTGTCATATGGTCTTAATATTTGTTAAATTTTAATATTCTCTTGTATCAAGAAATTTCATTTTAAAATTAATAGCTCTCCCTCAATTCTACCGAAAAGATTATTTTCTTCTATCAGTTCTTGTAAGACGTCATTAAAATGTTCTGGTAAGTTCATTACTATTGAACTTGGGATACTATTTTTGATTTCATTTATTTTAATCTCCATAATTCCCTGATTGGCAAAGAGGTATTGAAAAATTTTACTTTTACACTTTTCCTTATTGATTTCAGTTTCTTGTCTTCTTTTTAATTGCATGATATCTGTCTCCTTTAATCCCTTTAATTTACCTTTGTCTGTGAGCTTTCCATCTCTCATATGAAACACTCTAGAAGCAAATTCTGCTACTATTGCGTCATGGCTTACTGCAATAAAAGTTGCCCCTCTTCTATTTAAATCCCGAAGTAAGTTTAAAATCATTATGCCAGTTTTTGAATCTAAATCACCAGTAGGCTCATCAAGTACACAAATCGCAGGATCATTCGCAAATGCTCTTGCTACAGCAACTCTCTGCTGCTCACCTCCACTCAATTCTGATGGGGTATGATGAGCTCGTTCATCTAAACCTACTAAACGTAAAAGATCCATTGATCTTTTTCTTTTTCCACGCCGACTTAACTTGCCTGAAAAGTGTAAAGGTACCATAATATTTTCCATTGCTGTCATCTGAGGGAGGAGATTATAAAATTGAAATACAAATCCAATCCTTTCCCTTCTAATTTCAGCCAAATCATTATCAGAAAGCATTGAAATATTTCTACCCTCTAGGAAGATCTTCCCTCGAGTTGGCGTGTCGAGTCCACCAATTAAATTCAATAACGTAGTTTTTCCTGATCCAGATGGGCCCATAATGTCAATGAAATCTCCGGTATCTATAGTTAAATCAATACCTCGAAGTGCTGCCACAGCTGTCGTTCCTAATAAATAAGTTTTGTGTAAATTCTCAACAACTATTAAATGCTCATAATCTTTACCTCCTATTTTATCATCGCGGACCTCTTGTTTCATCTTTTTTTTCTCAATTCGCGATTCTGAAAGTATTTCCTCCTTCAATTGTTTTATTTCTTCTTTCTCCTTTTTAACTTTCCATTTTTTGAAGTTTTTAGATTTCTCACCTTTCCAAATTGCCAATTTACCTGTTTCCTCCTCATATTGTTCCATTAAAGGAGTCTTTTGTATTATGGGGGACTTAGACATTTTGATTTCCTTCTTCTAAAATTATGTTTTTCTTACTTAAAATTGATTTATTTCTATTTTATTATATAACAATGCTAAACATAAACTTTTGTAGATAAATTATCTTGTATAGATATGAAAGTTTAGAAAATTTTATAACAATTAGGATTCTATTTTAGTAGAAGTTTTAATTTTCTCTGCGAAATTTTAAAAATTGTGGTAATTGAAAGAGAACCAATATTTTAAAGCCATCACTCTCATTAATTCCCTCCCTCCTCTAAATATTTTAAAATTTTAAAATATATATCCTTCTCAGCTTCTTGTTTACTCTTTACTCTATTAGATTTTAGGCTGTTTGGGATATTTTTTAGTTTTATTGCGTCTTCATCGATATAAAACTTAGGGTTTTTTGCTAGCCAAATCAGATCGTTTTCAGGTCCACTTTTTTCAAATTCAAGTTTAATTGTTATGTTTGTTTTATACTTCTTCTGTAAATATTCTAATAAGGCATTTTTACTTGGAATCATTGAATTTAAAGCAACTAAATTTAAGTCTCCAAAAAAAGGATCGATCATTTTCTTTTTAACAATACCGAGATTCCAATCAGAATCAAGGAAGATAGCTCCGCATATTGCTTCAAATACATCTGCCAGAACTCTAGTGTCCTTTATATTTTGGTTTTCTGCCTTGTAGATGTAGTCTGCCAAGCCTAACTTATTTGCTATTTCAATTAAGTTATTATCACTTTCCAGTTTTGCTTTTCTTTTTGTAATTGTGCCCGGGTCTTTCAAACCTAAGGCAGACAATTTTAATATGAAAATTATCTTAATAACAGCATCTCCTAATGTCTCTAAAAAATCATAGTGTGGTTGCCCTATTTCATTACCTAATTGTGGTGTAGTTAAGGATTGGATTAAAAGCTCTACATTCTTAAAATCATACCCTATGAGTTCTTGAAATACCTCTAGTTTATCCTTTTGAATGCTCATTTCCCAATTAACATTATTTTCAGTTAAATTTAAAAATTTAGCCAAAGCTTTAATATAATATGGAAAGAGGAACAAAAGAAAAAATTCTTGATATGATTGAAGAGATGGAGGAAAAGAATTCCCAAATAGAGAAATATATCTCAAGCCTCCCTATTTTATCAAGAAAAGAAATTTTGAAAGAAATTTCTCAAGATATCATCAATAATAATCCCATATTACAAGAAATAATTGGAATAAAAGGAAAAATCATCCCGAGCGATAATCAAGAGAAAGTAAGTTCTGATGATGATATAATTGATAATATTCTAGGCAAAATTCAGGAAACCCCTCATAAAAAGGTATTTTTCTTAAATGAATATCTTGATTTATTTCAAGATCAAATATCTGAAAAAGATAAGGAAGTTATATTGAAATCATTAAGAGATGAAAAAAATGAAGCAAAGCTAAAGGAAGGAATGATTTCCCTATCAAATATTTTTAATCTAAATTTATAAATCAAAGAGTTGAAGTAAGACTAAAACGTGCTTTATTCCTTTGATTTTTATTTTCCTTGCTAAAATTTTCTTAATTACCTTGCCTGTTGAAACCTTGTCATTTCCTAAAAGTTCTAAAAACATTGATGTGGTAGTTTCTAATAAACCATCCCATCCAACATTTTTCTTTTTTATATTTTCTTTAGGTTGGTTCTTTATCCCTTCAACATAAATTTTACCGTTATCGATAACTAATAAGGCTGCCCATTTTCCGTCTTTCGCGTTTAAAAGAATTTTTAGTTCAGTTTCAGCAAATTTCTCTTTAAATTTATCCATTTCATTTAACGGTTCAATTTGCTTAGCCACGATCCCAGCGAAACCACGTAATTTCTTTTTTTCTTTTAATTCTGTTTCTGTCATATAAACCAATAATTAGATCTATTTTTCTTATAAATTTGAATGTAGAAATTTTTCTTACAATTATAACTTAATTAAGATTTCAACAAATTTAAAGCTATAAATTATGCATCTTTTAAAGATAACAAAATACTGAAGAATAAGTGGTCTTGGGATTTTTCTCCTAGAATAGGTTATTCTTTCATCCAACAGAAAAATAATCTTCAAAAGCTTTTCTATCTTGAGCTGATATTCTATCGCTTTTTAGCCCTTCTTTCATTATAATTGGGGCACTTTCTTTTTCATCGTGTCTAATTTTCTTAATTATTTTATACTCTTCTTTTTTTGAAATATCTAAATCGAATTCGTCATCGCATGCCCTACAATATAACTTACGATTTCTAGGGATTAACATGTTTCCGCAATTCTTGCAAAACTTCATAATTTGGGATCACCAGCGATATCTTCTATTTCAACTATTTAAACTTGACGGTTTGGTACATTAATACCAAATACATTAATACTGAAAATATTTTTGACTTATAAATTTAACTTTTTATTTGCATTATGTGTTGACAGTTCGAAATTATATATTTTAGGGTCGAATTATTAATTTGTTATTAAGAAAGGGTAAAATGGAATTAAGATCAAATTATAAAAATCGTAAGCAAATCTCTATATTATGACAAATTGACACAGAATTATGCTCAAAAGAACATCTAATTAAACAAACAATTATATACTAATCTATTTAAACACCATAATTTGCTTTTTAATCTAAAAAAAATCATAAATATTGAAGTATTACATAAGATTAGTTTAAATTTCTTAAGAATTGAATAACTAAAAGAAGTTAAATGAAATAAAGTGAATGTGAAAAGAAAAGAAGTTTTAATTATTGCTCATAGAGGTGCAAGCAGTATTGCTCCGGAAAATACTCTAAAAGCTTTTAAAAAGGCAATTGAATTAAAAGCAGATTTTATTGAATTTGACGTGCGGGAATCTAAAGATGGGGAAATTGTAATAATGCATGATGCTAACACATTCAGAACAACCGGACACTTTGGATTCATAAAAAAAATGACACTAGAAGAACTAAAGCAGCTCGATTGCGGGGATGGTGAGAGAATCCCAACATTTCGAGAACTAGTTAAATTAGCAAAGGGCAAAATTGGCTTGAATTGCGAAGTAAAAGCCAGAGGGATTGCTGAACAAATCGTAAATATTATCAATGAAGAAGAGATGATTGACTCAACTATAATTAGTTCATTTAAACACGATGTTCTATTGAGAATTCAGAAATTAGAACCACGGATAAAATTAGCATCGTTAGAACCCACTCGAACTGGATGGATAAAAACTTGGTTATCAAGGAAAAAATTAATTAGAGTAGCAATTAATAATAAATTTTATGCTATTAATCCTTTCTTTAAACTAGTAAACGAGGATTTTAAAAATAAAGCTCATCATCATAATATCAAAATTTTTCCTTGGACTGTTAATTCTGAATCTGCGATAAAGAAAATGATTAACATTGGCGTTGACGGAATTATTACCAATGAAGTTCAAAGAGTTAGAGAATTATTAAATCGAATAAATTAAATCTCTCTTTATAATAAAACAAATAAAATAATTATGGATGAAAACAAAAGTCAACCTTTAATAATTGGCCATAGAGGGGCTTATGATGAGGCCCCTGAAAATACATTAAAAGGATTTAAAAAAGCAATTGAATTGGGGCTGATTATATCGAATTTGATGTACACCAATCTCAAGATGGAGCCCTTGTAGTAATTCATGGTAACGATATCCTCAGAAGAATGGGGTATAATAACTCAATAGATCAAATGACATTAAAGGAATTACAAGAATTAGATCTTGGAGAAGGTGAAAGAGTTCCTGAATTATTAGAAGTTCTAAAACTTGCTAAGGGAAATGTAAATTTGGTCTGTGAAATAAAAGCTAAAGCAATTTCTGATAAGGTATTGACTCTCTTAAGAGATGAAGATGTAATAGGGTCAACAATAATTCAATCATTTTATGTTGATGTGTTATTAGAAGTTAGAAAACTTGAACCAGAATTAAAATTAGCGACTATCGTTCCAATTACCGAAGAATATATACCTGAATGGCATAAAATAAAAAACCTCATTGAAAAAGTAATTGATTTAGATTTTCCTATTATTGAAACTAGGCACAAGAATGTAAATGATGAATTTTTACGTTATTCTCATAAAAATAATTTAAAGGTATTTTGTTTATACAATCAATACAAAAAAGACAATGGAAAGAATGGTTAAAATAGGTGTTGATGGAATTATTGTAAATAGTATTTCAAAAGCAAAAAAAATACTTGAACAATAAAACTAAGATTATCCATACATCCTTATCAACAGGTGGTTGATCGAGCATTTGTAGAATTTGCTCATGATCATGGCCTAAAAGTTAATGTATGGACAGTTAATGAAGAAGATATGATGAGAAAATTTATTAATTTACGTGTTGATGGAATTATGACCGATGATATTACTTTATTAAATAAATTACTCGGGATATCTTATTAATAAAATATTTTAGTCCAGTCTTATTATTCTAATTAAAATATTCATCCCTTTTTGGTGGATTTTTTTATGTCAACAATCAAACAACCCCAAAAAATTAATTTTGAAAAATTATTTTTTCCAAGAGCAATTGGAATTATTGGTGCCAGTCTTGATCCCGCGGGTGGGGGCTTTTTTGCTCGCGCAATGAAAAGCAGATATCGGGGGTCAATTTATTTATTTAATCCAAAATTGAGTGGTAAAAAATTATTTGGTATCGATGTATATAGTTCTATTTTGGAAATATCAGATCCAATAGATTACGTGATTTTAGCAGTCCCCGCACGATTAACTCCTACATTATTAGAGGAAATTGGTCAAAAGGGAGTACCTTTCTGTACTATTTTTTCTTCTGGGTTTAGAGAAGTAGGAAATGAGACCTTGGAAAAGGAAGTTTTGAATGTTGCTCGAAAATATAACATTCATCTTATTGGACCTAATTGTATTGGAGTTTATAACCCAAAGGGTGGGCTATATTTTGCATTTGAACAATCTCGTAAATCAGGGAACTTTAGTGGTGTTTTCCAGTCTGGTGGTATAGCTCAAAATTTAGCTCAATTAGCTGTCTCTTATGGGCTTTATGTCTCTAAATTCATTTCGATTGGGAATGCCTTAGATTTATCCCCTGTGGAATTCTTGGAGTACTTTTTACAAGACGATCATACAAAAATCATTGGATTATATGTTGAAAATTTAAGATCCATAGATGTTGGAAGAAGATTCATGCAAGCAGTTCAAAATTGTAATTTAAACAGAAAACCTGTCATACTTTGGAGAGTAGGATATGGTGAAGCAACAAAAAAGGCAATTCTATCTCATACTGGAGGTCTTGCTGGAAATAACGCAATTTGGAAAGCCGTTGGTAAACAAACTGGTAGTTGTATTGTAGGAAGTTCTAATGAATTAGCGGCCTTAGCTTCTGCTTTTAATCTCACACGTTTACCAGATACTCGGAATATAGGTGTTATCGGTATTGGAGGAGGATCAACTATCGAAGCCGTAGACATTTTTGAAAGATTTAATTTAAAAATACCTCATCTGTCAGAAAAAATTGTTCACAAAATGAAGCGATTTATTCCGGATATAAATACAAATATAACCAACCCAATTGATTTAGGAGGTTCAGGAATACAGCCACATATATATTATCGTACAATTTTAGCTTTAGATAAAGATCCAAATATATCCTCAATTATATTTATTAAGGATCCTGAAAGATTTGGTGGATTTGCAGATATTTTGGAAGAGGCGGGCTATAAAGATTTGGATCTCAATAAAGAATTTATTAGATATATTGCTAAAGCAAAAAGAATTTGTACAAAACCAATGTACTGCGTCATGTTAAAAATAAATGAGGGTTTTGAAGAGTATAAAAGTAGGTATAAATTCAAGCTGAAACTCCTAAATCGTAATGTTCCCGTGTTTGAAAGTTTAGAGTTAACAGGAACTGTTCTGGATAAAGTTAATTCCTATAGAGAGTTCCTCCAAAAACATGGTAGATTTCCAAAGGATTAGTAATTTTATAATAATATAAATTTTTTACTTATTTCGTTTTTGATTATAGATTTCTCCTCACATCATCACCAATTTGCTCAAGATCAAGCAATACATCATTTTCAATAGATAATGGTTCATAAGTGGACAAAATTTCTTCTTTATGTTCATCACACTACTTTTTCATGCTTAAACTACCAATTCCTAGCCAACAATAATTCTTTAATATATCTTATATTGTTCAGCAGGATTTCCTAACATTTCTGACATTAATTGCTGAAAATTATCGAAATGTCCGGGTAAAATCTTTTGAACGAAAAAAGCTTCAGCTTCTTTCAAATTGACGTCTTTTCCAATTGCAGAAGCTATGGAGCGAAGTAATCTATTGGCATACTTTGTAAGCTTTTTTAACTCATTTGTAGAAACATTAGCAGGATCAATATTAGGGGCAAATAATTGAGCTAAAAGTTCAAGAGTTGCTTCAAATTTAAGAGCTGCATTGATTTTTTTCTCTAGAGTTGAAGATATATCGACATAATAATTCGGTTGATGTCCAAGAAGTCCCATTAACCAAACTTCAGAGCAAGAATATGGCTCTAATCCTTCATTTAATTGTTCAGAATATAATAAAGGAAACGCTGCGAATGCTGCTGCTTCTGCTGCCATTCTCCCAACAATTACATGATCGGGGTGAACTTCATAAGCTACCCATGGATCGAAAGTGACGACTCGATCTGCTTTCAATTTTCTAACATAATAAACAAGTTTTTCTCGTAGTTCTGATCCATTAATAAATCCTGCATCAGGAAAATCTAATATTATTGTTTCTTCTACTCCTAATATGATATTAGCAGCCACGAGTTCTTTTAATCGCATTTCAGCAACTCTTTCTTTTGTTAGATCTCTCCTTAATGTACCTACTTCTCCTCTTGTACAGCATAAAGCAAAAATGGAATGACCTTCTTCTGACCATCTAGCCAATGTTCCAGAACAATAGATTGATAAATCATCTGGATGAGCAAATATTGCAATGATATTCATATGATTCACTATCCTTTTATTAAATTTATAATATTACAAAATGAACAAAAAAAAGTTAATAGTAGAATTAGAATTTAGTCTGCTTCTCCAAATTTAGCTTTCCAGATAGGATCATTAATTTGTAAAACTCGTCTTTGAACTTTGCCCACCATGGATTTGGGTATTTCTTCGACAATTTCAATGAGTTTTGGACATTTATAATGAGTTATATTATCTTTACACCAAGAAATTAACGCATCCGAATTTATTTTGCCAACTGACTCATCATTTAGTTGAACCCAAGCTTTTACCATCTCTCCAGTTTCCTCATCAGGTAACCCCGCTACTGCAACTTCCATTACATCAGGATGTGATCCAAGGAGATCCTCTACTTCTTTTGGAAATACAGAGTATCCCTTATATTTAATCATTTGCTTCTTTCTATCACGTATGACCATTTGGCCATCCTCATCCATATATCCTATATCTCCAGTCAAACACCAAACACGCCCATCATACTCTTTAAGTGTTTCTGCTGTTGCTTCTGGTCTGTTTAAATATCCCTTCATTACTTGTGGACCACAAACACAGATTTCTCCAGTATTTTCAATACCAAAACCTTGTATAGGGCCTTTATCAAAGTTCTCAGAATCAAATATTGCCCAGTCAACACCGGGGTATGGTAAGCCTATTGTTCCGGGTGTATCTGTCCCATTAAATGGTCCTGCACTAACGGCAGTCGTACATTCGGTAAGACCATAGGCTTCTACTAATTTTCCACCAACTATCGCTTCAAATGCATCCTTGACAGGTTTATGTAACGGGCCTGCCCCACTTACACATAATCGGAACATATTTTGGAGTCTAGGTTCGGGATTCTCTTTTAAATAACGGGTTAATCCAATGAAAAGATTTTCAACACCAGGAAGAATAACACCTTTCTCAGGTCCGACTTCTAATATTGTATCAATAACTTCTTTTAAAACCAATTCACGTTTCGCAAATAATATATTATAATCTCCTCCTTCAATAACAACGTTCTGAACGATAGTCATTCCAAATGCATGAAACATAGGTATTATTCCTATACAGGCCATAGGATGACCAGCATCAGGCATCCACATAACGTTTTGCTTAGCGTTTGTAACACAATTATAATGTGTGAGAACTGCAGGTTTTGGTACACCTGTCGTGCCTCCAGTCATTAAATAAACGGCCGTATCATTTAAAGGATCAATTTCTACTTCAGGAATATCGACTTCCCCTCGTTTTTGACATACATCTAAAAAGTTTATAGCTCCAGGAACCTCACCTTTAGGAATGGTACCGTCCGCAATTAATTGCTCTTTAACAGCTGGAGGAATAGCTGCTAAATCGACTATACAGGTAGAAATTACAAAATCAAACTTGTATTTATCTTGTATAGGTTTAATTAGACCATACATAACATCCATACATATAAGTCCCTTTGGTTTTACTTGTTCGAGCACATGGAGAATTTCTATAGGTTTATATGTGGGATTAAGTGGGATCACAATTCCTCCCAGTTTAACAGTAGCAAAATATCCAATTGTAAATTGAAAACAATTAGGTAAAAGAATGGCAATAACATCACCTTTCTTTACCCCCAGTCGGGATAATGACGTAGCGAAAGAATCTGTGTATTTTCTTAAGACACGATAATTCATGAATGTTTTTGAGAACCACATACATTTGTTTTTGGCAAATTCTTCGGTTTTTTGGTCAAACCAATCACCAAGACTTATTACAGGGAACTCTGGGTGCTTAGGGACTCCTTCTTGATACTTTTTAAACCAAGGTTTATTATCATCTACATACCATTTTGGTACATTCATTTTTATTGTCACCAATTTTAAGATTAACAATCATTTAGAATTTTTGTACTAATGACTAATAAATATTATGTAAAATTCAGCAATACGTAATATTTGAATCATAAATTTATCTTAAGAACCAGTATAGTATTAAATAATCATTTAGATTTGATCATTTTTCAGGTGAGAATATTGGAGGAAAAAGTCATTATTCCTAATACAACTGGAAGTAACCTGCATGGCATAATCTATACATGTATGGATGTTGATCACGCAAAAAATGTTGAGAATCCGCCCATCGTAATATTATGTCATGGTTTTACAGGAGATAAATATGAATGGGGACGTTTCCCTGAAACTGCTAAAGCTTGTAATAAAGAAGGAATAGATGTACTCATCTTTGACTTTTCTGGTTCTGGAGAAAATAAAAGGGTTCCTATAAGACTATACAATCAATTTGAAGATCTTGATTCTGTTTACAAATGGGTTCAGGGACAAAATTATAAAAGAATTGCTGTATTAGGCCTTTCTTTTGGTGGTCTTACTGCATTAGGTGCAAATCAACCTGGAATCATTACATACATCTTCTGGGCACCATTCTTCTTTCTACACACAACAGAAGACAGAACTGATCATTTTAAAGATTTAGATAAAGGACCGGTAGAAATTCCAACATCGGGAGAAGGAGAACCTGTTATCATAGAACTCAGTTTCATGACAGACTTCGCAAAATTTCGGGTAAGATCTTTCTTAAAAAAATTGGATCGTCCCACATTAATGATTCAAGGAACTTCTGATGAAGAAGTCCCTGTTGAGTTCACGAGAAGGGCGTTTAACTTCTTACCTAAAAGAGATAATAACAAACTTATAGAAATTTCAAACGCCTCTCATGATTTTGAAGGTGATCATTTGAAAGAATTCATTATGCATTCAATTACGTGGTTAAAAAAGTATCTGATCGTTTAATTGATACTCTAGATACAGAGAGTTTTTAATTATCATTTTTATGAGTAATGTCAATTGGGCGTCCGGGACTTCCTTGGTAATAGAATTTGCCCGGCTTCCCTCTCCAGCTCTTATGAAGAACCGTGTTGGGGTAAATAACATTATCATCAGTAGTTAACGCTCCGCAACCCATAATTATTCCTGGATAGAGTGTATTATTTTTGCCTATTTTAATTTCTAACATCGTAATTTTGCCGAAAATACTGTTCACAGCATGACTTGAAAGAGAACTTGTAGGATAGATAAAAGAGTTATCACCAATGTCTGTGAATTCCAATCCAACATAAGCATCATAATATATGACATTTCTCCCTATTTTATTGTGACTAATCCTCCGAAGAGTTCGATTAATAAGCCAAGGGAATGGCGATTTAGAAGTTAACCAAATAGGAAATTTGATTATGAATCCTCTTTTATGATAATACTTCATCCTATGTCCCTCCTCACTATTAATATTATCAAGTACACGCTTAAAAACACCTTCTTTGGGAGGGGATTTTTTATTCCAACTTCGTGTCCATAAAGCTGTAAATTCAATTAGTATAATTAGATAAAGGTAATATAGAAAAAATAGGAACGGGGGTAGTAGAAATAAGTGTATTAAGGGGGAAATAGAAAATAAGCTGATAAATCCATACTCAAATAAGAGAAAAAGCCCTAAACATGCGTATAAAGGCACGAGAAAACTAATGAAATTAATTTTAAAAAAATCAATTGCAGGGAGTTCTACCGTTTTCTCTTCTTTTTGGTCTGAATCATTTACCTGTTCCATAATTTCTTTATCCATTTTCTTAATATTAATATTGATGAAAAACTATAAAAAAGTATTCTGAACGTTTAGTAAAAATTAAAAAATCTTTTCTTAAATTTTTCATTAAGATAATTAGATTCAGGTTTAGGAGGTTCTTTTGTGTGTCGCAAATTACATCATCGTTGATTCACAATTTTTGCTTTTAATTGATCCTTTTGCATGAGTGGGACTATTTTCTTAAAAGTCATAATAAATGCTACGAAACCAGCAACTCCGGTGACAATTCCAAATAAAATAGGATCATGATATTGTAGTATGAAGGTTCCTAAAAGAGGTCCTATTACTTGAGCAAGACTATCTAAAGTTGTAGTATAGCCATTTATTTTTCCCATCTCCCTTGGAGATACAGATTGAGTTGTTTTACTTATTAAAATTCCCCTTGAGCATGATACACCATAACTAACAAAAACTATTAAAACAATGAAAACCCAGATTTCCGGATAAAAATTTCCAAAGATACCCGTTAAAAAGAAAGCAACAACTAAGACTGCTAATCCAAGAATTGTCATTTTTTGTTCACCCAATTTTCTTAGCGTTGGCTTGAACAAGGTAAAACGGACTATGGCTCGTGAGATACCTGAAATTGTTAGTAATATACTTATTCCTACAGTATCAAGACCTAAGACTAAATTAAAAAAAAATACAAGAGTAATTATGTACAACATAAAAGAAAAAGTGTGCAAACCATACTGGGTTAATAAATATAAAGCATCTTTGTTTTTCCTCAACGTTATTTTGATTTTACTTTCCCTCTGTACTTTTTCACGTCTGGATTTAGGCCATGATTCTTTTATAAAGAAATATGTAATTAAAATGGTAATAAAAGAAAGACCAGCAGCCACTAAACCTGAAAGAGCAAAAGGATATGTGGGTCCCCATATTAGGTTTAAAGATAAAAATCCTCCTAAAGCTGGGGCGATAAGTCCAGCAAAAGTAAAAACTACTCCAACATTGGTCATTTGAAGACCTCTATCTTTTGGAGGAACTCTATCTGTTATTATAGCTTTTGTTATTGGAAAATTCCCCCCAAAAATACCATCAACAATTCTTGCAATGAAAAGCAGCCACAGGGAATTTGAAAATGCTAATATTAGAAAGGCAGTGCATGTTCCGCTCTCAGCGATTAAGAGCATAGGTTTTCTCCCATATTTATCGCTTAACTTGCCCCAAATCGGTGCAGAAAAAAGTGAAAAAACCGCGTTAGTAGCAACTAAGGCACCGATGACAAAAGGAGTAGTGTTGTAAATTTTTATGAGAGATGGCAAATATGGAATGATAATATAAAAACCTAAAATATCCACAAAAAGCCCTATCCACAAATTAGTTAATTCTGGATATTTTTGCTTCTCTGATCTAGGAGATTGCATTTTCTTAATTAATCTGGAATATACTGATTTGTAAATTTCAAAAATCAGAAATTCAGTAATTAGATCGGAAAATCTAGAATTACTTTTAAAATTTCTATCTCTAAGTAGTTATCATACTTTATGAAAATCCAAAAAATTTAAGCAAATTTTTTATTTAAGTTAATATCAAAGACAATTTTTTAAGTGAAATATTACAATTAATATCTTTATTTTAAAATAAGAATATTAAATGTCATTGAGGAAGTGAATCTTACCTTAAAATCTCTTGAAGAACAGTCTAAAAGAGTAAAATCAGAATTTATTTTTGATGAGAAGGATGATTTCATTAAAGCCCGTAGTAAAGGAGTTAAATCTTGGGTATTAAAGCACATTTTGTATCGGATCAATAAATTGTTTTTCACTTTTTTTTTGCTATTCATAGTAATTGTCTCTTTTCTTAGTTCTTTGCTCATGGTTGTTATCGGGAACGCCATAGATATCTTTTCATCAAGAGATTCTAGTCAAGTTGTTTATTTTACCTTAATAGTATTATTGATCGGTGTAGGGACTCCTTTAATTGGATTATTGGGAAGATTTTGTCGGGAAATTATGGCACAAAAGATAGAGAAGGATGTACGCAAGGAATTTTATTTAAATTTACTCGGAAAGAGTCAGTCTTTTCATGATCAGCAGAAGATTGGAGATCTTATGGCAAGAGCTACTAATGATGTGAGGTTTTTAAATTTTTTAATCTCTCCAGCGCTAGCGCTACTTTTAGATGCTTCCATTAATCTTATCGTTCCTGTTGTTTTGATAGGCTATAATTATCCAATTCAATTAATAATCATTCCAATATTGTTTAGTGTCACATTCATTTTGTATCTTAGAGGCTTCTTAAAGAAATTAGTACCTGCAACATTGAATAGGCGAATTGCCTTTGGAGAAATGAATGCTATATTAAATGAATCTTTGAATGGAATCGAAATTGTTAAATCTATGGCTCAGGAAGAGCAGAGTATAGATAAATACAAGGAAAGTGCTACAAGTTACAAAGATTGGGGTATAAAAATGGGTGATATACAGGCACGATACCTTCCAATATTATTCCTTTCAATATCAATAACATTAGGTTTAACTCATAGTATAATTCTTAATAGATTGGGATATATGTCTATAGGAGATATACTTGGCTATATAGGATTATTAATGCGTTTAAGATTTCCAGTTTTTGCATCGATTATGGCATTTGTAATGATACAGCAAGCTATAGTTGGTGCCAAGAGATTATTAGAAACTATGAATGAAAAATCCGAAATTTACGAGAGTTTAAATCCTATTTCACAAAAAATTAGGGGGGGAATTAAATTTGAGCATGTAACTTTTTCATATCCAGGAACACAGAATAAAGTTCTGAAGAATATTAATTTTGAAATATTACCAGGACAATCTATTGCTATTGTAGGAACTACGGGTTCAGGTAAAACTTCTCTTACAAAACTGATTTCTCGTCTATATGATGTTTCTAAAGGGCGAATTTTAATTGATGGCATTGATGTTAGAAATTTTTCACTTCAATCTCTTCGTGATCAAATTGCTTATATTGAACAAGATATTTTCATATTTTCAAGCTCTATTTTAAACAATATTGCTTTTGGGCGTTCCTTTGAAAAGGACCAAATAATTTCCGTAGCTCAAGAAGCCCAAGCTCATGAGTTTATTATGAATTTACCACATCAGTACGATACTAAAGTCGGAGAGAGAGGTGTGCAACTAAGTGGGGGAGAACGTCAGCGTCTTGCAATAGCACGCGCATTTCTCTCCGATCCAAAGATTTTAGTATTAGACGACTCAAGCTCAGCCATTGATTCAGAAACAGAAGAGAAGATACAAAAGGCAATTTTTAAGATATTGCATGGACGAACTACATTTATCATTACACATAGATTATCTCAGATTCGAAATGCAGATCATATTATTGTCCTAAAACAAGGTGAAATAGTAGATCAAGGTACACATGAAGAGCTTTTAAAGAATTCTAAAGAGTATCGTAAAATTTTTGTGAAGCGATTTGATAAAACTTTGGAAGAATTATTAGGAGGAGGTGACTAAAATAGCATATTTTGGTTTGGATGCAGAAGAATATGATCGAATTTATTCAGATAAAGAGTTATTCTCCAGAATTATGAAAATTTTTAAACCTTACCACCGTTCGATGAGTATAGTTATAATATTTGTTACTCTTTCATCTTTAACTTATGGAATGATTCCTTTTTTAATGAGTTTAATTATTAGGCAATTGGAATTTGAAGCAGATCCTTTTATTCTCATATTTTTCATTCTTAACACATTAATTTTAAACTCATTAGGTTATGTTTTCAATTACGTTAATAGAAGAGAAAGCAATCGAGTTGTCTACCAAGTTTGTTATAATTTAAGAAGAGAGACAAATATGAGAGTTCTAGAACAAGATCTCTCCTTTTTTGATAAGTTTCCAACTGGTAAAATTGTAAGTAGGATAAATTCGGATGGACAAAAATTTGGCGGTGCTATTAACTTATTTATGCAAATGATCTCATCTCTCCTTATATTGATAGTTGTGTTAATCCCAATGCTCTTATTGAATATTTTACTTACGGGAATCTTTTTACTAATAGTTCCAATTATTTTTGCATTTACTTTATCATTCCGAAAAATTGCGAGAAGAAAATCCTTACTTGGTCAGCGTTCACTTGCACAAGTCAATGCTTTCGTACAAGAATCGATGGCAGGTATTCAAATTATTAAAAATTTTCGTCAAGAGAAATCCCAGTTTGCTGAGTTCCAAGCTATAAATAATCAATCTTTTAGAGTAAATATGAGCAGAGCATTATTTTTAAATATAATCTTTCCTAGCTTGGATATTCTTATTGGTGTCTTATATTCATTATTTGTCTATTTCGGAGGGTATGCAATTGCTATGGGCACTTTGAGTGCCTCTGAATTTTATTTATTTTTTCAGAGTTCTTGGATTCTATTTCAACCCTTATTTCAAATATCAAGCTTTTGGTCACAATTTCAAGAAGGTATGGCAGCTGGCGAAAGAATTTTTGCGTTAATGGATTCTCCATCTTTAATAGAGGGGGGAGATTATATATTCGAAAAAATTGAAGGAAAAATTGAAATTGAGAATTTAGAATTTAGCTACAATCCTGAAAAACCTGTGTTTAAAAATTTTAATCTTTCAATACAACCTGGAGAATCCATAGCAATCGTTGGTCATACTGGTGCTGGTAAATCAAGTCTTACAAAACTATTATTAAGATTATATGAATTTCAGGCAGGTAATATTCGTATTGATGGACAAAATATAAAAGATCTATCACTTAATGAATATCGTAAATCTATTGGATTTATTCCTCAAACACCCTTCCTATGGGCAGACACCATTGAAAATAATGTAAAGTATGGGTGCCCAGATGCTACTAAAAAAGAAATTATCTGGGCATTAAACCAATCCGGAGGGTGTGAATGGGTTGATAATCTTGATAATGGCTTAGATACCTTCATTATGGAAAGGGGCAAAGTACTTTCAATGGGTCAACGACAATTAGTTGTTTTCGCAAGAGTTTTATTACAAAATCCAGCAATCTTGATATTGGATGAAGCAACTGCTTCTGTTGATCCGTTTACGGAAACTCAA
Organism: Promethearchaeota archaeon; assembly: GCA_019057775.1. The sequence continues at coordinate 74,429 of JAHLWT010000052.1, forward strand.
ATTCAAGAAGCAATGGAAAAAGTAATGCAAGGACGTACAACGATTATTATTGCTCACAGATTAGTGACAGTTCGACATGTTGATAGAATTATCGTCCTCGATCATGGAAAAATAGTTGAAGAGGGAAATCATGAAAATCTTATGAATAAAAATGGTTATTATGCTCGGTTATATAATACCTATTTTAAGCACCAGTCTTATGAGTTCATAGAAGGATATAAAGTAAAACATCAAAAAAAGCCTTTATCTTTTAATCACCTCAATAAAAAAAATTAAATCCCTTCTATCGAATTTATTATCTCCTGCGATAATTTTATACATTTCTCACATAAGTTTAGATCTATCAATTTATTCAAATAATAATCGGCTTTTACTCGATTATCTCTTAATTTATCTAACCAATTTTTTAAATAATCCTCATCAAGTTCATCCAAAGCATCAAGAACAGCTTGATGTTGACTTTCTTTATTAAAACTTCTTGCTTTATGTTTTTTCAGATGTTCTCTTGTCGTTAAAAAAGCGGCATAGTATGCTCGTCCTATTACAGTTCTAAATTTCCCTTGTTCGTCTAATTCCTTGTTATCTTTTATTGTTCTTGCTATATCTAAGAAAATCTCTGGATTAAATAAATTTCTCACTAAATCACCATCACATTTCGAGCTTAATGAAAAATGCTTTTTTCAATTCTTTAATTCTTTTAACATCTTCTTCTGAACTAATAAGAATCATAGATTTAATTCTATAATATATTATATCGTTTATCATTTTCCACAATAACATTTCTCGTTCGAAAGTGATTCCTTTAAAATTTAAAGAGAGTACAAGTTTTGCATAATCTGGAATTTCCCAATCTTCTTCAAAAAAGATAATATTTTCAAAAATTAGATTTTCTTGGTCAAAGAACTCGTTTAATCCTCTTTCTACTTGGCTTATAAATTTCCTAAAGATTGAATCATGAATAATTAAATTCTCTACTTCTTCACTAAATTTTAATGAAAATCTCCTTGATATTATATCTGTCTGAAGAGAATCAAAAGTTACTCTTTCTCTAAGAATTTTTGGAAAATAAATCAATTCAGGTTTAGTTAATGTCGAATCTTTATGTAAATAACTTTCTTCGTATGGCTTCATTGAATTAAATATTAGTTCTTCCTCACGAATTATGTCTTTTTCAACATCAATTATTCCTGTAGCATCAGTAGGAAATATTAAATTAACATCTGATGTATTAATGTTTTCAAAACTGCGATAAATTCTTGGAGTATCCTGTGATGCTTCTAAATCATTCTGAATTGATTCCATTTTTTCAATAACATTTTTTAATTTTCTTTTTCCTTTTCATTTTTAACTGTTTTCTTAGAGGGAGTTATAGGAAATCTAACAAGAGCAGGTACTTGTTCTAAAACAGGAGTTTTAGCTATAAATCTTAGTGGATTGAATAAGAAATATAATTCTCGATATTGTTTTCCTATCTCCCAAAGTTCTGAATTGTATTTTTTGAAATCTAAAGTATTGTTAAGATAGTGTGTATTAATAAAATCAATATGAACTTCTAAATATTCTTTATAATCATCTTCATTAATTGTCTGTTCATGATAGTTTTTTTCAATTACATAATTGTATAAAATAGCAAGCAGCTTAAAAAACAAATAGACCATAATTTCTTTAAGTGAGCATGAATGGTTCTTCATAATTCTAATCATTACACCTAAAACGCCATTAATAATAGTACAATTTATTTTCTTCAAATGATCTTTATTTTCTTCTAAAAATTCTAATATTTTTTTAAAGACCAGGCTTGTATACTCTGTATTTTCTCGATAAACTTCAGCTTCTAATTCATCTTTTTGAAATTCATTAATTTTCACTGTAAACTCTTGAAAAGCTTGCCATAACTTTTCAATATTGATACCATTACAAAAATTAGTTTTTATAGATTCGATTGTTTTTTTACCTAAGACTTTAGCAGAATTGAATACTTCTCTTTTATTTTGAAATATACTAATATAATCATTTGCTATATCCTTAAGAATTGCTGCAATAAGGAAAACTTCTTTATTTTCAAGAAAAATACTATTTTCCATTAAACGATTAGCAGCAATATTCATCAAATCAAATCTATCGTTTTCAAACGCTTTTATGCAATATTCTAAATCCTGAGTAAGAATTTCAAAATTTAAGGGATTATTCATATCTATCATTAAGTAATTATTTTTTAAATTTTTAAATTTCTCCTTATAACACCAAACATTATTAAAATTTCAATGTTTTCATATTTTTTCTTTCCTTCTAAATTATATTTAAGGTCAAATTGAATTTCTTTTATCTTATTTCCTCTAATGAATAACTTTATGATGTATATACCAGATTTTTTTTATAAAAAGAGGATTAATTATTTAGAAAATCAATTATTAATTTGTTGACTTCTGGGGTTTTCTCGAGGGGACTACTGTGTCCGGCATTTTCTATAACATGAATTGTACTATTAGGTAGTTTTTCATGCATTTCTTCCATGGATGACCTTGGAGTTATTCTATCATGTGAGGCTGTAAGTAAAAGTGTCGGATTCGTAATTTCATTTAATCTTTCAGCAGTATTATGCTCTTTTGACACATCTCCTTGCATTTCAATTTCGTGCACGGTAAGTGGACTGATGGTGCTCTGTTCAATAAGGTCTTCTGCTGACCATAATCCATACCATTTTTTAGAGGGTTCTTTCTCCATCTGTTTTCTGAATTTAATGTAAAATCCTGTTCTAGTGCCTGACCAAAAAGCCTTGGCGGGGTCTTCTTTTAAAAGCTCTGCTGCCTGAATACGCATGTTTTTATAGACTTCAGGACCGGATTCATCGGGAGTACCAAAATTGGTGTTGATCATAACTAGTTTATTTACAGTTTCAGGATATTTCAAGGCATAATTTTGTACTATCATTCCACCTAAACTCCAACCAATTATGTGTGCCTTGGAAATTCCCAGATGATCCAATAAACCTTTAATATCCTCAACAAAATCTCCCAATTTATAAGATGATTTAGGTTTATCGGAACTCCCTGCACCTCGATTATCAAATCTAATAACCTTAAAATGTTTCGACAAATCGGGTACCTGGGCTAACCATGATTCTTTCGTAGCTCCAAAACCATGCACTAGTACTACGGGATAACCCTCTCCAAAAATTTCATAACAAATCTTTATGTCATTAACTTCAGCAAATAATTCAGTCATGTAAAAATAGAATTTAGAGACAAATTTTAATGTTAGGAATCGAAATAAAAATCGATGATCAGCCTGCTTTTTCAACTACTTTAGGCGCATTCAGGTTAAGATATTTAAAATTTTCAATTATCTTTGAGAGTTCAACATCAGAAATTAATACGCTCTGTCCTTCTATATGGTCATTTATTAAATGAGCAGGTTTAGTTGATTCGTCAAAAGTAATCAATTCAAAGGAATCATTTCCAGTTATTTTCGCTCTTGATTGAGCATAATATCGACATAGCGTTGTTTTACCAATACCAGGAGGACCTATTAAAATTGGATATAGATTTGGCAATAATTCTTGAAGGTGAAATTTCCCCCTTTAAGGAAATCGATAATATGAGCGAAATTTCTTACGAATTTGTATTAAATCATAATATTTTAATATCAATTCACCCTATATCAGAGGAACGCTATTTATTGACAAGAACACCATTTTTAATGAATATTAGAGAAGACGGCATTTTAATATGAGTGAAATTAATGTAATTCATTAATTAAGCTTTATAAATTTCATAATTGAATTATTAAACTAAACTAAATTGAGCAAATTGGAAACCCACAAAACTTACAATTTCCGTTTGAATCTAAATACAATTCTTTGACACCTAAAATTTTTCTTTTTATAACTAATTTAGAACATTTTGGGCAATAGGTATTATCGTACTTGGTTGTAGGTAGATTGCCCAAGTAAATAAATTTCAAACCAACATCTTTTGCAATGTCATAAGCATTATATAGAAGTTCTAAAGGCGTTAGCTCAATAAGTCCATATATTTGTGATTTATAATGAGGAAAGAATCGACTTATGTGATACGGTGTTAGCTCCCCTAATTCATTAAAAATTCTTTCAGCAAGTTTCATAATGATTTCTTCATCAGAATTAAATCCTTGGATTAATAAAGTTGTTATTTCAATATGTACACCTAACTTCTTAGCTAATTTAGCATTTCTCCATACTTTTTCAACATCAGTTCCGCAATATTTCTGAACCATTTTAAAATCTCCTTTAATATCTATATTCATTGCGTCCAATCCTGCTTCCACTAAGTCTCTTAACACTTCCTCTGTCATGTATCCATTTGTAACATATGTATTATATAAACCATTTTGTTTAGCCAGCTTAAAAACTTCTAGAGAATATTCAAACAATAAGGTAGGTTCATTGAAAGATATCGAAGTCCCCTCACATTTTCTTATTAAAGCGATCTCAATTAATCTTTTAGGAGAAATATATTCATTAGAAGTTGAAAGTTGATAAGCTTTTTGAGGATCTGTTTTTGAAAGATGATAATTTTGGCACCAAAAACAAGCAAAATTACACCCATATGTCCCTACAGTCAATGCGGTGCTTCCAGGATGAAAATGGTATAAAGGTTTCTTTTCTATTGGATTAACGGATAATGCAGGTATCAAACCATAGATAATTGTATATATTTTACCATCTTTGTTGATTCGAGTTTTACAATATCCAGACTTTCCTTTGGGGATTTCACATTTTCTCTCACAGGTTAAACATTGAGAAAGATTGTTATTAATTTTTTTTTGATATTGAGCTGTTTGTAAAAATTGTCGATTAATGGAGTCCATTTTGAAATTATTTTTAGTTCTTAATTTGATATATTCAAGAAGTACGTGTTTTAAAATGTTTTTATCAAAGATTAAAATTTATCTTAAAAGCTCATGGATAATTATTTAGCAGAATTTAACATCATATTTCACTCATTTTTTTTTGCCCTTACCCTCTTTTTCCCACCTTTAAAGGATTCCATTAACTTATCAATATCTTCTATATTCGCTTGCTGGTTAAATGCTACAGCTTTACTACCTTTAAAATATTCCGCATAGATCTCTTTGTTCTATATCATGTCCTCTGCTATAGAAATTATTAGTTCCTCTTCTTCATCACACTTTTCTTGTATATCCGAAATTTCTAATCGTGGATATTTGACACCCAGATCTAATATTATGCTCTTAATTTTGGTTGTCCTCGCTCTGTATATTTCATTACTTAATTCTTTTCTAAGCTTTTCCCGAAGGGTAGAATTATTGACTTTTTTCAAAATAGAAAAGGATGCTAATAGCTTTTTAATGGATTGATCAAACTCTTTTTGTTCTTTTAGTTTAGAACTCTTCAAAATTTCCTCATTGACCATATCTTGGTAAGTTGTATCATAATATTTATGGATCCTTTTTTCCATTTGCTTCGTTTCCAAAGGGTTTCCTATTTTTGTAGTTTCTTTAAACGCTTCCTCAAGAGTGTTGAGAGATTGATTAAATTGGCCTTCCTCTCTTAAATTGGCTGCTTTATCGAGTAAGAATGAGATTTTTTGTATAAACGTCTCATCAACCTTATACGCAATAATATGTTTCTTTTTTGAGAGTTGATAAATCTTTGATTCATTCGCTTTTGCAGATGCTTCTTCAAAAGTTATGAGTGTTTCTTCTAAATCTGCTTTATCTCTTTGTTTATCCCCCTCTATTATAAGGCCATTTATTTCTCTAATTTTTTTCTTTCATCGTATAGTCATATTGATAAAATAATAATAAAAAAACTACTTATATATAGTAAAAATTTGAGAAAAGTAAAGTCTTAAGTTTTTTAATCCATTATTATATTACAATAGGAAATTCAAATTACTACGGATACTATTAATCTAAAATACCCATAATACTAAGATCAAGATTGAAAAAAATAAGAAATATGCATACGATTGTGAAAGTGGAAAAAATAAATGTCATATGATTCAAAACCAAAAGAATTAATAGATGCTTTACACCTCAAAGAAGAGGGACAATTCAAAGAAGCTCTCCAACTGGTAATGAATCTCGAGGAAAATAAAGACCTTACAGTAGATGATCAAATTACTTCAATGCTACTAAAGAGCACAATTCTGAATAGATTAGGACAATTCGGAGATGCTCTTAAGCTCGCTGAAAAAGTTTATCAAGAATGTGAACGATTGGAAAAACATCTCCAATCCATAGACGCTTCCATCGAAATAGCTGAATCTTTAATGTATCTCGGGCGATTAGATAAAAGTCTAGGAATAATTAGTAATAGCGAAGATATGCTCAATAAGTATTTACAGAACATAGATCCTTACTTTTTAAAAGATGTCGAATCATCAAAAGGTCCTTTCCTTACTCGTAAGAGGGCTTCTATAGCTTTTGCGAAAGGTTTAATCTACACGGAGAATGGATATTTAGATAAGGGATTAAAATATACTGAAAGAAGCCTAAAATTACAAAAGGAACTTGGAAATGAGCAAGATCTTGCTCGTTCTCTTACCCAAATGGGATTCATCTTGTTCTTAAAAGGGGAATACGATTCGGCGTTAAAATATCTAGAAGAGAGTTTGAAACTTGAAGAAGGTAGTTTTAATCGAAATATTTTGGTAACCTTTACTTGTATTGGAAATGTAAACCTCGGGAGAGGAAATTTAGATCGCGCGTTAGAGTATTATCAGAAAAGTTTTAAAGTTGCCAAAGAAATGAACGCTAAGGATATTATCGCATGGAATTTAAATTGTTTTGGAATAGTTTGCGATGGGCAAGGCAACTTAGATAGTGCTTTAGAATATCTCAAGCGCAGTTTGGCAATTTATGATGAAATTGGCCATAATTTTATGATTTCTGCTGTTTTAGATAGTCTAATTTACGTATTTCTTGATAGAAACTCTCTAGAACAAGCACGGTACTATTTAAACCGATTGAAACAACTTAAAGATCGAGATAATAGCAAATATATCGAGTGTGGTTACCTGATAAATAAAGCTTTAATGTTAAAAAAAACTCTTCGGGCTCGTGATAGAGTCGAAGCCGAAGAAATATTGAAACAATTGGTGGGAGAAGAGCATATGGATCATGAATATAAGATATACGCTCTCCTTAACCTTTGTGATTTACTTTTAATTGAATTACGTAATTCCAGCGATCTTAAAATACTTGACGAGCTTCAACCCTATATCACTCAACTTTTGGATATTGCTGAACAACAGGGGTCGTATCGGTTACTTGCTGAGACTTACCTATTACAGTCTAAATTGTCCTTACTTACTTTAGATATTAAAAAAGCTAGGCGATTTTTGACTCAAGCTCAACAAATAGCTGAAAGGTTCGGTCTTAATCTTTTATATACGAAAATTTCAAATGAACACGATAAATTATTAGAACAATTAAGTATGTGGGAAAAACTAAAAGAATCAAATGCTCCATTAACTGAACGGATAGAATTGGCCCAATTAGGGGAACAAATGGAAAATATGCTCCGAAAGCGCGCTGCTTTAACTGCAATAATTTCTGAGGAGAAGGTTACAATTCTCAAAGAAAGAAAAATTTGCTTAGTATGTAAAGGAGAAGCATTAGGTTTCACATATATATGTGAATGTGATGCACTTTATTGCGATAACTGCGCCCGAGCATTGATTGACTTGGAAAACGTTTGCTGGGTGTGCGATACTCCAATTGACAAGGTAAAACCCGTGAAATCCTATGAAAAAGACGAAGAAGAAATTGGCTTAAAAATCTCCGGGAAAAAAGATAAAAATCAAAAAAAAAGATAAAAAACCTCCATTAAAACAACCAATTATTAATTTTACAATTAGAACACTCGAAAGATGGGCTGATAAAAAAGACCTACTTTAGTTCTTTCGCAAGCGGAGTTGAAGTTAAAAAAGCTTTTTCTTCATCCGATGTAATGATAATATCGATATCTTTAAAGAGTTCCAATTTAGATAGTTTAATGGCTTCTCTTTTTCCTTTATTTGTTAATAACCACTTTGAAATCTTTAATCCTTTATCAACTTTAGTCTTAGCATGTCTTAAAAAAATAAGTGTGTTATTCGACATTCTATTTATTATAAAATTAGCTTATCTAAAAAATTCACGTGTTATGATTTGGCAGAATTTTATCATTTTTTTCCCTAGCTCTGTTTGATTTTTAAAATTCATTTGTCATTAAATTTAAATAATCATGACACTTTCTTTTTCACAATTAAAAGAATTACTCGATTTTATCTGAATTTTAATGCAAGACACTGTTGAAATAATGGAAATACTCAAAGAATTTAAATCAAATCTAAAGAATTTATATAGAGATAAACTTTCGAAAGTTATACTCTACGGATCTTATGCTAGAGGTGAACAAACCGAAGATTCTGATGTAGATATAGCAATAGTGCTTAAAGGAGATATTAGATCATTTGAAGAAATAGATAGAATGACCGCGATTGCAGGAATTATTGATTTAAAATATAATATATTACTCTCTCTTCACCCTATTTCAGAAGAAGATTATGAATCTTGTAACACTCCACTATTATTAAATATTCATGAGGAAAAGGTTATAATTTGAGTAAAATTGAAATAAAACCCTTAGTTGAAAAAGCTAAAAAGTTTATATCAACTGCCAAATTATTGTTAAATCACGGAGATTATGATAGTTCTGTATCAAGGACATATTATGCGATGTTTTATATAGTTGAGGCGATACTTCTGTCCAAAAATCTAAAATTTAAATCTCATCGTGGCGTCATCTCTGCTTTTGGGCAACATTTTATTAAAACAAATATTTTTCCAAAAATTATGAGTGATCATTTAAGAAATGCTATGGATAAAAGGTTTAAAGGAGATTATGAATATACTACTTCGGTTAATAAGGATGAAGCCAATGATCTATTAACAGTGGGACAAGAATTTATTAAAACAGTGAGGAAATATCTAAAAGAACATAATCACCTTTTACAGAAATCCTAATTGTCAACATCTTTACAAAGCTATTGTCATAATTATAACATAAGCAAACATGAGATTTCCAAGAATAATTCCGGTGTCTTTTAATGAAGTATTTCCTAATAAGTTACTTTTTGGTTTCCTGAATATGTACATTATACCTATAGGAAATAATACAATTGGAAGAAAAATCAAAAGTCTTGTAAATAGAAATGATATGATTGCGATTGCCAAGGAAATTAATGACGCAATCCAGATAACTAATTGAGATTTTTTCGGAGATAATTGCGCTAAAGAATCACCATCAATCATTTCATGCAGCATTTGGCCCGTAAACGCTACAGAAGCAATTGTTCCCAAAATCAGCCATTCAGCTAAAGAAAGATCAGGTAGAAAGCTCATAAAGGTATCTCCAGCATTTATTTTAATCATAAACCATGGCAAAAATATATGTGAAACTCCGAGAATTATCTGATTTATAATAACTAATGATTTATACTTAACATAAAAAACAACTAAAACTATGATTATCACTAAATAGACAGCTAGAATTGGATTGATTATAATATTGTTCAAAAAACTCGCAGTTCCTAACATAAAACTCGCAATTGATAATACTAAGATTTCCTTGCGATGAAATCCTGCTACTCTTTCGAGGGTTTCTTTTTCTCTTGGATCTTTCATATCTATCGCATCATTAAGAGTGTTCCCGGTAATAGCATAAAACGCAAAACCAGCTAACAACCAAATATGCTCACCTAATTCATAATTATCAGTAGAAGATTGTGTTTTACCCATATAAATAGCTAAAAAACAAGGTATGAGGACAGAAAATAGATATTCAAGCCTTAAGAGTTTAAAACCTTTACTCATCTATATAGATCACAACAAGAATAATTTTATCGAATAATGTTTAATATCTTAAAAATGATTTAAGATTTTCTTGATCTATTTAGAATAAAGAGAATAAAAAATTAAAATAATTTTAGGGTAGATTATTTAATCCAAAATGAAATTTACTTGGATTTAAAAGGTAATATCCCATAGATTCCTTCCATCTTTTCGTAGGAGTAGGAGCTGAGTTTTTGTAAAATATAGTAATTAATTCTTCTTCGGTTTTTTCCTCGATATCCTCTAAGGGTACAAATTGTGGGAATTCTTTTATTATATCTTGACTTGCGGTCATGTTTAATTTCCTCGAATGAGATTTAATTTCTTTTTCTTATTATTATGGGGATTAATTTAAAGGATATTTAAATACTTTGTATAAATTATTAAAGATAAATATAAAAGTTTAAACAAGTTTAAATTAACATTAAAATTGTGTTAAAAGCAAATTTAACAAGGAAGAATTTAACGAAACTATTTAATCCTAAATTATATTGGTTAATTTATTATAGCCAGAAATTCAAATCAAATTAAATAGTTGTAAAAGAAGAAAAAAATGATTTTCTTAAATTATGCATTTTCAAGAAATTAAGACCCATTACGATGTTTATAGTTAAAAAATATAAATGTAAAATTGTAATTTATTAATAGCATCAAATAATTGGAGGTAATTTCTATATTAAATCGCGAAAGTGATAGGCCTTTAACTGGTCAAGAAATGGCGGAATTCCTTATTCGTAATTTAAAACATCTTTTTGAAGAAAATAAAGTAGATTTTGCTTATCTTGGTGGATCATGGGTTAGAGATGAACACAATAGGTGGAGTGATATAGATATTTTCATCTCTGTTCCCAACTATCTCCAGTTATCTTCTAAAACACAACTAGATTTTTTAACCCACTTACATGTAAAATCCACGGATTTAACTAATTATGAAGAAATCGAGATCTCGGTATTTGAAACTCTTCCCCTCCATGTTCAATTTAATGTGATTGCCAATGGATTTTTAATATATGAAAACAATCCAGATGTCAGTTCGTTTTTTCTGGAAAAATTACTTCCTCTTTACTATGATCACATGATTTGGTATAAAAATTTACTTAATAATTCAGAATATGTTTCCTCATCGAAGTGAAAAAAACCATGATTGATTTTTCTTGGATTCGCGAAAAGCTTCTTTCGAGTAAAAAATATTGGTCTAAATTAGAGGAAATAATTATAACAACTTCAGATGATTTAGAAACGGACATTGATCTCCAATTAAAGGGTGAGAGAATCTTTGAAATTTTAGGCCAAATCATCCTTGATATTTGTACTCATATTATAGCTCACAGTAAAGAACCTCCTCCTCAGACTTATTCTGATTGTATGAAAAAATTAGGTAAGTTAGGTGTTATCACCCCTCAAACAGTTGAAAAAACAACATCCCTAGTAAAAATGAGAAACATCGTAGTTCATCAATATGACAACATCAATTATCATTTATTATTCGACGGATTATGCGAATTACATAAAGATTTTCCACAATTTCAAGAAGAAATCCTTACGTGGATTGATTCTCAAGAGAATAATGAGAAAAAAAAATCAAATACAAATTAAAAATAAAAGGATTAAAAAATCAATTTATAATCATTTTAAATTTATTTTTTTGTACGTTCTATCTATCCGGGGTAAAGCTAAAAGGAAGAATTTAATTTTCAACTATCTCGTACTTTGGATAAATCTTTTATCCTTCAATTGTTCTATTTCCCATTTTTTCCTTTCAGAACGAAGTCGAAAAAGATCTACATCTTTAAAAATTAAGCCTTCTTCCCTCGGAGGAATATTTCTTTCAACCCGTTCTTTTTCGGGAGTATAAATAAAGGATTCTCCGTATTCAGCAACGTTAGCAAAGAAACAATATGCATAAATTGACCTTCGTGCATCAAAATGTGCTGCTTTAAAATCTGCTGTGACCGGTGTGAAGGCGGGATTTATAACTATGTCTACAGGTGGCTCAAAATTCTTCAATTCCACTCTTAAATCCATATCTAAAAAGTCTCGGCATATCAGGATTGCGATTCTACCAAATTTAGTGTTACAAACAACAGTTTTTTGTGGATATGAACCTGGTAATATTCCTTCTTTGAATTTCTTCTCTCCAAAATGTATTATTGCGGGGATATGTTTTTTTTGCTCCCATAAAATTCCTTCTGGTCCAATTATTATACTCATATTCTGCTTAGATACATGATCGTGATAAGAACCAGGAACAATATACATATTGTAGTTTTTTGCTAAACTTGATAAATCCTCAAGAAAGCTTTTATAGTTAAGATCAATGGTCATTTCGGGAAAGATTACAATATCAATTCCATTATTGTGAGCTTTCTGAACCATATCATTAACTTTAGTTTTCACTATTTCAATTTTGTCTTCTCTTAAGCTTAAAAGACCTGAATCTTTTTCTTCATAGAATTCGTGTAATATATCCCCGGAGCTAGATAAACCTATTTGGGCAATTCCCACTTTACAACTCTTTTTCTGGGTTTCTGGAGATTCTTTTAACAAATCTTTATATTCTAATTTATATTTCTTTACTGCTCCATCTTTCTCCGCAAAACTTATTGATTCTTCAGTATATTCATTAATCTCACTGATTCTTGGAGATTGACTAGTTTCTACGGGACATGATGGTGCAACTAAACCTTCTACACTATGTGAAACAGATGGTTTTTTTATTGTATTCAAAGCAGAGACAAGAATTTCCTCTTCTTTAAGAAGTCTATTTGATCTTTCCAATATTTCCCTTTCCCTTTCTTTATACCCTGATTCTCCAAAGAGATCTGCTGCTGATTTCAAATAAGTAGATCCAATCTTTAAAATCTCCTGTTTTTTATTAATATCTAATTCTTCGTCTGCTCTTATTAAATGCCAGGCAGCATCAAAATATGTTGATGTTGCTAGAGCCCATGCAGCTCCATTTTTAAAACCACCCTTTTCATAAGAATTGGCAGCTTTTCTAAGAATTGATTTTACTTTTGGATATAAAAGAGTTTTAACATCCATATCATCAGATTGGTCAAACTTACAACCTTCTTCTAAAGCCGCACAAAAATTTGAATTGCCCTGAGCTAGAAATTTTAATTTACTTCCAGTAAATAATTCACTAGCTTTTGCGAATATTTCAGCAGCTTCTTTAAACTTCAAAGGATCTTCAAAGTTTTCTGCTAATTCCATTCTTTCCCATGCTCTACAGAGATGATAGACTGCTTCAAGCTCTTTTCGTTCTTTCTTAATATTGAATAATAAACATGTATCTTTAAATTGAGTTGATGCTAAAGCAAATTTTTCAGCCGCCGCAACATGTTCTCCTTGTCTTCCTAAAATTCGTGCTTCCTCAAGATTTATTCTTGCTGAACAATAGTTAATTCTAACTCTTGCCGCTTTCCCAAGTTTTTTTAGTTCTTTTGACCGTCTTACATTTTTTCTAATAAATCTAATCATCAACATTGATGTATCAAAAAGCTCTTTAGTCTTTTCATAACTACTTATCGCTTCATTATATTTTTCCTGCTTACTAAGTTCTTCTGCTTCTTCTAAAAACACCCATGCCCCATAATAATTAGCTTCATAATTGAAACGTGGCAAATTTGCAAGTATCTCTGAAGCATTTCTGTAGCTTTCTTTTGCATTTAAATGTTGTTCTCTTTTATGGAATGTTTTCGCTTTTTCAATTAAATTCCAAGCTTCAGCATATTTTATTTTCTCATTAACTCGATCCTTTAAAGGTTTAAATTTAATTCCTTTTAATGACTTATTGTGAAACTTTTTTGTTTTTTCATAATATTCTGCAGAAACCATATGGTTCCCTAACCGATCTTCTAACCGAGCTATATATTCATAAACTGTAGCAGTATAGTAGAAATAACCTTTTTCGGTTGTTTCTTCAATTACACGAAGAAATAGCTCTCTTGCTTGCATCAGGTACTTTTCATCCATGGTTAAAATTCCAAATTCCTCGTAGAGCAAACCTAAGCGCATTTTAAAAGCTAAAAACATTCTGTAAGATTCTACTGAATATTTAATATTATCTTTAGCAGCTTCAATGGCAATCTTAAAATTTTGGATTTTTTCACCTTTTTTTTTTTCAAAATCAACCATAGTTTTATAGGCTCTATAAATAGAAGTAAGTCCTGCGGATCTAATGTTACCTCCTTTGTATTCCTTAGCTATATTTTCAGTCGTCTTTGCATATTGGAACATTTTTTGGATATATATTTCAGGCTCTTCCTCTTCTGTAGCAAGAATTACTTGTTGCGAGTATAAATGAGTTATCATCTGATATGTTATAGCCAAAAATGGTCCAAAAACGGTTTTTTCTAAAACTACCTTGGCACGTTCAATTCCTGCTTTAGCATAGGACTTACGTGTATCTGGAGTTAAAAAACTTCTGCTGGTAAAATCGTTGTAGTAAACGACAGGCAAAATATACGTTAAAGTTGTATGCCATGTATAAAAACCATCATAAACCTTACTTAATGTTTGAAATTCTTGTATATCATGTAAAATTCTCTTTTGATAGTATTCAAATCTTCCAAAAATACCTGCTTGGTAATTTAAACTGTAAATCGACATGACTACACTAATGTAATCCTTTGATTTTCTACAAAATAATAATCCTTTTTCCAATAATTCAAATCCTTCTTCAGCAAATTGCAATCGCTTGTTCGGCTCTTTAACATATAATCCTCCATACATGCAATAATGAGTTCCAGTAAAAAGATACACTACTCCAAGAAGAGTATAATCATTACAATTTTCAGTCAATGCTAAAGTTTCTTCACATCTCATTAAAAACCGTTTACGAACCTCTTCTTCTTTTTTATCAGGATATGTGAGTTCAGTCCACCGCTTAACATTGATAAGCATGTTTTCATATTGCATCAAATCTACCCGAAAATTAATGGAATCAAATTCATTAATTAGTTTCCAAGTATTTTCTATTATTTCACGACTAAGCTGACAGTTGTTATAGATTTCAGAAGGATCAGCGCTGATAAACGTTAATGAATTTATAGAATTTAATGTTAATAGTGAAGTTTTTATGACATTCTCTGTATCATCTGTCTTTGAATATTGTTGATAAAGATTGAGTAATATATCTATTGATTGTTTTAAATCCTTTTTTGCGTCTTCAGTTGATGTAACGACATAACTTATAGTAGAGAGCGCCTTAGCTTTACATTCCATGCTTAAGAGGTCCTCATTTACCTGCTTAAAAAGATTTTCAGCAGTGTTGAAAGCCTCAGCAGATCTTTCACGCCACTTTACATAATTTGCTTTTGTTTCTGATGCTCTAACAGTCCGAATACATATTTCACCGAATTTATCATAAGCTTTTGCAGCATCTATTAGGATTTTTTTATCTAAATATCCCTTAGCAACTTGTTCATATAACTCCGCTGCTTCTTCCCAATTATAATTCTTTTCTTCTGTTTCAGCTTTATTTAGTAACTCTACTAGACCTATTCTTACCAACCCACCTTATTGAATGATCTTAAAATAGGTATTTTTAATTTGCAAATTTTACCCAAGAGGTTAAATAATAATGAAATTTTTCAATTTATAATCTTTTACTTTATTTAATTAAAAAATAGTAAGAATCTGAATATGTCAAAATTGGAATTGGAACCTTCTGACTGGAAGGATTATATAGGTAAAGAAATAGGAACCTCTGATTGGTATGAGGTAACCCAAGAGGAGATTACCGAATATGGAAAGATAATCGGCGATATGCAATGGATACACACCGACCCCGAGCGGGCTAAAAAAGAATCTCCTTATGGGACAACAATTGCACATGGGAACTGGTTAATCTCTATTGTGGTTTCAAAATTGTTATTTCAACTTTATCTCCCAATCAATACAGGAATGATCATTAACTATGGTTGGAATAGAATTAGATTCCCCGCACCAGCACCCGTAGGAAAACGTATTCGAAGTAATATGAAAGTGACAGACGTAAGAGAGATCGGCAATGGTGCATACGATGTAGAATTTGAAATGATGATCAATGTTGAGGGAGAGAGTAAACCCTGCTGTGTTGCTAATAAAATCACTAGATATTATCCAAGTTAAATAAAATTTGACAGAAAAAATCAGCAATCTATTTTTTATTTATAGCTTATTGGTTATTAATGATTACCCCTATTTTCCAACAAAATCGGGGTCTTTTTTCTCAATTATTGCAAAAACTCCTCTCTTATAATCTTCAGTCTCAGCAGATTTAACTTGCATTTGTTTTTCATTTTCGAGATGTGTTTCAAGGGGGGTGCTTAGAGAGTCAAAGAATAATTTCTTAGTTCTAGCATATGCTAATGTTGGCCCTTTAGCAAGTCGTTGTGCCCATTTTAGGGTAACTTCATCTAAATTTTCATGAGAAGTAATTTCATTTATAAAACCAAGTTTAAACATTTCTTCGGCAGAATAGGTATCTCCAAAAAAAGACATTTGAGTAGCTTGTTGCCATGTAAGTTGGCGACTGAGCAAAATTGTTCCAGCAAATCCCGGTATTAAACCAAGTTTACTAAATGATTGTCTAAATTTTGCATTTTCTGATGCGATTATGAAATCGCATGATAAAGCAAGATTCATTCCAGCACCAACAGCCCATCCATTCACGGCCGCTATTATTGGTTTTGGATAAAGTCGTAAAGTAATCGCAATCTTATACAGATCCTTCAATGTTTCCTCCATTACTTGACCTGACGTACCATTTTCTATACTCGATTTAAATTGCTTTATATCCCCTCCAGCAGAAAAAGCTCTCCCAGAACCAGTGATTATTAAACATCTCACTTCATTATTATCCTTAAGCATTTCTAAAGTATCATATAATTCTTTCCCAGTTTCTTTGTTTAGTGGATTTAAATTTTCAGGATCCATTAATTTTATAGTAGCTATGTTATTTCTAATTTCTAAAGTAATTTTATTTCCCATAGCTCTACTTACCCCACATTCTTATCATTTCTCTTGAAATTAAATACTTCATTATTTCAGTCGATCCCGCTGCTATTTGCCCTACTTTTGCATCTCTATAATAGCGTTCTAGGGGATATTCTTCAGAATATCCTAAACCACCAACAACCTGAATAGCTTCTTGAGTGATTCTTACAGTAGCATCTGCAAGCTTAGCTTTAATCGCTGCAACTGATGCTCTACAGTAATGTCCTTCGTCAAGCATTCTCGCTATTTGCACCATAGCCATTCTATTTAATTCTATGTCCATATACATTTCACTAAGTTTGAACGAAATTCCTTCAAATGAGTAAATTGGTTTTTTAAATTGAATCCTCTTATGAGCATACTTATATGCAACTTCGAATGCACTTCTAGCTAAACCAAGATATTGAGACGCTGTAAAGGTTCTCTCACCATCAAGTCCAAACATCAATACCTCAACTCCTTCATTTTCCTTATGGAGTAAATTTTCAACTGGTACTTTACAATTATCAAATCGGAGATGAGAATTTGGCATTCCTCTACGGCCCATATGATTATAATCCTTGATAACCTGAAATCCTGGTGTCTCTGTCTCAAAGATGAAAGCTGAAATGCCTTGATGTCTTCTGACTTGGTCATTAGTAACCGCATATAAACAAATGTAGTCCGCAACACTTCCATTAGTTATAAATCTTTTTTCTCCATTTAATAAATAATAATCTCCCTGTCTTTTAGCTCTCAAATTCATCCCTCCTATAGCATCAGAACCTCCTGTAGGTTCGGTTATCCCTATTGCCCCAATTTTTGTACCATCAGCAATACCTGTAAGATATTTCTTTTTTTGTTCAGAAGTTCCATATTCAATAATAGGACCAGCAAATAAGCAAGAAGAAGCGCCAAATATAGTTGCGATGGAATAATTAAAAGCAGATAACTCTTCACCAAAAATCGTACGATAAAGTATTCCTTTACCTAATCCCCCAGCTTCTTCAGGAATTACAATATTTAAATATTGTTTCATTTTTCGTAGAGTTTCCACAGCTAATTTCGTATTTCTTTCCTTATCAATCTTATCAGATACAGGTTGAACATTTTCTTTGCACCATTTACGCACTTCCATACGGAATTCATTTTCTTCTTCTGAATAATAATATAATCTATCAGGCATACAAGAATATCCAAAATTTAAATCTAAATCCTCAAATTCTATATTTCCATCCATTTTAATCAATTTGCAATTAATATTAGAGATAGTTAATTATTAATTAAAAACCTCAATGAAATATCAAATTATAAGTTTATTGCGTTTAAAATCCCTATAAATATAATATTTTGTCTCGTTTTCTCATCATCTTCTAAAGAGATCATCTAAAAAAAAACGAATTTTGTGAGATGAGAAAATTTTGAAGAAGTCGTTTTATATTTCTTTTAGATCAATTACCTCATCTGGTAAAAATGAATTTAAAACATCGCTTATTTTCCGCTTATCCTCTATTGGAATCCCTCTTATCACGAATTCTGTGTTTTTTGATGAATCAGCTTTCCATGTAAATTCGCTAAGAAGGTATCTTTTAATCTCTCGAAAGTTTTCATCTTCTTCGATGAAAAAATCATCCATGAGCTTTTTTAGGTCTTTAATATTTACCATTTTGGTCAGTTTATCTTAGATATTAGATTTTGTAATATTACATTAAAATTAGGAGGTGAATTCAATTTAGATTTAGGTTTTAATGTTTATAAAGTTTTGACTATTTCTTCTTAAAATGCTCTCTAATACTATACCATAAAATACATTCTGATTGCTAATCCCATTAATACAGCAGCAACAAAAAATTGTAAATATTTTTTTGGGAATTTATTAGAAACTTTTGATCCCAAAATTGAACCGAAAATTGCTCCACTACCAATTAATATGCCTGCCAAATAAATTATTTCTCCGATGATCATTCTAGCAGTAGCATTGTATATTCCAATAAAAAATATTATCGAAGTTGATATTGCAGTTGCATAGTGTATCGGAATTCCATAAAATATGTTAAGAATTGGTACAAACAGCATCCCCCCTCCAATTCCACTTAAATAGGCAACAAAACCTGCTATGAAAAAAAGAGGAGATCCTTTTAATAAATTAGATTTATCGGTTAAGGTTTCAAAATTGAAAACATCTTCAATTTTATTATCATTTAATTTTACCATATTCAAACTCCTAAAAGCTTTATGTATCATATTTAATCCTGATACAAGTATTACAGAAGCAATTATAATTTTTAGAATAGTGTTATCTATTGGAAAAATTATAAAGTAAATAGATGCTGTAATACTTCCTAATAAAGCAAAACCTGCAAATATTAACGATATCTTAACATCTATCTTTCCTTGCCTCAGATAACTTAAAAAACCCACTCCAGAAAATAGTAGAATAATAAAAGCCGAAGTATCTCTTGCGTTATCTATTGGTGCTGCTATTAAAAGTATAATTGTAAGGATATAGAATGCACCACCTCCTATTCCAGCGATGGAACTAACTGTCCCGATAAGAAAACCAGCTACTAAAAAAAGCACTATTATAATCGTAATCGTGACTGTATCCATATCATGAGAAATATCAAAACCTATTAGTAATTTTCTACAAAAAGAAAACAAAATTAAATAATAATATATTGTTAAAAAAAAATTATTATCATAAGAAATTTTTTTAGAATTTTTTAGATATGCCCAATTCTAACACAAATAAGCTAGCCTCAATGGAACTAATCTCATGTGAACGCTGCAAAAATCCTTTCATGATAAATAAGGATGAAAAATTAAAAAAACAAGAAGATAAGGAAGAAATAGTATGTGAAAACTGCATTAAGCTTGAAGAAAGAAAGAAGCAATTAGAATTGGGAGTTCTTAATAGAGTGATAGAATCACAAAAAGAAATTGAAGCTTCTATAAAAGAAATAAAAGAAGATTTTGATATTTCAAAACCCTTAATCAACAAACAGCAATATCTCGAAAGAATTAAAAAGAAAGCAATATCTCTTACTAAATCTATTGAACTCCTCCAAAAAATTAATGAGTCAAAGGATGAAAAACTTATAGATGAATATAAAAAACTTTTTGAGAAAATGAAACAAGAAAAAGATTGATTAGACTTTCTTAAAAATAAACGCAATATTCATTACTTTCCTTAAAGAGAGATATTTTACATCAAGTTTCATCAATTTAGAGAGAAACTTAACTACTGAATCCCAAATTTTACGGAACGTTTGGTTGGTTTCATATTTATGTCTTAATTTTAAAATGTTTTCTTCAGTAATTTCTGGACTTGTTGATTGTATTTCTGCGATTTTCATTATTCGACCGTATACTCCAAAATTCTTTAAATGTTTGAGATTGAATTTCTCAAAAAGTGAAATTATTTGGCTAACTTCATATCTTCTATAATGCCCGATTAATTGATCTTGATTTGTATAGAATTTCATTCTATGTGGTACTGTAATAGCGACTAACGCGTTTTTCTTTAAAATTCTACCAATTTCTGACACAGCAAATTCATCGTGTTTAATATGTTCTAAAACATCAAGAGCACATAAAAAATCAAAGGTTTCATCTCGATACGGCAATTGGATCGCATCTCCACACAAAGGATGCGAGTTTTTTCCATTGACATATTGTCTCAGAGGAGGACTCGCGATATCGTAAAAAAATTTATGAGAGATATTATCTAAGAAGCAGAGTAATGAATTACCAGAGCACCCTAAGTCAATTCCCTTCTTAAAACTCCTTTTTGAATCAATGTTTACTTTCAAAAGATCAAATTTGCATCGTATACCTGGAGATATAAAATATTCCGCAGAAGTTCTAGAAGAAAAATTCTTATGTTTATCGTAAAAGTCCTTTGACATTAGTGTTGTCCGCAAGTAATAGATTCTTTGCTAATTTGAATATATATTTCGTACATTAAATTTTTACTAAGTTTACTAAGTTTAAAACAGAAGAAATATTAGAAATTACAATTACTAAGTTATCAGAAATTTTTATTGAAAATGCTACAATTATCTGTGTTCCTTGAGGATAAGCCTGGATCACTAGCAGACTTGATTAAACTCCTTATGGACAATAAGATATATATAAACTCTTTGACAGTGGCGAAGACGAGTGAGTATGGATTACTATTATTATTAGTTGATAAACCAGAAAAATGTATTACTCTTTTGGAAGAAGCGGGTCTTATTCTTTCTACTACAGAAGTAATAGCTGTAAAGCTGAATGATAATCCTAAAGCTTTATATGAAATACCAAAGAACTTAGGAGATAGCGAAATTAATATTGATTATTGCTATTCTACAGTAATTCAAGATGATTCATTGCTTATATTACGTGTTGAAGATGATATTATCGAGCAAACCTCAGAAATTTTAGAACACAATGGATTTAAGATTGTCAAGGATTAACCCTTAAATTAAGGAAAACTAGCTACTTTTATGAAATAATTTCCATTTCTCTAATGATCAATAAAATTTAAGAATTATTTGATTTTACTAAAATTACTGAAATTTTAATGATTTATACATATACAGTTTAATTACAATTAAATGGTAAGAAATATGAGTATTAAGTTTACAGAAGAACAAGAAATGATACGGGAAAGTGTAAGGGAGTTCGCGCAAAGTAAAATCGCTCCAATTGCACTTCAGATGGAAGAAACTAAGGAGATTCCAAGAGATATCATTAAAGGAATGGCAGAATTAGGACTTATGACTTGTACAGCTGACGAAAAGTATGGGGGTCCAGGATTAGATGCTGTGAGTGCTGGTGTTATCGCAGAAGAATTAGCAAAAGCTGATTGTACAGGCTCTACCTGTGTATATTATTTGGTTCCTGCATCATGGGGATTTCTTCTGAATAAATACGGAACAGAAGAAGCGAAACAAGAAATATTTCCAAAAACACTATCAGGTGACTGGTTTCTTGGAATTGCTACAACTGAAAGTGATGCTGGTTCTGATGTAGGTGGTACTAAAACAACGATAAAACCAGATGGAGATGGATTTGTTGTGAACGGAGAAAAGATGTATATTAGTGGAGTAAGAGAGGCAGTAACGCATGGAGGGGGACATATTACTATCGCTCATCAAACTCCTGAACGGGGAACACGAGGCATGACCACATTTTATTTACCATTAACAGCAGAAGGGATTACCCCTACCTATATACCCGATTTAGGTAGAGAAGGCATTTCATGTGGCGGTTTCTCCATAGATAATGTAAAAATCCCTAAACATTATATTTTAGGAGAGGAAAATAGAGGATTCTATATACTCCATGAAGGGTATGAATACGCAAGGGCTTTAATTTCTGTTATTTGCGCATCTGCTGGCTTAAAATCACTAGAGAACGGAATGAAATACATTAAAGAAAGAAAATCATTTGGAAAACCTTTGGCACAATATCAAGAAATAAATTTTAGACTAGCCGAGCATTATACAAGGTTGAATATGCTAAGAGATTTAGGTTACAAAGCATTAAAGACCATTGATTTAGAGCAAGAAGGAAAAGTAGGCAGATTCGAAACAAGCAATATAGTAGCTCAAGCGAAGATGTTCTGCTCAGACTGGGCTTGTGATGCTATAAATGATGTAATGCAATGGCAAGGAGCATTTGGATATTCACGAGAATGTCCTGATCAAGCTGCTTGGAGAGCTGTAAGATCATTTGCTCTCGCAGAAGGAACCAAAGAAGTGATGAAGATGATAGTATCAAGAGAACTTCTTGGTAAGAAACAATATTAAATATTTGTTTTTTCTATTTTTATTTTACATTCTCAAATGAATGAGTTTTTTTTAAGAATTATATCAACATGATCAATAAAAAGAATTGAGAGAATGAATTATTCCTGAATCTCCCGAATTTCTTCCTGAATTGTAAATAGTGCAATTTTCAATCCTAAAGGACACATTGGAATTTTCAATGAAAATACAACTTCCAGAACCTCCACCATCTATTTCCAAATCTTCTATGATTAGGGGTCGGAATAAGTACCTGAACCCGTACATATTCCCGCAACCTTCGCATCAGACCAATTATTATTAATATGAATTTTTCCCGAAACTGCTGAAATTTTCAAATCTCTGTTATCTAAATTAAAATTTACATTATAAACCGATTTTCAGAAGAGTATTGGTTTATCTCATCATATTAGTAAAAGTCCTCGAAAATTTGTTTCACTTTACTCTCTGGATTCTAATTCATACAAATCTAGTTAATCTTTTTTCTGATAATAATGCTAATGATTACAGCACTCACTCCAATAAGAGTTATTAAATTATATCCGGGGATTTCTGGTGGAAGTCCATCTTGTGAATCTTCTAAATCATAAGTGTTAAGGGGATTTTCGCGTACAAGGCGTACAAAATTATTAATGTGGATGATATCTCCCTGGGGTCCATGACCATATTCCCATTTACTATCTGTAGGGTCCCCACTTTTTGGATCACCTCTCTGACATCCCGCACCATGAACATCTTGGAGTACCATTTCACCACTATAATTCATATATCCGAAAGCTTCACCAAACGCAATATAGCAAGCATGATCAGCTCCTTCAGCTTGAAAATGACTTGTACTTGACCAATAGTAACCATATGTTCCATTATCATATGGAAAATCATCTGTTGTCAATTCAGTAGTTTCAAAGATTGGATCAATTGCTGCAGAGTCGGTTGTGTCTGGGGATCGGCTGTAATTCACGATACTTTGTAGTTCCTTTATATTTGGGAGACGCCAATCATCATTTCCGAGATAATTCTCAGTATTTTTTGCCTGAACCCATGTAAGAGCATCTTCCCAATCCATTCCAGTTCCACTGTCCGCTTTTGACCACATGAGCCCAGTCGCATTATCTGAAATAGTTCCATCGGTATTATCAACAAAATTATTAATCCCATATTCAGTATTTCCTCTAACATACATCACAAAATATTCTTTATCCGAGCCACCTGGCAATTCTTTGGTATATCCTTTAATTCGACCATCGGCAAAATTGACTCCAAACACAGTATCATCGCCATACATCGTTGTACTGACATATTCTGTGCTGGTCCAATATTGGGAATCAATAATTGGCTCACCTTTACTCTCATCACCATATTCAAATGTAAAATAATCAGTATCAATGTAAGGAATAGATTCATCTACACTCATCCTAATTACCCCGGTAAAGATAATGAGGGAATACAATTCTTTAATTGAAGGAAGGCGCCAATCGTCATATCCTGCTAAGTTGAATGAAGATGCACCTGCAACTGCATTATCCCACGACATTTTTTCTCCAGGATCTTGTTGCCATATAAGTCCAGTAACTAAGTCGGTGATGGTTCCGTCCCCATTTTCAAGATAAGTAGGGGTGTTTCCAACAGTTTCTGCATCTTGACCAAAAAATGGGTCCCCTTCTTCTGGAGTTGGATCAATAACACTTCCCAAATTATCATACGAAGTTATTTGATTTGTATCTACAATCGGATATAAATAGGATTCTTCTTCAGTAGATTGTTCTAAAATTGTGAGGTCATTGGTCTCTTCCTCTTCTTCTAAAGTTGCTAAGTCACTAAATATTAAAATAAAAAACCAGCAACAGATACAGATTGATAAAATATATTTTTTATTTTTCATAGCTTTTTTTTTTTATATTGCCATAAAAGTTGACCATTGTGTATTAGGATCTTGAAGCATCGGAGTAGGAATTGAAGTAATTAAATCAGAGACCTCTGTATAACTAGCAAGAATTAAAGCTATATTTATTGAAAGTAAAGCTGGCCAAAGGGCTTTGATATAATATCCTTTAAATTTCTTAGTTAAGGGCTTTTCTTCTATTCCATATATCATCTTTCTTCCTATAGTTTTTTTATGGACAAAAATAAGAAGAGGTCCTAAAATATATCCAAAATAATATCCAAAAATAATAGCAATAAATGCCGTTAATAGATTCATAATCAATGAGTCTACTGGTAAATTAATGGGAAAAAATAAGAGGAACCCTGGTACGTTCTGTAAAGCTAAAAAAAGAATAATAAAAACTAAAACAATAGAAAAAATAAATATAATCAGCGATTTTAAATATTTCGAGGAAGCCATAAATCTAACCTTGCCCTATCTTAATTGATTGATTAATACATGATAATTAATTTGGTAAATAATAAACGGATTATAATTCAAATTCTATTTAAATTTATGTGAAAGGAAAAACTAACACTTTTCATTTTTCTAAACCGAATTGGTAGAATATTAATTACCTTTTTTTTATATTTTTAATTTCTATTCTCAAAAGATTGAGAAGATGATGATCTCATGGATAAAAAGCCACACATTATAATTTTTAATGTTATAATAACTTTTTCTGTAATTCAATATTTTCTATAAAAACTATCAATTGATTTAAATAAAAATTGCAGACTAAGTTATGTTTTTTCATTTTGAGAAAGTTTCTGAATGATTTTGAAAGTGTAAGGTGACAAATCTATTATGGATAAAAGACCTCATATTATAATATTTAATGTTGATCAATGGAGAGGTGACGTTTTAGGACATGTAGGGAATCTTGCTGCTGAAACACCTAATCTTGACAAGATTGTGGAAGAAGATGGTGTTTCATTTAGTAACGCTTTTTGTCAGAACCCTGTTTGTACTCCAAGTCGTTGTAGTTTCATGACGGGGTGGTATCCACATGTAAGAGGGCACAGAACAATGACTCATATGCTTCATCTGGAACGGGGAGAGCCTAATTTATTGAAAATTCTTAAAGACAACGGTTATTTTGTGTGGTGGGGTGGTAGAAATGATCTGATTCCAGGTCAACAAAATGCGAAGGAGGTCTGTGATATTCGATTCTGGCCTAAAAATGAAGATCTCAATCGTTGGGGTCATAAATGGAAAAAAAATCTGCATGTGTGGACAAAATGGCGAGGAAAACAAAATAGCGATACATATTACAGTTTTTTTGCAGGAAAATTAGACAGTGGAGGAGATGACATCTATTTTGATTTTGATTGGGCTATGATATTAGGAGCTATTGATTTTATATGCAGTTATGACGGTGTCAAACCCTTCTGTATTTATATTGCACTGGCAAATCCCCATCCTCCATACGGTATAGAAGAACCATGGTTCAGTAAAATAGATCGTAATAAACTCCCTCCTCGAAAGAAAACTCCAGATAATTGGATCGGAAAACCCTCCCTTTTAAAAGGAATTTATGAACGCCAAAAGCTCCAAACTTGGACAGAAGATCGCTGGAATGAACTACGAGCAACATATTATGGAATGTGTGCTCGTGTAGATCATCAGTTTGGATTATTAATCGATGTTTTAAGAGAAAAAAATCAATATGATAATTCTGCTATATTCTTTTTTTCTGATCATGGTGATTTTACAGGGGATTATGGTTTGGTAGAAAAAACTCAAAATACCTTTGAAGATTGTCTTACGAATATTCCATTTATTATTAAACTACCTAAGGATATTGCAGTTTTCCCTCGGGTAAGTAGTGCTCTTGTAGAGTTGATAGATTTTTCTGCTACGGTTTATTCTCTAATCGATGTCATTCCAGGATATTCTCACTTCGGAAAAAGTTTAATACCATTACTTAAGGGAGAAACGGAGAACCATCGAGAAGCAGTTTTCTGTGAAGGGGGTCGTCTCTATGGAGAAGAACAGGCTATGGAAAAAGAAAGTCAATCTTCATTAGATGCTCTGGAACTTTATTGGCCTCGAGTTGGGCTTCAAATCACAGATGAGAAACCATATCATAGCAAAGCAACTATGTGTAGAACAACAGATTTTAAATACATTAAACGTCTCTATGAAGAGGATGAGCTCTATGATCTTAGTAAAGATCCTGAAGAGATTTATAATATTATTGATGATCCCCTATATGTTACTGTTCTCTCAAATATGAAAGAACGAATGCTTACTTGGTATATGGAAACATGCGATGTAGTTCCTTTTAGTATAGATAAACGATTCTAAGATTGATATAATTTGTTTCATTAATTATGCTTAAATTTATGTAAAAAACAAATCAACTTACCCTTATCCTTATACTAATGGAATTGAGATAATATTGAGTAACTTTTTTTTATATTTTTAATATCTTAACTTAAACTATAGATTATATTTTATATCTTAATTTAATGTTGATAGAATTATGAGATTTATTGTTTGTGTGAAGCAGGTTCCTGATACAACTGAAATTAAAGTCGATCCTGAGACAAACACGTTAATTCGAGAAGGTGTTCCTAGTATATTAAATCCATTTGATCAGTTTGCACTTGAGGAAGCTATAAAGATCAAACAAGAGGATGATGAGATAATAGTGGTTTCTATGGGTCCACCTCAAGCTAAAAAAGCGTTATTAAAGTGCCTTGCTCTTGGAGCAGATAAAGCAATCTTACTAACTGATAGAGCATTTGCTGGTGCTGATACATGGGCCACCTCTTATACTTTAACTCAGTGTATAAAAAAGATCGCTGATTTTAATATTATTTTTTGTGGGTTACAAGCTATTGATGGAGATACTGCCCAAGTAGGACCTGAAATTGCTGCTCAATTAGGTATTCCTCAAATAACATACGTCGAAAGCATTGAAAAATTAGAAGGAAAAAGACTCACAGCCAAAGTTCAGACCGATGATGGGTATAAAATTGTAGAAGCTAGACTCCCTTTGCTCATAACTGGGATAACTCCATCATCATTCGAACCAACAAACCCTCCCATGATGAGCATTATGAAAGCAAATAAAAAACCTTTTTCTACGTGGGATGTTGAAGAGCTTGGTGGTGAAAAAGATAACTATGGATTAAGCGGTTCATTAACTGAAGTTATTAAAGTGTATTCCCCTCCAGCAAGACAGCAGGGTGTTGTTATTGATGAGGAAACACCCGAAACCGCGGTCCAAAAATTAATGGATTTGTTAACTAAAGATAAGGTGATTTAATCTGATAAATGTAGATAAGGAAAAATGCAATGGATGTGGATTATGCGAAAAAGCGTGTCCATTTGGAGCGATAACAATTGTAGATAAAATTGCTGTAATCGGAGATGAGTGTACTCTTTGTGGTGCATGTGTTGATCAATGTAATGTGGAAGCAATATCAATTCAGCGGAAAAAAATGGAAGATGTTGACTTATCACAATATAAAGATGTATGGATTGTTGCTGAAATAAAAGATGATAAAGTTAGAAAGGTTTCTTTTGAATTGTTAGGTAAAGCAAAAGAACTTGCAGCTGAGTTACAACAAGAAACTTGTGTCCTACTTATCGGAGAAAATGTAAAACAATTTGTTCAAGACTTTTCAAAAAGAAGTGCCAACAAAATATATATTGTTGAGCACGAAGCTCTTAAAGACTATTATACTGAAACTTATTCTTCAGTGGTCACTGGTATAATCTCAAAATACAAACCAAATATTGTGTTATATCCAGCCACTATAAATGGAAGAGATCTTGCCCCTAGAGTAGCAGCTACTCTTGAATTAGGACTTACTGCTGATTGTACTGGCTTGTCTATACGAGATGGATTATTATTGCAAACTAGACCGGCATTTGGCGGAAATATTATGGCCGATATTATTTGCCCTACTTCACGACCACAAATGGCAACAGTTAGACCTAATGTAATGGAAATGGCACCAATCCAAGACAGTAATAATGCAGAAATCATTGATGTACCTGTAAAAGTAGATCTTCAAGGGTTGAAGGTAAAAACAAAGGAAGTAATCAGTGGAACCGCTTCTGAATGTGGTATTCCTGTTTGCGAGGCAGATACGATTGTATCTGGAGGAAGGGGAGTTGGGAGTAAAGAAAATTTTAAATTAATTGAGGATTTAGCCAACGTTTTAAATGCAGCTGTGGGAGCAAGCAGAGCAGCAGTCGATTTAGGATGGATTCCAAAATCACAACAAGTCGGACAAAGTGGACATACAGTTTCCCCGAAGATTTATATCGCATGTGGAATCTCAGGAACGATCCAACATTTAGTTGGAATGAAAAGTAGCGATATAATTATTGCGATAAATAAAGATCCTGAAGCTACGATATTTAGCGTAGCAAATTATGGCATCGTAGGAGACCTATGTGAAATTGTACCTCTATTGACTAAAGCACTAGAGAAAAAGTTAAGCGAAAATTAGTAGAAATAATCTCTAACTCTTTTATTTATTCTTTTATATTTAAAACTGATTTTTGGCTAGAGATATTAAAAATCGTTTATAGGAAGATTTAAATCTTAACTAGATATTATAAACTACATTAGAAATACAATCGAAAAAAGATTATCATCAAGATCTTCATTTTCTTCGGGAAAAAAATAATTATTGCTAAAAATGTACGGTAAAGTTAATGCGTTGGTTTCGCGGTTAAGATTTTTTTTTATACTAAATATAAATATATATATAAATATTTATATATAAAATGAGGTAAAATATATGACATCTAAAATGATCTCGCTAAGAGAAGATATTTATGAAGATCTCAAAAGGTTAAAAGATCCAGATGAGAGTTTTTCAGAAGTTATCGAGCGCTTAATTGCTAGAAGCAAAAAGGATCCACTAAAGAACTATGGGATTTTCAATGATATAGCTAAAAAAGTAATGGATGATTTTGAAAAATCTATTATAGACACTAAAAACGAAGATGCAAAAATATCTAAAAAAATGATAACTGGAATCTATGGAGACATAAAATGATTCTTTTAGACACCAATGTTATTATTGACATCGGTCGAGGTCGAACTGAAGCAAAAAAGTACATACAAAAATATGGTGCTGAAACTTTTGCATTATCAGCAGTTACGATCGAAGAGATGTATGTGGGACTCGGATATATTCTACAAAAATATGGAAAAAAATTATTTGAAGCTAGTAAAGAAAAAACTCTTAAGTTATTAAATGATTATGAAATTCTAAATATCACACAACCTATATTAGAACGATCTGGTATGATGAGAGGCGAATTAAGAGCAAAAGGTATCACTATTGGTATCCAAGATTTAATAATTGGTGCTACAGCCGAAATATCTTCTGCTGAAAAACTTATAACCAGAAATCCTGATCATTTCAAAATGTTTAAAATTTCTATTGAAACGTACAAAATTAAAACATATTTTTCTAAAAATTAAGAACTAGGTAAAGTCATGGTTTTGGATATAACTACACTGGATTTTTGGAAACTTGGAATGAAATAATATAAGATATTTGTAGATGAGTTGAAAAACTCACAATATAACTATTGTTTTCAGAATATTAAAGAGAAACTTCTCTAACTCTTTTACTTAAATTAGTAAAAATAATCTCTAACTCTTTTATTAATTCTTTTATATTTAAAACTGATTATGGCTAGAGATATTAAAAATTATTTATAGGAAAAATTTAAATCTTAACTAGACATTTCAATTTACTATAAATTTAGATGTTAATCAGATAAATTATTAATAATTTTAGAAGTCATTAAAATGTCATATACACAAGCTCCTCATCTAACTGATAAGGAAATAGAAGATTTTTTGAAAATAGCTCCGACAGCAATAATATGCAGTATTAATGAAGATGGTACAATACATGGAGTTCCTATTTGGTTCAAGTACGAAAGTGGACAATTTTTTATAACAACTCCAGAAAAGAGTCGAAAAGTTAGAAATATTGCTAAAAATAACAATGTCACTTTAATAATTTATGTAGAGAGTCCAGCCATTAGGGGCGTTATAGTCTATGGTAAAGGTGATGTAGATCTCCAAGCAAATGATCCCAAGACTATTAGTATATGTGAAAAATACATGTCAAGAGAAGATGCTGAAAAGTTGATGCAAATTAATAATGAGTCGGCGAAATGGGTGAAAATTACAGTTAAACCAGAGAGGATGGCATCGTTTGATTACACTAAAGATGATGTTTGGAAAGAAACGTCAAAGAGAATGGGATGGGTGTAAATTAAAAAAGATTCTCATCAAGATCCTCAATTCCTTTGAGAAATCTTCCGAATTCTTGCATGAATTGTTGAAGTAATTCACTCTCTCTTTTTGTGTATATTGGATCCACATCATAATTAAAATAACTAGCCTTCGAAATTTGTTGACATTTGTTCTACTCAAGCTAAACGTAAATTAACAGTCCCTTGAATTAATTCATGAAAATACATGTCATGAAATTAAGAAATTTTATTCTATCTTATGCAGTTTTCCTGATATAAACATTTTATAGAGATACGGAATGTCGTCTTTAGGATTTCCTATCATTTTACTTGATTCTACTTCAGTTTTTTTCCTTGGATGGAAATGGTGTGGACGAGAATTAACATCCCATTGATCATCATAGTTATCAAACCTACATCTATCAAAATCAAGTTTGGAAAATAAGATATTATAACCATATTCACCATGATCATTATAAATGATGTACACTTCAATGCCATCATTTAAAATTATATGAAGTTTCCTAGAATCTTGATTTAAGGTTAAAAATTTAATCTGTTTATCAAAAAGCTGCTCGAAAATTGTTTTTGCTTCTAATACTTTAGAAATTGCAGACATTATCCATTAATAAAGCTCGTTTTTTCTCCTAACAATCGTTCACGTTCGTCATTGAGATTTTTCAACTCAATAGCATCCATTTCTGCTTCTGAAAGTGTTCCATCTTTGGCGTGTTTTAAAAATTCGGTAGAAGACGTATAATTCCACTTAATTAACATTCGATCAATCTCCTCTTTTAGATGGTTTAATTTAAAATCAAGTAAATTCATTAATAGTTCCTCATCAACCGATACACGAGCCATTATTATCTCCACGCTTATTATATAATTTCTCCTATAAATATCTATTGCTTTTTAGTATTATTCCTTATTTTTTATATCAGTAATCATTAATAGAAGGTTGATGGATATTGAAAAAAAAACAAAACAAAACGTGATTATGGATAATCTTTAAAATTTAAAAAAGATCATCATCAAGATCTTCATTCCCTTCGGGAAATCTTCCGAATTCTTGCATGAATTGTTGAAGTAATTCACTCTCTCTTTTTGTATACATTGGATCTTCATCATAGTTGAAATAACAAGCTTTCGAATTTGTTGCTAATTGTTCTTCCAATGCTAGACGCATATTCTGAATTCCTTGAATTAAGATTATTTCTTGATTCTCATTTAAGATTTGAATAGCACCTTCTGAGTCAGGAACGTTTTGAATATTCTCTGTGGTTAATTCTAACCACTTTTGAGGCGGCAGCACAACAGGCGAGATTTCAAAGCGTAAATCGCATCTTAAACATCTATTAGCCTCTTCTAATGCCAATTTCTCGTTAAAACCCAACTCAATTTCCTTAAAACTACTCTGACGTTCGTCTAGTGATAAGAGTGGCATTTGAACCCGTGGTTTATTATAAAAGCTATCATCTCGTCCCAAAAAAGGATTAGAACCATCGAATTCAACAAAAATATCCTCTATTTTACCATTTCCTCCTAAATACTTATCAATTGAAGATGCCACTTTTCGACCCATATCAATCGAATCAACTACAGAACTAGGATTTTTGATAACTTCACCACCGGCAAAAATTCCAGGTAGATTAGTCTCAAATGTTCCTTCTTTTGTTTGAATTAACCCGTTTGGTGAAATATTCATATTACTATCACTCCCCAATACAGATAAATCAGGGGTTTGACCTATAGCCATGATTACCAAATCAGATTGAATAGATTTAACATTATTCTCATTAAAAACTGGATTAAATTGATTCATATCATCAAAGACAGAATCACAATGGATAAGTTCTAAATCAGAAATTTCACTACCAGTACCAACAATTCTTTTTGGACCCCATGAGCAATTAAGAGTTATCCCTTCATCTATCGCTTTTTGAATTTCCCATTCATGAGCTGGCATTTCTTCTCTACATTCTAAACAGAATAGTTGAACATCTTTGGCACCTAGTCTTCGAGCTGTTAAAGCTACGTCTACGGCTACATTACCTCCACCTATAACAACTATTTTGTCAGATATTACAGATTTTATACCAGTATTAATTCTTCTAAGAAATTCAAGACCCCACAGAATAGATGGAAGGTTGGAACCCTCGATATCAAGTTTTTTAGTTTTTTGAGCACCAATGGCTAAAAATGTTGCATTAAATCCTTGAGCTTTCAAAGATTCTAGTGATAATTGATCTCCTACAATCGTATTTCCCTGAGTTTCGATTCCAATACTCAAAATATGGTATAGATCTTTTTGAAGAACCGATCGCGGTAATCGATATTCAGGAATTCCTACACTCAACATACCCCCTACGTAGGAGTTAGCTTCAAAAACTGTTACTGAATGTCCTAGTCTTCTCAAATAGTATGCTGCTGTGAGTCCTGAAGGACCAGAACCTACTATGGCTACTTTTTTCCCTGTCGTAGGACCCATAGTTAATTTAGATTTCCATAGTTCATTTTCATGTTCCATGGCAAAACGTTTTAAAGCACAAATAGCAATAGGTTCATTAATTTGGTTCCGACGACATTCGAGCTCACAATTATGAAAACAAACTCTTCCCAGAACTGAGGGAAAGGGTGTTTTTTCCCGAACGACTGCTGCTGCTTCATTATACTTTTTTTCAGCAATCAATCTAATGTATCGTGGTACATCGATACCTAATGGACATGCATTTTTACATGGAACTAGTAGTTTTTCCCGTTCAGCCCAAAGGATATCTTTATCTGTTAGCGCTCCGGTAGGACAAACTTCTACGCATGCTCCACAAAACTTACACCCTGAATCTTTAAGTGTAGGAGCAATACTTCCAACAACCGTTTTTCCATTATTATATACAAATCCTAACGCTTTGACACCTCTGACATCTCCACAAACTCTCACACATCGAGTACAGCCTATACATAGTTCATAATTTCGGACAAAAAGAGGTTCATTTTCTATAATAGCACGTCCTTGTGGTTTATAGCGTGGAGTGTCTTCACGAATTCCAATGTATTCAGCAACCTTTTGTAGTTCACATCGTCCTAATTCTGGACAGCACCGTTCTTCAACAGCAACATTTGTTGAACAGGGTTCTCGGCTGCAACCCTCTTTTTGGGCACAAACCAAACAAGCGTGTGGATGAGTTGAAAGAATATTCATCAACTTTTCACGACGGAAGGTTTGAATCTCAGGTGAATCTGTCAAGATGATCATATCTTTTTCTATAATAGTACTACAAGCTGTTTGTAATCCTTCTATCCCTTCTATTTTTACTACACAGAGTTGACATCCTTGATGTTCTTGAGAATCAGTGCTTTTAAATTTAGAATTTCCTTGGAAAATTTCTTCAGCTGGCTTTAAACCTACTAGGGGTGGTAGATCTGGATGTGCACAAAGGCTTGGAATATAAATTCTTGCTTTTAATGATGCTTCTAAGATAGTACTCCCCTTGATAGCATCAATCTTTGCGTCATTAATTTTAATTGATATTGGTTCCATGTTAAACACTCTCTAAATAAAATTAACCATAAAATTAATTACTTTTTAATTGAGATGCAGAATTTTAAATAATTAAATATAAGATTAGATGTCTACAATGTCTGAAAAATTGGTTGAGAAAATCTGGAAAGAAAATACTTGGACGAAACAAGCAAATAATATCATAGAAGGACTTGGTAAATTTCCCGCTCATTCAAAGATTATTATAATAATGAGACATTCGCAAAGAAACGAGCCAAAATTGGTTAACGAGAATGATCTTAAAGAAGCAAATATGGAGCTAACACCGTTAGGGCAAGAAATTGCTAAAAATTTTGGCGAAAAGTTACCAATGGATAGACCAGTTCGATTATTTCATAGCCCTCGCAACCGATGCAAGGAGACTGCTGAAAAAATCTACCAAGGGTTCACAAAAGTAAACGGAAAGGGAATTTTTATGGGAGAGTGTAAATCTTTACATGGCATTGGAATAAACAGTCAATCATATTTGGATGAATTTAATAAATATAAAAATTATCAAGTAATCACTCGTTACGTAGCGGGTGTTTATTCACCAGATCTATGGCCTCCATCGCACCCATTCTATCAAAGAAGTGGTCAACAAATTTGGAGCCAAAATGAGAGTATTTCTGAAGGTGGTATCGATATCTTTATTTCTCATGATTTTCACATAATGATTTTTAGATTTGGATGGTTTGGTCTTCCTCCCGATGAGCGTTGGATAGACTATCTCGGAGGTTTTGCGTTTTCGATAATGGAGGATCACATCTTACTGTTAGATTACGGCAAGTTAATCAAACTAGGAATCCCATATTGGTGGAAGAATAAATAAGTTTAATTTCAAATTATGAGATTTAGCTTCAAAAGTATATATAACTTTAAATACTTAAGATTCTTTATTTTAAAATATTCATATTTTTACAATGTAGTTAATGAATAAACTAATATATTGAATAAAAAAGAGGGTGAATAAATATTCCAATATCTATTGAGGATTTATGGAAAGTTCCATTTATATTGTATTATGATGTTGATGAGAATTGTAAGTCCATATTATATTCTTCGAATTCTTCGGGGATTCCTCAACTATATCTTATATCTTCAGAAGTAGGTTCTAAACCCAGACAAATCACAAACGGAACAGATCCTGTAATTTTTAGTTATATTTCACCTAAAGGGGATAAGCTTATATATCCACGAGATAAAGATGGTGATGAAATGGACCAAATATTCTTCTTTTCTGTTAAAAGCGGAGATAGAAAACAATTAACCGATAAACCTTATAGAACACTTGGATTGGGTTGGCATCCTAATGGAAAGGAGGTTTCGCGAATAACAGTTACTAAAAAAGGGTATGTTTTAGAATCTATTAATGTAGAATCTGGAGAGAACTTTGTCCTTAAAGAACCTTCTCTACTTATAGATGAGATCCATTACTCTCACGATGGAAAATGGATTGCTTGTAATGCATATCCTAGTTTTACAAATACACAAATTTACATAATAAATAGAAATGATCCTGAGGATATAATTATTTATAATATTAAGGATGATTCAAGGGAATCCTTACCTTCCTGGTCTCCAGATGACAAAATGGTGGCATTTCGGAGTGAAGCAACAGGTAGAGGGAGAATAGTTATCCAAGAATTTCAAGGGGAAGACCAATTTATCTTAGATATTAATGAGGATGAAGAAGTAATCTCTAGTTCGACACTTTTTTCATCGAATACTCCTGTTTGGAATCCTAAAAGTGATACTGTTTATTATATTGTCAATAAACATGGTCGTAATACTCTACATGCACATCCATTAACTGGAGAGAAAGAACCTGCACTCCTATTCCCTGAGGGTGTTGTTGCCATGCCGAAAGTTAGTAAAGATGGAAGATTTATAGTAGCTGCTCATTCTTCTATGACATCTCCTGATGGAATTTACATCCATGAATTTGGATCTGAGATGGTAGTCTCTCTCACCCCACGTGAATTTAATATCGATCTTTCACTTCTTAATAAACCACAATCGATATGGTATAAATCATTTGATGCAAGATCTATCCACAGCTGGTATATATCGGCTGTTGACAATACCAAACCATATCCCGCAGTAATTCGTGTTCATGGTGGTCCTTGGGCGCAATTTAGTGATGGCTGGTTGGCTAGCGTCGTTTCTAATTGCCTTTCCCAAAGTGGAATTGCATCTTTTTTACCCAACTTTAGAGGATCAACAGGATATGGATCAGAATTTCAGAATTTGGATATTGGAGACCCCGGTGGAGGAGACCTAGAAGATATAATATATGGAGCAGATTGGTTACGAACAAAATCAGAAATTGATAAAACGAAAATTGGAATCATGGGTGCGTCTTATGGTGGGTTTATGACGTTAATAGCATTAACTAAAAAACCAGATGCATTTATCACAGGAGTTTCATCAGTTCCAGTTATAGATTGGGGTGAAATGTATTCTCTATCAGATCATGTTTTCCAACAATTTATAAAAAATTTAATTGGGGGAACTCCTGAACAGAAAAAAGATTTATATGAAGATAGATCTCCTATTACCCATGTTTCGAACATAAAAGCACCAGTTATGATTATGGCGAGCAAAAATGATTCAAGATGCCCAATAGAACCCATTGAGAAATTTGTTAATAAACTTAAGGAAAAGAATCATCCCCATGAATTCATCATACAAGAGAAAGCAGGACATATCTCAGCGTTATTTAATTGGGAGGAAAGTGTCCCACTTTTCACAAAAATAGTAGAATTTCTAAAAAGAAATTTAACCTAGATAAAAAGTATTAATCCTTCTTTTTGAATTTTCAGTTGAATTTAGCACTTTTTTCTATGCTACCAAGAGTGTTTTATCGCCCCAGGTTTACATTCAAGAACACAAGGTAATTTCTTTGACTCCCCAGCGGATTTACAAGGAGCGCATGAGTATTTAATCTTCTTACGGTGTTCTTCAGAGACAACTGCTATAGTTTCATCACCTAAAGGATCTAATTCATCTTCTGCTATTTAAAGAACACCTGCAGGGCATTAGAATTTCTTTGGAAAATCTCTTCAATTGGCTTTAAACCTACTAGAGGTGGCAGATCTGGATGTGCACAAATGCTTGGAATATAAATTCCTGCTTTTAATGATGCCTTTAAGAGAGTACTCCCCTTGTTAGCATCAATCTTTAGCCCATTAATTGTGATTGATATTGTTGTCATGCAAAACACTCTCTAAATAAAATTAACCATATAATTAATTACTTTTTAATTGAGATGCCTTATCAAAAGCAATTAAAATTTTTCCAACTCATTCCTAAATCTTTATATAAAATAAAGTGTTAATAGTTTTCATGACTTTTTTCAGCCGTTTGTTTGGTAAGATGATGAATCTTCCACCAGCTGAAACCCGTAAAATCGTGGTTAAACGCGATCTCAAGGTTCCAATGCCCGATGGCGTTGAGTTGTTAGCAGATCATTATTATCCACGTGGAGATAGCAAACCTCCGACTGTACTCGTCCGTTCACCCTATGGTAGGCGTATCTTTTTCGGTCTCCTGTACGGGCGACTCTTTGCAGAACGTGGATTCCAAACGTTGATACAGAGTTGCCGGGGAACTTTTGGATCGGGAGGCCAGTTTATTCCCTTTCTTAATGAACATGCAGATGGTATAGCTACCATTGAATGGATAAAGAAACAGGATTGGTTTTCTGGCGAGCTTGTCACCATGGGTTTAAGTTATCTCGGTTTTGTCCAGTGGGCAGTAGCACACGAAGCTGGATCAATACTAAAGGCAATGGCAACCCAAGCTTGTACTTCTGATTTTGGTTACATGCATTATCCTGGGGGTTCCTTCTCACTTCATGGTAGTTTATCTTGGACTAAAATGATTGCCACTCAGGAGAGTGGTAGCCGTCTTTCTATGTTATTTAATTCAGATAAAAAACTTATGCCTGCTTTTAATCATTTGCCTTTACAAGGTGCAGATGAACTGGCAATTGGGAGACCAGCAGTTCATTGGCAGGATTGGCTCGAACACAACGATCCAGAAGATGAATATTGGAAAGAGGCGAACTTTAGAAAGACTTTAGCTAAGCTAACCTCACCAGTTAATATGGTCGGTGGTTGGTATGATATCTTCTTACCGTGGCAACTTAGGGACTACACAACACTCATCGAAGCTGGTCGTCAACCCTTTCTTACAATTGGCCCATGGACGCATACTGATAAGGGTCTTATGGGTACAGGCGTACGTGAAGGAATATCATGGTTTCGAGCTCACCTTTCTGGCGATCAAAATGATCTCCGTGAGGACCCAGTTAAACTCTTTATAATGGGAGCAAATGAATGGCGTGGTTTCTCAGAATGGCCTCCTTCTGACACTCAACAGCAACGTTGGCATCTGCATCCAGGGGGTAGTTTAAATACTGAGATATCCTCAGAATCAGAGCCTGATTGCTATCGCTACGATCCCGCGGATCCCACACCTTCAGTAGGTGGCCCACTCCTTAGCCCAAATTCAGGTCCAAAAAAAAATAACAATGTTGAATCCAGGTTAGATGTTCTCGTTTATACCAGTGCTAAACTCGAACAAGATATAATGATAATCGGACCAGTACAAGCTGAACTATATATCAAATCAAGTCTTGAATATACAGATTTCTTTGCTCGCCTTTGTGACGTTAATTCATCTGGTAAATCTATTAATATTTGTGACGGAATAACCCGTTTAGTACCTGGTAAATTTAAACCAGAATCTGATGGATCTATCAAGGTCGTTATCGATCTATGGCCGACGGCACATTGCTTCCGTCGCAAACATCGTATAAGACTTCAAGTATCAAGTGGTGCTCATCCACGTTTTGTGCGGAATTTTGGTACAGGGGAACCATTAGCAACTGCAACAAAACTTATCGTCGCTAACCAGAGTGTTTATCATGATCCTACTCACCCATCTTCGGTAATCCTTCCTATTATGGATTGATATTTCAAATTATAGTGTGATTTAAAAAAATAACAATAAAGACTTTCCTATATTATTTTTCTATTTTTCTTCTCTTTCTCTAAGCCTTCTCTTTAAAACCTTTCCAGCAGGACTTTTAGGTAAACTATCAACAAATTCTACAATCCTTGGGTACATATAGGCAGCAAGATTTTCTTTTGACCAATCAATGATTTCTTGTTCTTTTACCTTATTTTTGTATTCTTCTCGAAGAACAATTAAAACTTTTATTTTTTCACCAAGGATAGGATCTTTTACACCAATTACACAACATTCTAAAACTGAAGGATGTTCATAAATAATCTCCTCAACTTCTCTAGGAAAAACACTGTAACCTTTATATTTTATCATGTCTTTAATTCGATCTAAAATATATATATAACCCTGTTCATCAAGTTTAGCAAGATCACCAGTTCGTAGCCACTTATAGCTACCTGCCTCAAAAAATACTTTTTTCTCTTCTTCTGGTCTATTATGATATCCTACCATTACTTGAGGTCCAGAAACAACTAATTCGCCAACATTCCCAATAGGTAAAAACTCTAATTTCTCATTAATTATCCCAATTAATGTATTTGCTAATGGATGACCACAACTACCAGGCCTTTTTTTTGACCAAGGAGGAGAATTAGCCACAGCTGGACTAGCTTCACTGAGTCCATATCCTTCTCCCATAGCAAATCCTGTTTTTTTCTCCCATTCTTTAGCGGCCTCAATTGGCATTGGAGTTGCTCCCACATGAGTAGATTTCAAGCAAGAAATGAATCCACCTCTGGATGAGGGTGAGTTTAAAAGTGTGATATATATGGTAGGAACTCCAAATAATGAATTTGGTTTGTGTTTCTTCAGTATTTCAAGAACTTTTTCTATATCAAATCCTGACAAGACGAATGCTTTCGAACCAATAAGAAGAGCAGATACCATCTCTACTACTTGTCCGAAAATATGATACCAAGGAAGAACAAAGATAGATACTATATCTTCTTTGAGAAATTTTTCTTTAATATAAATTGAAACTTGTTTTAATTGTAAACTATTAGCAATAATATTGTAGTGAGACAATAATGCACCTTTTGGAAGGCTAGTAGTTCCACCAGTATATTGAATAACGGCAATGTCTTCTTTTGGATTAATTTTAACTTCATAAAGAGTCGAGGGTTCAGGATTTTTTTCCATTAAGGAATTAAAATATATAATTCTATCTTTCTTTGGTTCAATGGGGTTTCCTTTCTCAATATTAACAAGAATTACCTTTTCCAATGATAAATCTGTTTCATAGCTTTTATATTGGGGCATATAACTATCAATCATTATTAAGAATTTAGCTCCAGAGTCTTTAACTTGATAAGCCATTTCTCTTGCAACATATAATGGGCTAATGGCAGTCACTGTTCCTCCAATAATCATTGTAGCAAAATAACTTATAATGAATTGCGGACAATTTGACAGCCATAATGCTATCACATCACCTTTTTTTACTCCTAAATTTAAAAGAGCAGAAGCAAACCTTATTGTTAGTTTCT
Organism: Promethearchaeota archaeon; assembly: GCA_019057775.1. The sequence goes on from JAHLWT010000052.1 coordinate 115,295, forward strand.
GTATATCTTTATAGGTGTATTCTTTATTATCATAGATTATAAATGTTTTGTCATAGTAATCTTTAGTATATTTTTTGAATATATCACGCATAGATATATCTTCAGGAATGTCTATTTCTAATGTGACTCCTGCAGGTAAATAATCTTTCCAATATCGGTTTTTTATATAATCTGGCAATTCCATACTTTTTCACAATTTTAATTTACTTCTTTATTATTACTGATAAAATCCATTTATTGTTATTAAAGTTGATTTCATGGTAAACAAATCTCGAAAATAAGAATGTGTCTTAAAATTAATTTCTTTTCATCAAAATCTTAATAAAATAAAAGCAGTGATTTAAGCAAAATTCGGAGGAAAATTTAGATTACCACGAGTGTTTTATTGCTCCAGGCTCACAAGCTAGAACACAAGGCAATGGTTTTGTTTCACCGGCGGGCTTACAAGGAGCGCATGAGTATTTTATCTTCTTGCGGTGTTCATCAGAAACGGTAGCAATAATTTCATCGCCCAAAGGATCTAATTCATCTTCAGCCATTTCCAGAACGCCCTCTGGGCAAGCTTCAACACATTTTCCACATGAATTGCATAGATCAGTATCAATGGTAATATAATACTCACCTGACCCATCTTTATACCCATAATTAGCTTTCGTCATTTTGGTCCTCGTATTTTTAGTTCTAACTACCACGATTAAGATTTTTTACGTTGCTTTTCAATAAGAGCTTTACCAAATAATGCAGCTCCAATCGCTCCGGCAAGTTGTGGATCAATACTTGGTTTAGGGGCTTTTATTTTAAGTTCGTCTTCAATTCTTTTAACGACTCCAATATTTTTAGCAATTCCCCCCGTTATAGCAAATTTCTCTTCAATTCCAAGCCGCATTAAGAGGGTTACTATGCGATGAGCCATAGCTGAACAATAAGCTGCTAAAACTTTTTCTTTTCCCCAGCCTTTCCTAAGCAGTCCAACAGCTTCTGATTTAGCAAATACTACACAAGTACTACTAACTGGTTCTGGTTCTTCTTCTACCTTTAATGACATTTCTCCAACATCGTTAATATGAACTTGGAGCAAATCAGCAAATACTTCCATCCCCCTTCCAGTACCCGCAGCACATTTATCATTCATGAGAAATGCGGTAACTTTTCCACGGTTATCAACGCGAATCGCTTTACAATCTTGGCCGCCCATATCTAATACTGTTCTTATTTCCGGACCATAGATAAAGTTAGCCCCTCGTCCATGACAGGCAATTTCTGTAATAGCTCGACTTGCAAATGGAACATTAACTCGCCCATAACCCGTCCCTACAACAAATTGAATTTTGTCTAAAGTAAGACCTGTACCCTCTAATGCCCAATCCATTGCGTTATTGGCGCTATCAGGACTATTACTTCCAGTTCGCATGCTCGAATAACAGTAGATTTTTCCATCAACCATGACTACAGCCTGCGTACTAACTGAACCAACATCAACTCCCGCTGAAATAATATCTCCACCTTCCCACTTTATATCGGGACTTGTATAACGTGATTCTGTCCATCGCCAATATTCCTTTTCTGATTCTGTATTTGACATTTTTTTAACCTCCAACTTTATCACGAGCTACAAGTGCAGCCCCTAAAGCAGTAACATATTCTGGGGAAACCGGTTCCTTAGGTACCAAGAGATCAAATCCGAGGTTTTTATTCATTGAATCGACAAAACCGATGTTTTTTGCTACACCTCCTATCAATGCAACTTCTTTTTCAATACCTATCTGACGGACCATGCTCGTATTTCTATCCGCGATTGCGTCATGTACTGCCCTGATTATGTCCTCCTTTGACGTTTTTTGATGAATTAAAGAAACAACCTCCGATTCAGCAAAAATTGTACACTGTGCATTCATCGGGATTTTCTTGGTGGATTTTAACGAAAGTTCTCCCATAGTATTGATATCTACCTCTAAAGCTCTTGACATTGCTTCTATGAATGCTCCGGCACCCGCAGCGCATTTTTCATTAATTCCAAAATCCTTAACCTTTCCTTGCCCATCAATTCGTAAAACTAGCCCTTCCTCTGCCCCAATATCAATCACAGTGCGTGCAGAGGGGAATATAAAGTTCGCTCCACGACCGTTTGCTGTAATAGTAGTTACTGTATTATTTGCGAAAGAAATTGCTTCCATTCCCGCTCCAGTAACTGTTATATGTTTAATTTTTTCTCGACTTGTTTTGGATTTCTGAAGAGCACTGTTTAATGCTTCCTCAGCAGATTTTTCTTGATCAAAACCGCTTAAAACCGAAGTGGCTGAAAGAACCATATTATCTTTCAAAATAACTGTTTTAGTATTTTTACTTCCACAATCAATACCAGCTGTTATCAAAATATATAAACACTCATTCGTTTTATTTCAAATTTGTATTATTTAATTTTATCTTAATCCACATCTTAAATTATTATATATTGTCTTTTTCCATTCCTATAGATTCCATAAAGGCATCTACCCGCTGCATCGTTCTAGCAAGATCGAATTCTCTCTCATCACCCATGTTTCCTTCAAAAGGCATTGTTGGTATACCTGCTTTTTGAATCGCTAATCGATTTTCTGCAATTCCAAGACTTAATCCTTCGCACCCTCTATTATAATGCAGAAATACACCGTCTACCTTCCATTCACGTGCAATTCGAATCATCATCTCAGATTTGAGTTTAGGATGATAAAAGTGTTGCCATTCTGGTTTGCTTAAATTCCAATCAGCGAGAGCACGTAATGCTTCATCCCGATTAGTGATCTCAATATCCGGAATAGGTTTAGGACCCCATGTTCCATCTTCTTTTACTTCCCATAATCCAATAAGGCCGAAGGAATAAAGACTACCTATTGATACACATCCATATTGTTCTAAATAGCGGAAAATTCGCAAAAATGCCCATGGCGGTTGCGTATCTGTCATGATACGGCATCGTTCATTTGGAACTGCTGCTATTCCACGAGCCACTCTATCTTTTACTTCAGGATATAACTCCTTTTCATAAAAATCTGCCGTCCATTGAGCTGATTTTCTTAATGTACCGAGAACATATAGGGAGTACATTGATTTTTCATCTAAAGGTGCTGGGATTGCTTTATTGAGCTCACATATTGCTGACCAATAGTGACAAGAACGAAACTCATTATGGACTGCTTTAATCAAAAGCTCATCATCATAATCTCGTCCAGTTACCTTTTCAAGCCATTTGATTCCATCATGCATTTGATTTACAATATAGCTAATCTTATGCTCTGTAAGTTCTTCATAAGGACCGACTGAAACATCAATACTAAAGAGCGGAATTCCGCCTCCTTCAAGATCACTTGCAACCTGATACCATTTAGAATGGGAACAACAGATCTGATCTTGCCACATGAAATCTGGTTTTGGGAATTCTTCACTAAATTGTGGCCAAGCATATTTATTAATAAGTATAGAACCCCAGTAATTCCTCATGTAAGAACAAAGATCCCGTGCAAACCCTTTCGCTTCGGTTGCTTCTTGGCACTCTAAAGCAAATTTATTATTAAACGCGATAGTAGCTCCATAAGGTTCTCCAGTCAGGGAATGTACGTCATCTCCCAAACCAGCAGGGATTGCATCGAAAGCCCATGCACCTCCTGCCCATCGAAGTCCACCCTTTTCATGAGCTTTGGCAAAATCTTCATAATATTTCTCTCGTAGGGTTTTAGCATTACCCCAACATTTCAAATTTTCAGTTGGATATTTAGTTTCTACCATATTTTTAACTCTACTGTGTATTTCAAAAATAGAAAAAGTTCAATTGTTTAAAAATTGCATTGTTACATCATATTTAATGGGAATTTATTCCAATCGAACCTCTAAATGGAAAAAGGTGATATGATAGTAGATTCATTAAAATAATGTAAAAAACTAATTTGAGGAATATCGATACATACAATTATAACCTTACCATTATATCATGATCATCCAGAAATTCTTTCAAATCCTGGATTTCTAATTTTTTATAATGAAATAAAGAAGCAGCTAATACGGCTTCGGCTCCATTATTGATTGCTTCTAAGAAATGTTCTTTAGTACCAGCTCCACCAGAAGCAATCATAGGTACAGACACAATATCTGTGATTTTTCGGATTAATTCGAGATCGTATCCTATGTTGGTACCATCTCTATCCATGCTGGTAACCAATAATTCTCCTGCACCTTTCTCTACAGCAGTTTTTGCCCATTCTAATACATCGAGTCCTGTAGGTTTTGTACCGCTGTGAGAATATACTTCCCATGACTTGCCTTTTCTTCTTGCATCGATAGAGACGACAATGCATTGAGAGCCAAATTTTTTAGCACCTTTAGTAATTAAGTTGGGATCGCTTATTGCTGCTGAATTTATACTTACTTTTTCTGCTCCTGCTTTGATAATGGTAGTCATGTCCTCAATTGTTCTGATTCCACCTCCAACTGTAAAAGGAATATAGATTTCTTCAGCTACAGAACGAATTGTGCTAAGCATGCTTTTTCGCCCTTCAATAGTTGCTGATATATCTAAAAAAACTAACTCATCAGCACCTTTTTCATTGTAATAACGCGCCATTTTTACTGGATCTCCACTATCTTTTAAATCTTGGAATTTTACTCCTTTTACTACCCTTCCCTCTTTTACATCCAGACAAGGTATGATTCGTCTTATTAAACCCGAATTATGAAGTTTGTCAAGGGAAGAACTTAAAGTATTAAGTGGAATATTCCCATTATACAAAGCTTTTCCTATAATAACTCCATCTGAGTATAATAATGCCTTTTCTACATCATTTATGCTTGAAACTCCACCTGAAGCAATTATTTTTGTATTAGGTTTCTTATTGTTTTTCAGTTCAAGATAAAGATTTTCATTTAATCCTGTGGATGTACCATCTTTTTCAATATCTGTAATGATAAAAGTTTGGATTCCAATTTTCTCTAATTCCTGTAGAACATTTATAAGACCTAAGTTTGTATCGTGTTGCCAACCTTTTATACGAATTATTCCCTTAAGACTATCTAATGCAACAGCAACCTTTTTTCTATATCTCTTAGTTATATTTTTCAGCAGTTCTTTATTTTCAATTGCAATTGTACCCAAAATTATTCGATCGACCCCTTTATTAATTAAATCTTCTGCTATTTCAATGCTCCTTATACCTCCTCCAATTTGTATTTTTACTCCGCATTGTTTTGAAAATTCAATAAGATCCATTATGACTTGATAGCTAAGATTTCCTTGAAACGAACCAGTTAATGCACCGTCCAAGTTAATTACGTGTATCCACCATGCACCACATTCAATGAATTTTCTAAGAACAGCTATAGGCTCTTCAGTATATGTAGTCTGTTTTGAAAAATCACCTTGAGTAAGTCTAACAGCTTTACCTTCTCTTATATCAATTGCTGGAATAATTGTCTGCATTTTTAATTCCCCAGTTGTAACATTGAATTAATCCAATATTTTAATATTTCATCTCCAATTGTCTTACTTTTTTCAGGATGAAATTGCGTTGCCAGTATTGTTCCGTATTTAAAAATAGCTCCGAATCTTATACCATGTAAAGAAGATGCAATAATTGAACTTGTATCGAATACATCACAATAAAAAGTATGATTAAAGTAAGCAAAACCAGAAAAATATGGTTCTTTTTGTACAATAATCCTATTCCATCCTATATGTGGAACCCGAATTGATTGGGTGGTTTTAAGTCTTTTTACTTTGCCAGGAATAATGCCTAAACCATCAACTCCGGGACTTTCTTCTGAATTATCTAATAATAATTGCAATCCCAAACAAATTCCTAAAGTTGGTTTTCCTGGGATAATTTTCTTTAGAAGTTTAAGAAGCCCTCTTTGGCATAATTCTTCAATAGCATCTCCAAACGCTCCAACACCTGGTAGAACAATGCCTTTTGCATTTTTGATTTGCTTTACGTCACTAGATATTATTACCTCTGGATAGTACCTTTGTAATGCTCGTTGAACTGATCTTAAATTTCCAACTCCATAATCAATTATTGTGATCATAATAAGATCCGCAAATATTTAATTAAACTAATTCTGTCATAGTGATCCTTTAGTAGATGGGATGTTCCCCTTTCGCTTTGAATCAAATCGAGAAGCTTTATCAAGGGCACGACCAAGAGCTTTAAAAACTGCTTCTGCTTTATGATGGTCATCTTTTCCTGATAAAACTTTAATGTGGAGTGTAATACAAGCATGAATTGCGAATGTTTGTAAAAAATGTTCTATTAAAGTAACTGGTATAAGTTCATCTTGTTTAGTTCCAAAATATTTACCGGTCCAAGAGATATCTATGCTTGAATATGGGCGATTTGAAAAATCAACGGCAACAAAAGCAAGTGCTTCATCCATAGGCACATATGCATGGC